>JBDSMU010000186.1:0-33585 GCA_039915685.1 Gemmatimonadales bacterium | reverse complement strand
GGGCCCAGTCGAATGAGTTCAAGCTGCACGTGCGGTGGGCGCGTCGCCACGAAACAGATCACGTCAGCGACGTCGCTCGGTCTCAGCATGTCGCTGCGGCTGGGCAGATCGGGTCGGTGATCCGGGTCGAGCGAATCCCACGCCGCGGTGTCGGTCGGCCCGGGCGAGACCAGGGTACAGCGTACCCTAGCGCTGCGGTACTCTTCCAGCAGCACCTCGTGCAGGCCACGGACGGCATACTTGCTCGCCGCATACGCAGCATTGCCCGTGAAGCCCCGCCAGTCTGCCACGCTCCCCACGATGATGTGCAGGCCGCTGCCGCGCTCGCGCATCGCCGGCAGGAAATGGCGCGCGACGGCGATCGGTGCCTCGACGTTGATCGCGATCTGCTCGCGCACCAGCGGGTCGCCGGTTTCGGCGAGCGGCGCGAGCAGAAAGGATCCGGCGTTGCTGACCACCACGTCGGGGACACCCGCCACTTCGCTCACCTTGGCCAGGGCCGCCTGGCGGGTTGCCGGGTCGGAGAGATCGGCATTGATGTCGAGCGAATTCGACAGCGGCGGCATTGTCGAGCGCGCAATGCGGACCAGACGTGCACCCGCCTGATGCATTCGCTGCGCGGTCGCCGCGCCAATCCCCCGCGATGCACCCGTGACGAGCACCAGCACCCCCGCCATCGATTCAGCCACCGGTGTACTCGACAAAATTGCGCGGTGTCTCCCACAGACGAATGCACACCAGGCGTCCGGTGGGAATGCGCGACGCGAGCTGTTCCCAGATATACACGGCGATATTCTCCGCCGATGGCAGGCGTTCCTTGAACCACTCGACGTCGAGATTGAGGTTCCGGTGGTCAAGGTGTGCATGGACATGCTGATCGATCAGCGCGCGGAGGATACCGACGTCCACGACATAGCCGGTGTCGGGATCGATCTCGCCCTCCACGCAAACCTCGAGCTCGTAATTATGACCGTGGAAATTGGGGTTGTTGCACGGACCGAACACCTCGCGATTCCACGCATCGGGATGCGCGGGATTGTGGAGGCGATGGGCGGCGTTGAAGTGTGCACGACGGACGACGATGGCGCGGGGCATCGGCGGTATCCCGGAGGGTGGAGAGACACAAACGGCGTCGCCTCGCGCAGGAGGCGGCGCCGGAATGGCCGCACGATGAGGGGGAGGTACTATCGAAGCCCGGGGAGACAGTCTCGGCGCCCTCTCCGCGTCGTCCGTCTTCCCCGTGGGGCCTGACGTTGGACGTGGAATGTGGGCCCATCCTCGGACACGTTGGCTCGATAACGTGGATTCCCCACCATCGTCCGGCCTCGGCTATAATACGCCCCATGCTCAGTGCGGTCAATGGAACCGTACGCTCCATTCCCCTCGCCCGGCCGCCTCATGACCGAACTCGTCGTTGGTGTCGTCCTGCTGGCGATCTGGGGGGTGCTGCAGTTCGTCGTCCAGCCCTCTACACCGTACATCCATGTCCTGCTTGCAGCTGGCGTCGTGCTCGTGGTGCGCGGGGTTGCCTTGTCCAATCCGGGCACGCCGACGCGGTAAGCTAGGACGCGGTGCCATTGCGATGCAGGTCGGGTCGCAACGCGACCGCATCCCGCAGGTAGACGTGCGCCGGCGCGACATCCCAGCGGCGTTCCACGTGGACCAGAACGCGCACGCACCGAGGCAGCGACCCCGGCACAGCAATCTCCGCCGAGCAGAGCAGCGGAACGTCCGACCATCCCGCCTTGCGCGCCGACTCCGCGGGAAACGCACTGGTCAGGTCGGGTGTCACGGTGAAGATCGCTGACACCAGATCGGCCACCTCGAAGTTGTTGTCGCGGCGAAGCGCCTCCAACAGCTCGGTCACCGCGAGCGCGATATCGTCCGGAGTGTCGGCGGGAACCGTGGTTGCCCCGCGTACGGCGCGGACGCGCGCCAACGTGAACGCGCGACCCAGAAGGCCCCTCATGCCGCAGCCACTGCAGCACTCCGACGGATCACGACGAAGCGAGTGGTGTTGTCGGCGAGGTCGGCAATGTCCTTCGCGAGCACGGCCAAACCATACAGCTCCGCTGCTTCCGCCGACGCCACTGCAGCCCGGGTGAAATCTCGATCGGTGGCAATCGACTGGGCCGCAGCCGCCGTGTCCACCACCGCTCGCGAACTGATCCCCTGCCGCGCGAGCCAGCCGGCGCATTGCGAGAGAGCCGCGGGATGGCTCTCGGCGCTGCGGATCATGTCGAGGGTCGCACCCCTGAGCGACACCAGGCAGAGCACCACCCGAAGCGCGACCAGGTCGGCCACCACCACGCCGGGAGTGTCCAGCGCGGCGTGGGCCGCCGCGATTGGTCCAACGCTGCTGTTCTCGACCGGGATCATCCCGGCGTCGACGGCACCGTCGCGCACCGCACGCACGACCGACTCGAAGTCCGCCAACCCCACGAGCCCTGCGCCAGGTTGCCACGCTTGCGCCGCAAGACAACTGAAGGCTCCGGGTACTCCCTGATACGCGATCCGCATCGCTGCTCCCTGGCGCTCGCCGCGCCGACCTGCGCAAGAAAAAGGCCCCCTCGCGATGTGAGGGGGCCCGGGCAACTTCTCGATCGTCTGCGTTATCGCATGCGTCGGTGCCCGGCCCTCCCAAAGGGAAGAGCCGCAAAGCAGAACGCGCGATAGCTGCTGGAGTGTGTCATCATCCTGCCGCACGTTACCTTCCGAGGCACGGGCGCGTCAAGGGGACCGCCCGCCCGTACACCGGAGAGACAACATGCTCGACAGTGGTCCGCTGGCAGCGGTGGGATGGCTGGTGTTCGTGCTCGGCCTTGGAATCATCGGCCTCGCCACGCTATCCCGGGGTGCGCGGCTCAAGTCGCACGCACGCCGAGCCGCCGACGCGCTGACCGGGTCGGCGCTGTGCCTCCTTGCCCTCGCGCTGATCGTCACCGGCGCCGGACGCAACGTCACCTACGGCCTGTTGGTCGCCACCGTCCTCGCCATCTTTGCGAGCTGGTACATCGGGCGACATGCCCGCCAGATCGATCGTGCCACCAAGCGCGCGAAGGGCAAGCGCTGAGGTCAGATCTCCCAGTTGGACAACACCACACCAGTGGAGCGCTCAGACCCCGTCCCTGCCAAGGTGAGCCGGAGGTCGGTCCACTGAACCCGATACCCGTCGCCGATCAGTGACGCGTACAGCTCATGGTGCGACGTCTGGCAGCGCACCGTCACGTGCCGGAGCGCCTGCGACGCCGCCTCGCGTTCGAGCGCGGCGATGACCCGGGTGGCGGTGTCGAGATCGGGGGCGACCAACTTCAGGAGCCGCAATTCCTCCCGTGGCCGACCCTGCACGAGCGGCGCGGTATGCCAGAGGCCAAACGCGATGGCGCGGCCTTCTGCCCCACGAAGCACCGACACGTCACCCACGCCGATCCCGAGAGTCAGTTCCAGCTCCGTGGTAAAATCGACGCCAGCGCCCAGCTCACGACTCAGGCGACCGCACTCGGCGATCGCGGCAACCCGAGCGGACTCATCGAGGGCGCCGATGCGGAACGCATCGATGGCGAGCGAGCGCGGTCGATCGCGCTGCAGGCTGACCGTCAGGTGGCCGGGCAAGAATCCGAGCCGCGAATAAAAACCGATGTTCTCGATGGTTCGGGGCATTGTCTCGAGGCCGATGGTCCTCGCGCCGCGTTCCCGCAGCCAGTCCACCCCCGCCATGACAATCTCGCGCCCCAAGCCCTGACCCTGCCGATCGGTGCGGACTGCGAGTGGTCCCATCCATCCCTCGGACCCGGCGAGGTGCACCATGTTGAAGGCCGCAACTTCGCTGCGGGCATCACGCCACAGCATCGCACCGTCGCCGGCATCGGCGATCGCGTAGCGCCAGATCGCTGGGTTGAGGTGTGGTACCCGCACACCGCCGAGGCCGTCCTTTCGGTAACGATCGGTAAATGCCTCGGAGAACACGCGATTGAGTGCGTCCACATCGTCGCGGGTGGCGCGTTCGGGACCGGTGACCGATCGATCAGGCTGCCACATCGCCATGCGCGGGGTCCTCCTCGGTGGCGGTGGTGACGGCCCGAGCCACGTCGAACGACATCCGGATCACCCGATCGAACACGTCCTGCATCCCCTCAACATGTGTGATCAGGATGACCTGCGGGAAACGATCGGCGAGACCGCGCAGGAGGTCGAGGACGCCGGCACGGCGCTCATCATCCAGCGACCCGAACACCTCGTCGAGTACCAGGAGCGAGAGCGGATGACCGGCGCGTTCCGCAATCATCTGCGAGATCGCAAGTCGCAACGCCAGGTTGACGATGTCCTCCTCACCGCCGGAGATCACCGGCTTGACCTCGCCATCCTCGACGATGAGCGGAACATACTGTTCGTCGAGCTCGAGGTCGGGGTACCGGCCGCCGGTGAGATCACTGAGAAGCGTCGAGGCATGCTCCTGAAGGTCCGGACGCATTTGCAGCGTGAGTTCGGTGCGAAGGTCGCCGAATGCGCGATCGAGTTCATGGTGGATGGTGACCTGCGCACCCAGTCGGCGCGACGCCTCCGCCTTGGTCGCGCGATCCGCGCGACGAGCAAGGGCCGAGCCGCGCAATCGTTCTGCCCCTTCGACGTGGGCCGTAGCGCGTGCGAGTTCAACCCGCGTTGTGGCGAGCGTCGATTCGGCCTCGCGCACTTGGCGCTCGATCGCGCTGAATGCATCTGCATTCCAGGCGAGAGTATCCAACCGTACGTCGAGCGCGGCAAGTTCTGCCTCGACCAGGCTTGCCGTCACCTCGGCCACCGCTGCGTCTCGGCCCAGCGTCTGCGCCCGGTCGGCAAGCCCAATTGCCTGCTCGCGCTCACGACGTAGGGGCTCAAGTTGGGCGAGGTCGGTCCGCACCGCCTCGTGTCGCACCGCGTCGTAGGTGGCCTCCGGACCGGTGAGCTGGGCCTCCAATGCGCTAATCTCCTCGCCCAGCTCGGAGCGCTCCGATTCGAGCGCAATCCGCTGCCGACGCTGCGCCTGCGCGTGACCCAGCGCCTCGGCCCGACGCCGCAACTCGGCCTCGAGTTCCTCACGTTCCGCGTCAAGCTGCCGCAGGTCATCGGGCACGACCTTCAGCTGATCGGCACGCTGCCGAAGGTAGGTGCCATCGATCTTCACCTCGTCGAGTTGCCTGCCGAGAAGCTGCAGAAGCGTGGTGAAGTCCTTCCCGAGTGGCCGCCCGCAGGTGGGACAGATGCCCTCGGGTCCGCGTTCCTCAATGAGGGCACGCTGTTCCTCCAGCTCGCGGTAACGTTCGCGGAACGCCGCAAGCTTGGTGCGTACCTCCTGCTCGTCCTGGGTCCACCGGGTGCGCCGCTCGCTTCGTTTGCGTTCGAGTTCCTCGAATACCACGCCGACCTCGGCCCGACCGGCGGCGAGGGCTCCAACCTGCACATCGGTGGCGAGCAACGCGACTTGCGCCTCGAGGTCCACGAGTCGCTTCCGGGCCTGGTCGCGCCGCGCCACGGCTCGACTGTGCTGCGCATGCGCCGCCGCCGCGCGGTCGAGGGCATCGCGTTCAGCAGCCAGTCCATCCCACGACACCAACGCGGCGGCAAGCTCGCCGATTCGGGCATGCGCCCGTGCGGCCGCGGCCAGCTCGCGATCGATGGCCTGAAACGCACCCCGCGCACTGGCGACCTTCCCCTCGACGATGCGGCGTTCGCCGTCGAGTCCCTGCCACGCCGTGCGCCGCCGCTGCGCATTGGCCCATTCCGGCGCACGCGCCGCCACCTCTGCGATTGCCGCTGCCTCCGCCCCCTCGGCCGCCTCGCGGGCCTGGCGTGCTGCATCGAGCGCAGCGACGGCAGACGTCAGGTCGGCCTCGATCTGTGCAGGATCCGCGAGGCCCTGTTCGATCCCCGTCAGCTCCGCGCGCAATTCGGATCGCACCCCGCGCACCCGGTCCTGGGCGGCGCGCAACCGGTCGTACCCCAGAACCCGGGAAAGAAACTGCTGTCGCTCCATCGGCGTCATCGACGCCATCACTGCCAATTGCTTCTGCCCAGTGAAGTAGGTGTTGAAGAACTCGTCGCGCGACATCCCGAGCAACGCGATGACACGGTCGGTGGCCGCATTCGTGCTGTTCGCGATCGAGCGGCCATCCTGGAAGAGTTCCGCCACCGTGAGCGTGCGCACCAATCGGTAGCGATGCAAGCCGAGCGTGAACTCGAGTTCGACCTCGAAGCGCGATCGCGCCGGCGCGCCGCGGCGACGCATGGTCTCGCGGGTGCCCCGCGCTGCCGGGACCCCGTAGAGCGCGTAGGCAATCGCCTCAAGCACGGTGGTCTTTCCCGATCCGTTGGGCCCCACGATGCCGGTGAGCCCGAGGCCAAACTCGAGCTCGGTAAGCTCGTGCTGGCGGAAATTGACGAGCTTCAGTCGGAGCAGTTGCATCAGGAAGCCTGGGCGTCCTGCTCGAGCGACTGCATCAGTTCGGTACCGATCCTGACGAACTCGTTCCGATCCACCGACGCCGGCAACGGACGTGCCGCGAGGTGCGCGGAAACCATCTCTGAAAGCGTCTGCCGCGTTCCCGGGGCGCCCATCCCGACCACCCGACCGACGGCTTCGGGGCGACGCAGGTCGAGCTGAAAATGCAGCGCCCGCGCCTTCCACCCGCGAATCGCCGAGTGGTCGAGTTCGCGTGCCATGGTGCGAGGGGCATTGAGTACAACTTGTCGCACCACGATGTCGTCGATCCCCCCGGGCACCGACTCGATCGCCTCCTCCAGCATCCGGTCCAGCTCGGCCGACGCGAAATCAGTTGCGTCGATTCTCGGCAAGTCGATCACACGACGCGGTGGTTCGATGAACTGTGGCGTCACGACGCCTGACTCCAAATCGACAAGCAGCCAGCCCTTCCCGGGAATCCCCCGCTGGCGTTCCTCGAGCAGTTCACCCCACGGATTCGGGCTCACGTAGTCGAGTGCGCCCGAGTACCAGATACGTTCGCCCACCTGGTGCTGCACGTGGTAATGTCCGAGCGCGACGTAGCTCCAGTTTCCATCCGTCAATTCGTCGGTCGAGAGGTACGCGCCGCCAGGTTCCGCGCCTCCACGATCGGGTCCGAACAACCCTGGGGTCTCGCCATGCAGGACAAGCACCTGATGGGGCGCTGAGCCTGCCGGCTCGAAGGCCGGCCGCGGCTCGCGAAACAGCGCCTGGTGTGGTATCGCCAGCACGCTCAACCCGCGGTCGGCGAAATCGAGGCGCCGCGCGTCATCAAGCACGACATGGATCCCGAGCTCATGGAAAAGCCCAAAGATCGAGACTGTGTCGGTGGAGCGTGGAGTGTCGTGGTTGCCCGCGATAGCAATAACAGGCACCCCGGGCAATTGATCAACCAGCCGTGACAACTGCCGGAAGGCAAAGAGGATCGCGGAGTTCGTCGGCCGGACGGAATGAAAAATGTCCCCCGCGATGATCACCGCGTCGGGAGCGCTCGCAATCACGCCGTCGATCGTGCGACCGAACGCCGTGGCCACATCGACTTCACGTTGGTTCAACCCGCGGGACGTGAGCCGAGTATACTGGCGAAACCCGAGGTGGGGGTCGGCGACATGGGCGATCTGCATCGCTTCAATATGGCGCGAAGGGGTCGTCGTCGTCGCTGGCGAGCGGGGTGATGCCGCGCCGCGGCTCGGGTGACTCAGACGGGATCGTGCGGCGGAGCCAGGCCCGAAAGAAGGCGAAGGGATCGTCCGGGCGACGCCGGACCGTGGCCGATAGCGCCCGGCGTACCTCCGCCTCGGGCCGACCATCCATCACTGCGCGCACCTGATCCGCGACGATACTGGGTGTGAGGGCGCGGAGGCGCCGCACCACCGCGTCGGCGAACGGGAGGTCGGGGGCGGGAGGGAAACGCTCGACCCCCTCACGGCCCGAGAGTGCCGCGGGCCGCGGGAACCGCACGAAGACCGGCTGCGTGAAATGCGGATGGCGTAACAACAACTCACCCTTGGGCAGCGCCGCGAGCTTGGCCTTCACCGCAGGGGAAAGGGTCGAGTACGCCTGCAGCGCCAGCTCGTCGGTGTCCATCCGCCCGTAGATGGTGGTGCCGGCGTTGCCCGTCACCCGCCGGACGACCTGTGACCGGAATTGTTGCGCTGAGAACAGAACCAGCCCGAGATATCGCCCTCGCTCGGAGAGGTCGAGCAACATCTTCCGGACATACGTGTCGGGACCATCGGCAGGCGCATACTTGTTGAGCTCGTCGACAAACACGACCACATGATCGACGCCGAGATCGCGTCGCTCGAGGTGCTCGCGCAGGCGAGAAATGACCCGGGCGAACACCAGGTCCTGTGCGAGGGGATCAACACCGGCAATATCGATCACGGTGAGCGATCGATCACGAAACGCTCCCCAAGGCAGGTCGTTGGCGACACCGTCATCAGTGACCAGTCCCTTTGAGCGCGTGGCGATGTTGCCGAGGCGATTGCGAATCTTGCGAATCGTGGCGATATGGTGGGTACGCCAGACCTCGCCCCCCCGTGAGGTCTCGAGGTGATCGAAGATCGCGCGGAAGAATTCCTCGAGGTCGGCAAAACTCTGCACCTCGAATGCCGCCCCGCGCAGTTCCGGAGCCTCGAACTGCTTGCCCACGACCCGCTCCGCGAGGAAGTCGATGAGCGCGTCGGCCTTCGCATCGATGTCGTCGCGATTGAGGACCACCTCAGCGTAGTCCAGGATCTCGCGCAATCCCCACACAAGCGGCTGGACGGTATCAGCGAGTGCCCCGTTGCTGCGTAACGTGTTGAGGTTGACCCCATCGGCCTTGAACGGGGCGTAGAGCGTCATGTCAGGGAAAGGCGCCGGATCGAGACCAAGTCGCCGCCAGAGCGCGAGGTCGACCTCGCCGAGTGACGCCGGCTGGTCGAGAAAACAGAGGTCGGGGCCCTTCACATTGAAGCAGACCGCGGCCACGCTCCCCTTTGCGGCCGGGAAGGTCTGGAAGATGCTGCTGAGCATGAAGGTCACGGCACTGGTCTTCGTGGCTAGCCCGGAGACTCCCGTGATGTTGAGGTGTGCCGCCTCTGGTCCCAGCAGGAAATCGGCATCAAGCAACACGGGCGCGGAGAGTCCACCGGCGGCGTACACCCCGATTGGCAATCCCGTGGACTTCTCCGGCTGCATGAACGCGTCCATCCGCAGCGCCACGCGCACGTCCGAATCGGAGGCCGCCGTGACACCGCCGAACGGCACGGGTTGCAATGGTTCCTCGGGTATCTGCCGGAGAACGGCCGCCGTCCAGAGCCGAATCTCCGGACGCACCGTGGGCGCATCGGCTTCACGCTGCGGATCGCCATCCGCCCCGATCACGGCGTCCAACGGACGCGCGAGGTCTGAGTACGCGAACGCCTCTGTCACTACGCCGTACACGACGCGTTCATCGCCGTCGACCCGGACGATCGAGCCGATCCCGAGCGGTGCATCGCGCGCAGTCCAGAACGAGAACTGATGGGGGGTGCTGGGTCGAAGCTCCGTCGCCACCACGCGTCCGAGTGTTGTCATGTCACCGCACTCCTCACCCGGAGGTAGCGCCCCACATCGTGAATGCCGTACAGCATCCGATCGCTCCTTGGCCCGGTCGCCAGCGGTGACCGTTCGGCGAGAAGCCTGCCGGAAAGCAGGTCGGGCGCGACATCGGCGGCAGTGCGCGCGGCGACTTCGACACGGACCAAGCCATGGAAGAGGTCGTGACCCTCCCACGCACGAAGGCGCAATCCCCACGCATGCAGCTCGGGGCGTCCACCACCACCAAGCACAAATGCGGAGCTGCGATGGCCTGTGGGAAGGGTTAAGTATGTCTCCAGATCAGCCCCCTCAAACGGCAGCGCACCGTGCGACTTGACCACGCCAATCATGCGTGGATCCGTGGCCCACTCCGGAGACACCGCGAGTGTCCCGTCGACGATGATCCAGTGATCGTGTGCCGCGCGGTGCAGTCGGGAAACCGCAACCTCGAGCGCCGCCCGTGCGCGGTCGATTGCGGCATGCGCGCGGTCGAGATCGTGCAGCGGATGTGGCGGGACACTCGCGTCGAGGTTGATGCGTTCGTGCCCGGTGAGTACACCGGCCAAACGATCGAGCACCGACCCGCGCGCCACCACGACACAACGCGAGAGCTCGGCCGTGACCCGCAATTGACGGTTAGCCCGCTCCCGAACAGCCGCACGGATCACGGCGGCGACAACCGGATCGGTGCCAACGTGGCCGACCAGTTCGACGTGCTGCGAGCCGTCGAGAAACGCCACGGCACTATCCCACGCCTCCAGTTCCCCAACCGGAATGTGTCGAAAGGGCAAATCCAGTATCTCGACACTAGCAGTTTCCCGTCCGGACCCTGCCCGCGTGAGTTCGGTCCACGGCGTCGTGGCTGGATGCGCGCCCGCAGCC
The DNA here is from genome assembly GCA_039915685.1 of Gemmatimonadales bacterium. GTDB lineage: Bacteria > Gemmatimonadota > Gemmatimonadetes > Gemmatimonadales > GWC2-71-9 > Palsa-1233. The sequence goes on along the minus strand of JBDSMU010000186.1, from coordinate 23,141 downwards.
ACCAACTCGCGTCGCAGCCCGTCGAATGGGGAACCGGGCACGACGTCAGTCCTGGTCGGTCGGTGCGGCCAGACGGCCAATGAAGTCCATCAGCCGATCGGTTGCGGTCTCGAGCTCTCCGTCAGAGACCGAGTAGGAGAGGCGGACCCAACGGTCGTCACCAAACGCGGAGCCCGGAACCAGCGCCACGCCCTCCTCCGCCATGAGCTGCTCACAGAACTTCGCGCCGCCGAGGGCGCGACCCGGCGCGATGCCATCAACCCGGAAGAAGAGGTAGAACGCGCCGTGCGGCTCAACGAACTCGACGCCGGGTGCCTGTTCCTGGAAGCGCGCGACCAGGTAATCGCGGCGACGCCGGAACGCCCCTACCATGCGATCGACCTCGGCATCAACTTCCGGACTCTCGAACGCCGCGGCAGCCGCCCACATCGCGGGATGGTTCGCCCCCGTGGTGGTGTGGGTCTGCAGCGCAGCCATGGCACGGCCGACCTCGACCGGGGCGTAGGCCGCCCCGATCCGCCAGCCGGTCATCGCATACGCCTTCGAAGCACCGTAGACGACCACGCTGCGTTCGAGCGCCGCGTCGTCGAGATCAAACATCGAGGGTGCGGGCCCCGGCCCGTAATGGATCCGCCGGTATATCTCGTCGCTGATGATCCACAGGTCGTGCTCGGCTGCCCACGCGGCGATGGCACGCAACTCTGCTGTTGTGTACACGGCGCCAGTCGGATTGCACGGCGAGCAGAGAATGATCCCGCGTGTGGTGCTGTCGCGGTGCCGCTCGAGGTCGGCCACGCTCACCTTGAGACCCCATTCGGCCGCACCCGGCACCATGACCGGTCTCGCGCGGCAGAGGTGCACTATCTGGGGGTACGACACCCACGACGGCGACGGGATCAGGACCGAGTCCCCGGGCCCGAAGAGGGTGAAGCACGCATTGAAGAGTGCCTGCTTCGATCCATTGCTGACCACGATGTGTTCCGCGTCAACCGGCCGCCCGCCACTCATGCGCGACAGAGCGTTCGCCATCGCGGTGCGGAGCGGGGCGATTCCGACATTCGGCGCATAGCGGGTGCAGCCGCGCTGGATGGCATCGATGCCGGCGGCGCTCGCCACGTGCGGGGTGTCGAAATCCGGTTCGCCCACGCCGAGATCGAGGACATCCTCGCCGGCCGCCTTACGGCGCTTGGCCTCGGTGCTGATGGCCACCGTCTCGGAGGCCTTCAGGTGTTCGAGGTTGGGAGAGCGGCGAAAGGTCATGGGACAGATCCCGATGTAGTGGGTATGGGCAATCGACGATGGATGAAGGCGGCAGCGGGAAAGGTTTGCCGCTCGCATCCTGGAGTCAACGCCCCGATGCGCACAGCGTCGTGGCGCGATCTCGCGCCGGGTTGGCTGCAGCCCGCGCGCACGGCTACCTTGCGCGCCTCGCGGCGGTTTTTGCGCCGCCTTGACAATCGAGGGACCCGTGTCGGAATTCGAGTTGTGGCAGATCACGCCGGCGGTGGCCGCCGGCCTGGACAACCTGGGATGGACAGCGTCCGCAGTGGCAGACGTTGACGCGCTCGTTCCCATCGTGCGCGGCACCAGCGTTGTGACCGTGCTTCCACCCGTACCTGCCACAGCGGGTCCCATTGCCGCGGCGCTGCTAAGCGGACTGTCGACACGCGGTGGAAGGGCCCTCGTGCTGACTGCGCCCGCGCTCGTGGGGGAGTGGGGCGCAACGATGGCGGCGATCTCGGTGGGAACGCACTGGCGCATTGAGGCGGCCCGAGGACCGGCGCGCGCTGCCCGCCGGATCCGTGCCGATGACGTCGATGTCCTTATTGCTGCCCCCGAGACGGCCCTGACACTCCTTACCCGGTCTGCGCTCGGTCCCGACGCCGTGACCACCATCGTCATGGCCTGGCCTGAAGACTGGGACGCGGATGAGGCGGTCACGGTCCTGCTGCAAGATCTTCCGAAGGATGCCCAACGGATCGTCCTCACTGCCCGGCCCGAGCATGCCGCCGCGCTCGTTGAACGGTATGCGCGTCGTGCCCTGATCTTCGGGACGCCATCGGCCAACCTTGCAGCGCCCTCTCCAGCGCTTGCGGCACCGCGCGATTCAGCCCGGACGCTTGCAACGTCTTGGCCCGGACGGGCCACCGCTGTCGCTGAGTTGATCGACGCGACCGATCCTGCGGATGCGACGATTTGGACTGTCGACAACCGCGACCACGCGCTGATTCGCCTAGCGTTGGGTGGTGGCGCCGAAGGCGTGCGAATCGTCATGCGGGGGGCGCCGGTTTCAGGTGCCGTGATCTGCTACGATCCACCGTCAGGCTCCGACCTGCCAGATTTTATCGCGACCGAAGACCTCACGGTCCTGGTGCCGCCCGGTACCGAGGGTCACGTGGCGCGAATCATCACCCGCCGGCGTCCGGTCCAAGGCGCGACCAGTGCCGCCGCCCTCCTGACTCGAGATGTCGGGCTACGCAGTGAGATCACTCGGGAAATCGCCGGCGGCACGCTTGACGCGCCGCTATATGCGTTGGGCCCACTTTTCGAACGCCACGAGCCCCAGACGGTCGCGGCAGCCGTGTTCGCGCTCTGGCGGCGTGCCGTGGCGACCGCGACGCCTAACGCCGGCTCCAGCAGTGGACCCCTTGGCGGCTTGAGCTCGACCCCGGTGGGTGGGATCGCCGCGACCAAGATCTGGGTGGGCGTCGGCAAGAAGGACGAGGCGACCGTCGGCGATCTCGTCGCTGTGCTGGTAAAGGAACTCGGCGTGGACCGCACCTTGATCGGGCGCATTGAGCTCCGGGATACCTTCGCCCTGGTCGAAGTACCGGAGGCCGATGCGGAGCGGATCGCGGCCCGGATGACGGGGCTGACCATTCGCCGACGGAAGCTCGTGGCCCGGGTGGACCGCGGTCCCGGCGAGTCCCGCGGCGGGTTCGGCGGTCCGCGCGGGGCGCCACGTGGAGGTGGGGCTTCCCGGCCATCCAGGGGCGAACGCGGATAGAGTGGACACGCCGACGGGCCGCCCAGCGGGGCGGCCCGTAGTCCGTCGTCCTTCAGGACGACGACTTCCCAGCGTATTACTTACTTGCCCTTGTTGACCAGGTCCTTGAGGCCCTTGCCCGGCCGGAACGCGGGAACTTTCGACGCCTTGATCTTGATCGTTGCGCCCGTCTGGGGATTGCGGCCGTCGCGCGCCGCGCGCTTCCGAACTTCGAACGAACCGAAGCCGGTGAGGTTGATGCTGCCGCCCTTCTTGAGCTCGCGAGCGAGCAAGCCGTCTGTCGAGAAGAAGAGGTCGACGATCTCGCCGGCATGCGCCTTGGAGGTGTCGAGCGCCTTCGCGACGGCTTCGATGAGTTCCATCTTGTTCATGGTGACTCCTGCGGAGTGGGTGGGGCTGATCCCGGGCCGGCGGCCCGGATACGCGAGAATATGGGACACGTGCACGAAACTCCGCAAGTACTCTGGTTTTCCCGCGGTTGGTCCGCTGGACCCCGCACGGCGCCTGATTTTCCGGGTGACACCCCCTTGACGAACGGCCCATGACCACTTCACAGCGCCCCGGACGAATCGAAATTGTCGCCGGCGTGATGTTCAGCGGCAAGAGTGAGGAGCTGATCCGCCGGGTGCGGCGCGCCATCATCGCGCGCACACCGGTCCAGGTTTTCAAGAGCCATCTCGACGCCCGATATGAAGGCCTGGAACACGTGTCGAGCCATACTGGGCTGACCTTCACGGCACGGCCGATCGACCGCAGCGAGGAAATCCTGCGCCACGTCGTGACCACACCCGACGTCGGCGTGGTCGCGGTCGACGAGACGCAGTTCCTCGATGCGGGAATCGTTGAAGTGGCGACGCACCTCGCCGAGCACGGAACGCGTGTGATCCTCGCAGGAACCGATACAGACTTCCGCGGCGAACCCTTCGGGATGATGGGTCACCTGATGGCGATTGCCGAGGACGTCACCAAGCTCCAGGCGATATGCGTGGTGTGCGGCGACCTCGCGTGCCGCAACCAGCGGCTCGTCGCGGGCCGACCCGCGCAATGGGACATGCCCGTCGTCATGGTCGGCGGCAGCGAAACGTACGAGGCGCGCTGTCGTCGCTGCTTCCAGATGCCGCGGCTCAACGAAGATCAGGTGCCGCTCCTCTAATGCGTCACTACGCACTCACCGGGACCGTGGCAGCCGGAAAGTCCACCGTGGCGGAGCTTTTCGAGCGATGGGGCGCAACGCTCATCGATGCAGACAAGATCGTCCGAACGCTCCAGCGCCGCGGTGAACCAGTGCACGACCAGATCGTGGCGCAATTCGGCCCGGACGTCGTGGCCCACGACGGCGAGCTCGATCGCAACGCGCTCCGCCGCATCATGCTTGCTGACGCTGAGGCACGTCGTGCATTGGAAGCGATCATCCATCCTGCGGTCGAGCGGCGCCGCCAGGAACTGCTCGACGCCGCGATAACACGGGGCGACGCTATCGTGATATCGGAGATTCCATTGCTGTTCGAAGCCGGTGACCCATCAGCCTTCGATGGCGTGATCGTTGTCGATGCACCGGTTGACGTGCGACGGGATCGGCTCGTCACCAATCGGGGGTTGTCGCGATCCGACGCCGAAGGATTAATGGCGGCCCAATGGGCACCGTCCCGCAAACGCGCGCATGGCACCTGGATCATCGAAAACGAGCAGTCGCGCGTCGCATTGCACCATCATGCGCGGTGCGTGTGGGATGCGATAACCGCATGACCACCGTGCTGGTATGGACAGACCTTGCGCCGCGGCCTGGCTGGCAACAGATGGCGCTCGACGAAGCTGCCATCGACATCGCACGCGATGACGACGTGACGCTGCTCCGGCTCTACCGGTGGGATACCAATACCGTCTCCTTTGGCGCCCACGAGATGGCCACACGAACCTGGAATCGACATGCCCTGAAGACGGCAGGCATCCCCGTCGTACGGCGTCCCACAGGTGGCAGGGCTGTCTGGCACGACTCCGACGACCTCACATACTCCGTCGCAGCACGGCTGCCGCCCAGCACGGCGCTTCGCGATTTCTATCGCACGACCCACGAGGAGCTGGCTTTGGCGCTCGACTCGCTGGGTCTGCCAACCGCGATGGCCCCAAGCCTGCCCCGCACCCCAAGTCTCTCGGCCGGGGCGTGCTTCGAGGCCGCAGTAGGCGGCGAAGTGCTCGTCGCCGGGACCAAGGCGATCGGGAGCGCCCAACTGGTTCGCCAAGGAGTGATGCTGCAGCATGGCGCCATAGCCCGCCGGGATCCCCTGATTCGGCTTGACGCGTTTCTTTTGAATGCGCCTGGGCGGCAGGGTGCCGGGGCACGGGACGTGCTCCCCGAGGCACCAACCATCGCAGCCGCCATCGAGGGTCGGTGGCGAGTGCGAGGCGCCACGACCGCGCCGGCCCGATTGACGCAGCGCGTCGAGGCCGCAAGCGTCCATTATTCGCCGCGCTATCATGACGCCAGCTGGACGTGGCGACGTTGAAGCGACTCTCCCTGCCAATCGTCTCATCCAGGAGGCGTGTGATCCAACGCATCATCCTTGCCTGCCTGCTCGGAATCAGCGGAGCGCTCACACCGGCTACCAGTGCGTGTGCCCAGGCCAGCACCGGTATTCGCGGAACAGTCGTTCTGGCGATCCCCGCCGACGTAAGCGTCCCAGTGCCGGTGGTTGGTCTGCCGTACACGCATGTGGCAGACGTCACCGACCAGCTTTTCCTTCGCTTGGGATTTCTGAAGTCGTCGTTCCGGACCGTGGGTGACGAGGCGCTCACCCCGATGCTGGCCCGCAGCTGGCGGCGCGTCGATTCGCTGACGCTCGCCTTCGAGCTCGACCCTCGCGCGACGTGGCACGACGGCGCCCCGGTGACGACGCATGACGTGATGTTCACGTGGCGGCTCATGGTGAACCCTGCCGTCGGAACCGATCACACGGTGATCGAGCCGATTGCAGGCATCGACTCCACCGGCGCGCGTACCTTTCGGGTGCGGTTTCGGCGCACCTTTGCCGAGCAACTCTACTTGATCGGCTTCAACCTGCAACCGCTTCCGGCTCATCTCCTTGAACGGATCGCTGTGGATTCGATAACCACGTCGGGATACGCAGCGCAGCCGGTCGGTAACGGACCGTTTCGCTTTGAGCGACGCGTTCCCGGCGAGTTCGTCGAACTGCGCGCAAATTCCGCATTTTTCCTCGGGACGCCCACGATCGGACGCGTGGTGTTCCGCGTGATCCCGGATCCGGCCGCGCGCCTCAACCTGCTCCTGAGCGGCGAACTCGACGTGTTGGAGTATGTGCCACCAACTGCAATGCCACAGGTTCGCGCCAAGCGCGATCTCCGGGTGGTGACATTCATGTCCAACTTGGTGCTGTACGGGCGTTTCAACACGCGAGCTGCCGATGATACCGCCCGCGCTCACCCGGTGCTCGGCGATCGCGCGGTGCGCGAAGCGCTGGTCAGCGCCCTTGACCGTGGCGTGATGGCTCAGCGGATCTACGGCCGCAACGCGTCGGTGCCCGGTGCGGTGCAGTCTGTGTCCTGGAGCTGGATCCGCCCTGTGCGCGGGACCGCAGGCGCCGCGTCGCGCGCCAAGGTGCGCGCCGCGCTGGCGAACGCCGGTTGGCGGGACCGTGACGGGGATGGGATTCTCGACCGCAACGGGGTGCCGCTGCGCGTTGGCATCCTGTATCCCCAGACCAGCGCGGTGCGAAATGACTTCGCGTTGCAGATGCAGGCGATGTGGCGTGCCGTGGGGATCGACGCGCATCTCGAGCGACTCCCGGGCCCGGTGGTCGCTGAACGGCTCAACGCCGGTCGCTTCGACGTGGAGATGGGGAGCGTGAATCAGGACGCATCACCGATGTCGCTGACGCAGAGTTGGTCATGCGCATCGGCCCGCGAGGCGAGGTCGAGCAACAAAGCCCGCTGGTGCAACCCAGAGTTTGATCGGTTGCTCGCCAATGCGATGATCGACAAGGACCCGGTGCCGGGATACCGCGCTGCGCTCGCACACATGGCTCGCGAGACGCCGGCCGCATTCCTGGCTGCGCCGTACAACAACATCGCCCTGCATTCGCGATTCGAAAACGTGCAGGTTTGGCCGGTGAAGTCGTGGACATCGCTCTGGCAATGGCGGGTGCGACGGGGCGCCGAACTGCCACGCGACCGCTGACATGACCGGTTGGCTGGCCCGCAGGTCGGTCGATGCGGTCATCTCCGCCGCAGTGGCCATCCTGCTGCTCGTCGCCCTGGTGCACATCATGCCGGGCGACCCGCTTGCCGTGATCCTCGGAGATCGACCCGCCGACGCCGCGACCGTGGCCCGACTTCGCGAACGCTACGGCATCGACCGATCGCTACCGCAGGCACTCGGAGACTTCGCACGCGGCGTCGTGCGCGGCGATCTCGGCATCGCACTGAGCGAACAGCGCCCGGTGACGACCGTGCTCAGCGATCACGTGGGTCCTACCCTGCTGCTCGGCTCCCTCACCCTGCTCATCAACTTCACCGTGGGCCTGGCCCTCGGCCTCTGGTGGGCGCTCCACCCCGAGACGCTGCGTAGTCGCGTGATGAGCGCCGCCACCGTGGTCGGGTACGCGTTGCCGACATTCGCCATCGGCATGGTGCTGGTCTGGATCTTCGCCGTGCAACTTGGCTGGCTGCCCGCCGCAGGGAGCAGCGATCCGTTGCTCGCCGCAGACGCACCGCTATCCCGGGTGCTTCTCGATCGCCTCGCGCACCTCGTGCTGCCACTCGCCGCCATGGTGACGGCAACAATCGCTGTGCCGATTCGGCAGCAGCGATCAGCGGCGCTGGCGGTTGCGGCGCAACCCTGGGTGCGTGCCGCCCGGGCCCGCGGACTCTCGCCGGCCGTGGTCGCGTGGCGCCACTGCTGGCGGCCCGCTCTCACGCCAATCGTCACGCTCCTAGGCCTCTGGCTCCCGATGCTGGTGTCGGGCGCCGTTCTCGTCGAATCGGTGTTCGCATGGCCAGGGCTCGGGACGTTGCTCGCCGAGGCGACGTTAAATCGCGATGTCCCGCTCGTGATCGGGGCGGGCTTGCTGCTGGTTGTCGCGGTTCAACTCGGCTCGTTGCTTGCCGACGTGCTGTACCGAATTGTCGATCCTGCGCAGCGTGAACTGTGACGCGAACGGCTTGGGGTGGTGCGGCACTCGCAGCGATACTGCTCGGGCTCGCCGTTGTGGGTCCCTGGATCGCACCCGATCCGCTCGTGATGGACAACCTCGCCACCGGTGCACTTCTCCCGCCATCGAGCGCGCACCTTTTGGGCACCGACCAGCATTCGCGCGACGTGTTCTCGCGTCTTGCGCACGGCGCCACCGTGTCACTCACCGTCGCCGTCGTCGCGGTGCTCGTCGCGCTGGTGATCGGTGCGACGGTGGGCGTCATTGCGGGTGCGGGCGGAACGGTGCTCGCTGCCTCGTTGCGCCGGATCACCGATCTCGCGCTCGCCTTGCCGCGCATCGTGGTCCTGATGGTGCTGCTCGCCGCAATCGGTACGCTCCCCCCACTCACCTTTGCGATGGTCATCGGTGCCACTGGATGGCCGGCGATCGCCCGCCTCGTACGGGGCGAGACGCTGAGGCTCCGTCGCGCTGAATACGTCGTCGCGGCCCGCGCACTCGGTGCACCGTCGCCGCGCGTTCTCTGGAGGGAGGTCCTTCCCGGCGCCCTTGCTCCGGCGCTCGTTGCCGCGACCCTGGGCGTGGCTGATGCGATCCTCCTCGAGGCCGGACTCTCCTTTCTCGGTCTGGGCATGGTGTCGCCCGCGCCGTCATGGGGCGGGATGATTCTCGAGTCGCGCGATTACCTGCACGTTGCGCCGTGGCTCCTCCTCGTCCCGGTCACGGCCTTGGTCGCTGCCACGTCATCCGCCACATTGATGGGCGAGGCACTCCGCCGCTTTCTCCAGCCTGACACGCCATGACCCCGCTTCTCGAGATTTCAAACCTGCGCGTCATGTTTCCGGCCCGTGATGCAGAACCGGTGGTGCCGGTCGATGACGTCACCTTCTCGCTGGCACGAGGCGAACTCGTCGCCCTGGTCGGCGAGTCGGGATGCGGGAAGAGTCTCACCGGATTGTCGATCCCTGGTTTGCTGCCTACCGGCGCGGTGCTCGGCCCTGCCACATCGGTGCGATACGATGGTACCGAGCTCTCAGCACTCGACGAGCGCGCGCTGCGGCCGTTCCGTGGGCAGCGGATCGCCATGATCTTCCAGGATCCGATGGCCTCACTCAACCCGGTCATGCGGGTCGGCGCACAAATCGGTGAGGCAATCACCGCGCACCGCCGAGTGTCGCGCGCCGAAGTCGACCGCCGGGTAGTCGATCTGCTCGCCGAGGTTGGGATCGCCGACCCGGCGGCGCGGGCACGCAGCTATCCCCATCAACTCAGCGGCGGAATGCGGCAACGGGTCATGATCGCAATCGCCCTTGCCGGCGAACCGGGGCTCCTGATTGCGGATGAACCGACGACCGCGCTCGACGTCACGGTGCAAGCCCAGATTCTCGAATTGCTCGATCGCCTTCGCGTGGCCCGCGGGATGGCGGTGCTCTTGATCACGCACGACCTCGGCATCGTCGCCGGCCGCGCCGATCGCGTCCTGGTGATGTATGCCGGCCGCATCGTGGAGACCGCGCCGACCGGCCCGCTGTTCGCGCGACCGGACCACCCCTACACAGCGGGATTGTTCGCGTCGATCCCCCGGCTGGGCGGCACTGGGGAACGCCTCTCACCGATCCCGGGCAACGTGCCGCGTCCCGACCAGTGGCCAGATGGATGCCGATTCCACCCGCGATGTCCGGTGCGGGTCGACAAGTGTGCCCGAGAGCGCCCGTTGCTCCTGGCAATCGAACGCGACGACCATCGGGCGGCGTGCTGGGTCGCGCAGGGGAACACCGCATGACACCGCTGCTCGAAGTCGAGGGACTGGTGAAGCATTACCAGTCAGGCGGGTTCCTTTCGCGGCCCAAGCCCCCGGTGCGCGCGGTCGACGGTGTCTCCTTTGCCGTGGCGCCTGGCGAGACCCTCGGTCTGGTGGGTGAATCAGGCAGTGGGAAGAGTACCATCGGCCGCAACGTCCTCCGCCTGGAAGTGCCCACAGCGGGCACGGTGCGGTTTGAGGGTGTTGACCTGTCGACCGTGCCGGCAGGCGACCTGCGCGCGCTGCGGCGGCGGATGCAGATCATCTTTCAAGATCCGTTCGGGTCACTGAATCCGCGCCGTTCGATCGGCGCGTCGGTGGCTGAGGGCCTTGAGATCCACCGGATCCTGCCCAAGCAGGAGATCGCCGGCCGGGTCGCCGAGTTGCTCGGCGAGGTTGGCCTCGACCCTGCCTATGCATCGCGCTATCCCCACGAATTCTCGGGCGGCCAGCGGCAGCGAATTGGTATCGCGCGGGCCCTCGCGGTCGAGCCCCGGTTCGTGGTGTGTGACGAACCGGTCTCCGCGCTCGACGTGTCGGTGCAGGCCCAAGTCATCAACCTCCTCCTCGACCTGCGCGATCGTCGCAACCTCGCGTATCTGTTCATCGCCCATGATCTCGCAGTGGTTCGTCAGATCGCCCACCGGGTTGCCGTCATGTATCTCGGCACGATTGTCGAACTCGGGAGCGCGCGCACCGTGATCGAAGCGCCACGCCATCCGTACACGCAGGCACTCGTGTCGGCTGTTCCCGACCCCGATCCGGGATCGGGGCGGTCGCGGATCGTGCTGACCGGCGAGCCGCCCTCGCCGTCCGCGCCGCCGCCCGGATGCCCCTTCGAGCCGCGCTGCTTCCATCCCTTGAAAGACAACCGCTGCCGGGCCGAGCGCCCCTTGCTGCGCCCGGTCGCGGAGCAGGATGTCGCGTGTCATTATGCGGAAGTGATCGCGACGCCCCCAGCGGTTCCGGTCCCGTGACCAACGCGCTGCACCTCATCGATGCGTTCGCCGATGAAGCGTTCCGCGGCAATCCCGCTGCAGTTGTGCTGTTGGGCGCTGCGCGCACCGATGAGTGGATGCAGGCAGTCGCGGCGGAGATGAACCAGGCCGAGACCGCGTTCCTGCGACTCGCTGAAGATGGCTTTGCGTTGCGTTGGTTCACGCCTGTCGCCGAGGTTGATCTCTGCGGCCACGCCACGCTCGCAAGTGCACACTTCCTGTGGACCGAGCAACTGCTGACGCCCGATGAGACAGCGCGGTTTCATACCCGCAGCGGACTGCTCACCGCGCGGCGAGACGCGAATGACTGGATTACCCTCGATTTTCCGGCGATCCCGCGCTGCGAACCGATCGTTCCCGACGATCTCGTGCCGGTGCTGGGCGCGGAGCCCGTGTCGGTTCATGGCGGTGCGTTCGACCTGCTGTGCGTCTTGAGTAGCGCCGATGCGGTGCGCACTCTGACCCCCGACCTCCATCGAATGGCAAAGTGGGATGTTCGCGGTGTGCTGGTCACTGCCGCCACTGACGCCGACGGTATCGACTTCGTCTCACGATGCTTCTTCCCCCGCCTCGGCGTGCCCGAAGATCCGGTGACAGGGTCAGCGCATTGCGCACTTGCGCCATACTGGCACGATGTCACCGGCCGTGCCACCCTGACCGGATTACAAGCTTCACGTCGTGGCGGGGTGGTGCGCTGCAAGGTGGTGGGCGACCGGGTACATCTCGCGGGTCGAGCGGTGACAACCGTCACCGGGACGCTGCTCGCATGAGCCCGGGACCGCGAATCTACATCAGCGTCGACATGGAAGGTGTGGCGGGGGTTGTTCACGAGGACCAGACCAACCCGTTTGATCAGCGGTGGAGCGCCGAGTATTCGCGAGCCTGTCGCCTGATGACGAACGAGGCCAATGCAGCGATCGAGGGCGCGCTCGCCGCCGGTGCATCGCGAATCGTCGTGAACGACTCCCACTGGCACATGCGGAACATCATCGCCGAGGCCCTGCACCCGGTCGCGGAGCTCTCGAGCGGGTCACCGAAACCCTGGTCGATGGTGCACGGTGTCGACGCCGGCTTCGACGCCCTCTTCCTGGTGGGGTATCACTCGCGAGCAGGCACCGCGCAGGCAGGTATCGACCACACCTACACCGACGTGATCCACGATGTCCGACTCGACGGCGAGAGCGTCGGCGAACTCGGTCTCAACGCGGCATTGGCCGCCGAACACGGGGTGCGCACCACGCTGGTGACGGGTGATGCCGCCGTCTGCCGGGAAGCATCGGCGCGTCTTCCCGGCGTCGCCACCGTGGTCGTCAAGGAGAGCCTCGGACGTCAGGCTGCGCGGTCGGTGCATCCGGAGGTGGCGTGTGCGCGGATTCGCGAAGGCGCGACCCGTGCTACCGCCTTCGAGACCCCGATTCGACGCGCAGGCTCACCGAGTACGATCGAGGTGGACTTTGTGCGCACGCATCATGCGGACATGGCGGAACTGGTGCCCGGGTCGATCCGGCAGGGCGGCCGGACGGTGACCTTTCGGCACGTTGACTACTGCGAGGTGTTCCGGGCGTGGCGGGCGATGTACAACTTGGCGAACGTACCCTGAACCGATCACGCTCAGGGTAGTGGCAGCGGCTCCACCGGGGCGAGCTGGACCCGCGGAATTCGACCCCCGCGTACCAGGCGGACGCGTTCACCTTCGGGGCCGGGAAGCTCACGTCGCATGACCGTGCGGTCGTCGCCAGCCACCCAGTACTTCCGTTGCACGTTGTCGAGGTCGGTCGTCACCAACCACGTTGGGCGGAACTTCACGACCCCACGGGCCACTGTGACCATCGCCTCCCCCCGCGTCACATCGAACTTCATCCAGCGCATTTCCTCGGGCCGTTGCTCAAGGACGATCGGAAGAGAGCCGTTGTAACCGGCCTGCAGCGGAAGCGTCGCAATGATGAGGTCGATACCGGTCATTGCATACGGTTCGGCAGGCAGCAGCACCTTGCGCCGGGCAACCCGACCGTCTGCGCCACGCCTCTCGATGTCGACCGCGCGGCGGTTGATGGTCATGCGAAGGTCACCCGAGGCGTCACGGCGCCAAGTCGCGAGCGTCTTGAGCGACCAGCGATCAAACCACACGCTGTCCTCGATCGTCGTTCCGCCGGCGATCGGCATCCGGCGCGTCAACAACCACGCCTGATCCCGCCCCCTCCTCACCGTGTCGAGTTCAACGCTCCCTTCTGCGAGCGTTGTGGTGTCGCCATCCGCCCTGATCATCCGTTCGGTCGAAAGGGCCGGGGCCAGGATTGCTCCGTCGGGGCGCGGCGTGAAGCCGTAGAATCCGTAGTTGGGAAGTTCGAAACCGACCGCAGAACACGCGCCGATCCCCGCACCGACGGCGCAAAGCGAAAGGCTGACCGCCAGTAGGCCCCGTAATTGAGTCATCAGCCCAGATAGTTGAAGGAGTCGGCAGACAGGAACGGAGACCCGTATGACCCTGCTTGATCATGACCGGTCACAAGAATCCGTGGATGGAGGCGAAAATGGAAGCCTTAACAACGAGCGACAGCCGCCGTCCACCCCGCATGCAAAACTGGTTTCTGACGGTCTTGGTCGCATCCTCAACGCTGGTTGTCCCGCTGCGCGCCCAGCCGGCGATGTCGGCGCGTGACTCCGCCCGGCACGTGCTCAACCGTCTTGGTTACGGCCCCACGCCGGGAAGCGTTGACCTCGTGGCGACCACCGGCGCGATGCGCTGGGTCGAATCGCAACTGGAAACGACCCGACCCGGCGCCGCGCTGACAGAGCGTGAGCGAAAGTTTAAGGTCCTCACCGTTTCGACTCGCGACATGGTAGCGATGCACGCCAATCAGGTCCGTCGCGTGGTCACCGACACCGCCTCGACTCGCCGGACCCCGACGCGTGCCATGGCCGACGCCCCGAATGGCCGCACACTCCGGAGCCTGAACGCGGAGTTGGCCGCCCTTACGCTCGTTCGAGCGATTGAAGCCGAGGGCCAGTTGCATGAAGTCGTCGCCGATTTCTGGCTCAACCATTTCAACGTTTTCGTGAACAAAGGCTTCGACCGCGCATACTTTCGCGATCACCTCGAGCGTACCATCCGCCCGAACTCGATGGGGACATTCTCAGCGCTGCTGATCGCAACGGCCCACAGCCCCGCGATGCTGTTCTACCTGGACAACGTCCAGAGCGTCGCGGCGCGAACGGGCGACGCAACCGACCGTACCGCTCGCGTCGAGATGGCTGCCCGGCGCCGCAACGTCGACCCAGCGCGTGCGGCGGCTGCGGCTTCGCGCGCACCCTCCGGGATCAACGAGAACTATGCCAGGGAACTACTCGAACTGCACACCGTGGGTGTGGGCGGGGGGTACACCCAGCAGGACGTGATCGATGTCGCTCGGATCCTCACCGGGTGGAGCGTGGGACGCGGGAATCAGGCTCCGGCCTTCGTGTTCAACCAACGCCTGCACGACCGCGGGGCAAAGCAGGTGCTCGGGATGACGTTCCCGGCCGGCGGCGGCGAGGAGGAAGGCGCACGCCTACTCACGATGCTTGCGATGCATCCGACAACAATGCGTCACGTGTCGGGCAAGTTGTGCGCTCGTCTGGTATCCGATCAACCCAGTCCTGGGTGCATCGAGGCTGCCGTTGCAGCATGGGCGGCCAGTGGCGGCTCGGTGACCGAAGTGATACGGGCCATCGTGCATGATGGCGACTTCTGGTCTGCCGCGAACCATCGCGAAAAATTCAAGACACCACTTGAATTCGTGGTGAGCGCGGTGCGCGCGATCGGCGCACACGCCGATGACACGCCCCGACTAGCACAACAAATTGCCCTCCTGGGCCAACCACTGTTCCAGCAAAGCGTGCCTACCGGTTATCCCGAGTCGCCGGAGGCGTGGACCAACAGCGGTGCGCTTCTAGCACGGATGAACTTCGCCATTGCGCTCGCGGAGGGCCGCGTTTCCGGCGTCAGTCTGGACCTCGACCGCGTCCTGCCGGCAACCCCGGATCATGCCGCACTGATCGATGCGATCGAGCGACAACTCCTCGGCGGTGCCCTCGGAACACGCACTCGCGAGACAATCGCGCGCGAGATCGAAGGCATGACAGATGTCCGAGCTGCCCGCGCGCGAGCAATCGGGCTCGCACTCGGCGGACCGGAATTCCAGCGACAGTGAGCCCATCATGATCTCGCGCCGTGCGTTCATGAAGGCCGGCTCACTCGCGCTGGTTTCGCTGGGTGCTGACCCGGTCTTCCTCGACCGTGCTGCCTACGCGCTGCCGGTGAACGGTGGCCGGGCACGCGGACGGACGCTGGTGTGTCTCTTCCAGAGGGGGGCGGTGGATGGCCTCTCGATGGTCGTGCCGATTGCCGATCCGGCGTACTGGACAACCCGCAACCGGATCGCGATCCCCCGGCCTGATCTGCTTGCACTCGACGGGCAGTTCGCGCTCCACCCCCGTCTCGGCCCACTCCGCGAACTGTGGGACCGGAATCAGCTTGCCGTCGTGCATGCCGTGGGGTCGCCGTCATTGACGCGCTCGCACTTCGATGCACAGGATTTCATGGAGACTGGCGCCCCCGACCAGCGATCGACGACTGACGGCTGGGCCAACCGGTATTGCCAGAACCCTACCCAGCATGCCGATACGCCGTTCCGGTCGGTGGCGTTCGGGGCGCAGTTGCCACGCACCCTTGCCGGTAGCGCGCCCGCCCTCGCGATCAAGGATCTTCGCACGTTCGGCCTGCGCGAAGCCCGGGACAATGGCGACCGCCCGCTCACCACGGCGTTCGAGTCGCTGTATGGTGGCGACGCCACCGGACTCGTGGCATCGTCGGCCGCCGAAGGGTTCGAGGCGATCCGGATGCTTCGCGCCGCAAATCCCGCGAGCATCGGTGCCGCGAACGGCGCTGTGTATCCGCGTGGGGAACTGGGAACGTCGATGCGACAGGTAGCGCAGCTCATACGTGCCGACCTCGGTGTCGAGATTGCATTTGTCGACGTCGGCGGCTGGGACACCCATGTGAACCAAGGGGCGGCGCAGGGGCAGCTCGCAACGCGACTGGACAACTTCGGCGCCACGATTGGAGCGTTTGTGACCGACCTCGGCGAACGGATGGCGGACGTGGTGCTCGTGACGATGAGCGAGTTCGGGCGAACCGTGCACGAGAACGGCACCGGCGGCACCGACCATGGCCATGGCACGGCGATGTTCGTCATCGGCGGCGATGTGCGCGGAGGGATGGTGCACGGCCAGTGGCCGGGACTCGCGGCGGACGTACTGCACGAGGGTCGAGACCTCGCGGTCACCACCGATTTCCGGACCCTCTTCGCGGAGGTGCTTCAGGGTCATCTCGGGGCGGCCAACCTTGAAGGTGTCTTCCCCGGTTTCACGCCGGGGCCATCGATCGGTCTCTACTCAACTGTTTGACACGGTTCCCGGGGTCTCATCACGCGCCGGGTGACGGACTGCGAAGAGCGAGGGTCTGAACGGCTACATTCCAGAACATGCCGTTGCATTCCTCGCCTCACATGCGGGACATCAATGGGCCGATTCACGGCAATCCTCCTCCTGTCGGCCTGCAGCCATTCCGATGGCTACCTGGCCACGGATCCCGGAACATCCAGCGAACCGTTCATCGACGGACCGATCGTCCGGCTCACCTATGAGCCAGGCATGGACCTCTTCCCATCGTGGTCTCCAGATGGATCGCGGCTGATCTACACGTTCCAGCCGGCGGGACGGGCCGATCGGGATCGGTGCATCGGGATTCTTCCGCGCGACGGGGGGACTCGAACGGAGCACTGCTACAACGCCGACGACGGCGACCGTCGCACCGATGCGCTCGAATGGCCGGCCCTCGGCGCCGAGGGCTCCCTGCTGTACACCCAATACATGTCCGGCATCGGCGACCGGATTCCCGACCGGGGGCTGCTCAGGCTCGGCACGATCGACGATCCGTTCGCAGGCATCTCGCTGATGACGCTGCCTGCCACGGTGGGAACCACAGGGTTCACGCGCATCGGGCCGACCGCTTGGACGGGTCCGGGCCGCTTCGTATTCGTCGCGCAGGATTACCTGATGCTTGGCAACATCGCGAACGGCAACAAGAAGGATACGACGTACATCGGGCTGGGATTGGTGCAGGCAATCGTCACGCCGGGTGGGGCGCAGTTCTCGGTGCTTCCCGGCACCGATTCTGCCTCGACATTCGTCATTTCGCCCAACGCCGACTCGATTTATTTCACCCGCTATCAAGACGTACGGCTGTACCGCGTTCCCATCGCAGGTGGCGCGCGCGAAACGGTCTTCACCGCCAACGTGCCGGCTACGGGCTGGCTGGTGCGGGATCCCGTGCGTCTGGGATCGAGGACGGCGATCGTCGTCGCCCGCCTCGACCAGGACGCGCAGCCGCGCGGAATTCTTGCAGGAACACGTATGGAGCTCCTCACCGAAGCTATGACCAGTAGCCAGGTGGTGCTGATCGTGTCCGGCGGCCAGGGGATCGGTGCAATCATTGCCCGCCCGGGTGATTGCAGCGTGGTCACAGAGTCTCGACGTGCGCAGGGGATCTCGTGGACCACCGATCTGGAGTCGCGTTGCCTGGGCGGTTCCACCCCAAGTTGCGGGTGCTGAGTGCGTGACCGTTGCGGGGGGATGCCGATTATGATCGCGCTGCTCGCCCTCGCATGCAATCATTCCAATCCCACCGCAACGGTTCCCTTCATCCCGGACGATGCGCCGTTCAATGCGACCGCGCCGATCCGGCTGACCTACGACGCCGGCATCGACGGCTTTGCGTCGTTCTCATCCGATGGTTCGCTGATGCTGTACTCGTTCCAGCCTCGGGACCGCAATGATCGTGACCGGTGCATTGGCATCATGCCTTCGGGCGGGGGCAGCCGGGAGGAGCACTGCGACAACACCGGCGTGGGTGCGTCGCGTACGGACGCGCTGGAATACCCCGCCATTAATGGTAGCGGCGATTTGCTGTACGCTCGCTATGCATCACGTATTGGCGATTTCATCCCCAACACCGCCGAGGTCTCGCTGCAGCTCGCGACGCGGGATGCCCCGCTTGCGGCGCGAACCATCCTGCAGCTACCGACGATCATCGAGGGAGTTGGGCTGACCCGTATCGGTCGAATTCGCTGGTCGAGCAACGACGTGTTCTACGTCGTGGCCGAGGAGATGACGCTGCTGCGCAACCCCATCACCAAGTCCTTTCGCGACACGGTTGTCATCGGGAACGGTCTCATTCGGGGGACACGGACAACGTCGGGTTTCCGGTTCGAGACGGTTGGCGGGATCCTGGACGCGAACGACTTCGACCTCTCCCGAAGTCGCGACACCATTTTCTACACTCGAACCCGTGACAACCGGCTGTATTCGGTCGCCACTAACGGGACCGTCGCGACAGTCGTATACTCTGCACCGCAGGCTCCGGATCGGCCCCGCGAATTGCGCAGCCCTGCCCGAATCGGGGACCGGGTCGCGGCCGTCGTCCAGGACATCGACACGTCTGAGCCTCCGCTCTTTCCTGCGGGTCTCGCGCCTGGCGCCAGCCTCCAACTGATCGACACCCGAACGGGTTCGGCTGCAACGCTTCAGGGTGGTTCAGTTGGCGTACCGTCGTTCGGGCGGATCGTGACAGTTCCGGGCAGCTGCAGGATCGTAGTCGAATTCCGCCATCGTCAGTCGGTGAGCTTCACGACCGACCTGTACTCGCTGTGTCCCTCGGGAGACTCTGAATGCGCCTGTGGATGACCGCTAGGCTCGCCGCGGTGGGGGGGGTTGTGGCAGTCTGTTCCCTGAACGCGGGATGCGATCATTCGGAGCCGTTTTCGTTCGTCCCCCCTCCCCCAGACGGAAGCCTCAGCGCGACGTCCCCCCTCCGGCTTACCTACGATCCCGGGAGTGACGACGCTGCAAGTTTTTCTGATGACGGCAAATTCATCGTCTACACATTTGACGTCCCAGGCAGGCACGACCGCGACCGATGCCTCGGCATCATGCCGGCTGGTGGCGGCGCGCGCCTGTTCGAGCGGTGCGAAACGCGCGTGGCCTACGCCGACTCGTCGGACGTTTATACGTCCGCAGCACTCGCCGCAGACGGACGACTCCTCTACCTCCGCGGCACGTCCCGGATTGGCGCCCTGTTGTCGCCGTTCCCGCAGCTCCATTACGCACCGACAGCCACCGCCCCAGGTCGGTCTGTCCTCGCGCTACCCGTGCGCGTTGGCAACGCCATTGTCAGCTGGCTTGGCGATATTCAGTGGACGGGAACAAACAGCTTTCTCGGCATCGCGGGGCGACTCAGCCTCGGGACATCCCGCGACACCGTGTTCCAACCGTTCTTCCTGGTGCGGGGCACGATCAACGGGTCCGCGGCATCACTCGAGGCGATCCCTGGAACGGACGGCGTGACCAGCTATGGGCTTAGCGAGGACGGTTCTCAGATCCTGATCGCACGAAACGAGGAGTCTTTGGAACTGGTCCCCGGCACCGGAGGTTCGTCCACCCCGATTGCAACCGTCCCCGCCCTCAAGGACGGTGATCGGATATGGGGGCTGGGATGCACGCGAAACATGTGCATTGTGTCGGCACGGCTCGTGAACGTGACCCCGGGTGCCACCACCCTTCCTTCCACGCTTTACGCCGCGGCAATAACCGGAGGGCCGTTGACCTATCGTGCCGCGTCGCCAACGGCGAGATGGACGGGCCCACGTTTATCGCCACTTTCCACCGACATCCTCGTGCGCGCCAGGCTCGGCGCAGCGCGGGACCTCTACCTATTTCGGGAGCAGCCCTGATGGCACGCAGATCGATTGCTGGCCGTGAAACGCGCCTCACCCTGGGGTCAAGGCTCCCCACAGAGGCGATGATCGTCCACCGGTTGCTGAGCCACGGACGGACCAGGCTCGCGGCAGCCGTGATAGGTGCCGCGCTGTCGGCCGGCTGCACCCACTCCGACCCGCCGTCGTTCGTCGCGCCTCCTCCCGACGGCACGTTCAACGCTACCTCGCCGGTGCGGCTTACCTACAATCCTGCGATGGACACTGATGGCAGCTTCTCGGAGGACGGCAAGTTCATCGTTTACACCTACAGCGTCGCCGGCCGGCGCGACCGAGACCGATGCCTCGGCATCATCCCGGCGGGGGGCGGCACGCGGCTGTTCGAGCGTTGCGAAACGCGCCTGGCGTATAACGACTCGTCGGACACCTACACGTCGGGCGCACTCGCCGCCGATGGCCGGTTGTTGTATCTCCGCGTGACGTCACGAATCGCGACTCAAGTGCCTGCTGGCCCGGGGCTTTACCTCGCGCCGTCGCCAGACGCACCCGGCCAGCTTCTGCTCACTCTTCCGCTGGCGGTCGGAGGGCAGACTGCCACATGGCTTTCCGACATACGCTGGACCGGCACCGGAAGCTTCACAGCGCTGGCACAACAGATCACCGTCGTGCCGAGGTGCCCGGGCTGCTCGCTTCGAGACACCGTGCTCGTTCCGCTTTTCGTGGCGGCCGGGACAATCAGTGGGTCGGCGGCAGCGCTCCAGCCGATCAGCGGTACGGACGGCGCGATTGCCTATGCGGTGAGCAGCAACGGCACACAAATCCTCTTCACGCGCGGCGCCACAACGCTCGAGCTGGTCTCCGCGTCGGGAGGAGCGTCGAGCACGGTCGCCACGATCCCGGTCGGTCAGATCACCGGGCTGGGGTGCGCGCGCGATGTGTGCGTCGTGTCGGCCAGATTGGATGAATTCAATCCTTTCGGTGTACCGATCACGTCCTGGGGGCTCTTTTCGGTACCGTTCTCCGGCGGGCCGCTGATCCAACGAGCCCGGTCCGAGTCGGCAGTCTGGACCCGCCCCCGGGTATCACCGTCATCCACTGACATCCTCGTGCAAGCCGAGCTCGGTTCGACGCGGGACCTATACCTCTTCCGGGGATTGCTCTGATGACACGCACACCGAACCCCACCCGGCCATCGACGGGATTCCCCATCTGGGCAGTCGCATTCGCCCTCCTGTGCGCAGGCATCGGACCAGTCGCAAGCCCCGCGCTGTACGCCCAGACTAACGGGACACTGCTCGGCCGGGTCATCAATGCGTCGACATCCAACGGCGTCGTGGGAGTGGAGGTGCGCCTCGATGGTGGACGCCGGATCGCCACGTCCGATTCCACAGGTGAGTATCGGATCCGCGCGGTGCCGGCCGGCACGCATAGTCTCGGGGTGGTCTGGCCCGGTTACCGCGCCGCGCGCCGCGACGACATCGTGGTGCGGTCTGATGAGGTGACTCGGGTTGACATCCGTCTCGCACCGGTCGCGGTGCAGCTCAGCGATCTGCGCGCAGTGGGTGTCCAGGATCCGGTACTCGATCCGTTTGCGACGGCCACGAGCCAGCGAATCGACGAACAAGATTTCCGGCGGCTGCCCGTCTCGACCCTCGAGGACGCCCTGTCACTGCAGGCAGGCGTGGTCGGCGAGAGCTACAGGGGTGGCCGCATCGGGCAGCAAGCGTTCCTGCTCGATGGGTTCGGGTTGAAAAACCAGCTCGACGCCTCTACCGGCGCCGTGGGCATCCGCATCCCGCCCGACCTGATAACCGAGGCGTCTCTGATCACCAACGGATTTTCGGCGCGGTACGGACAAGCGCTCTCCGGACTCATCAACGTGGTGACGCGTGACGGCGGTGAGCGGTGGCGAGGGCGGGTCGCCTACGAAACCGATCGACCAGTGAGCGGAACCGCCGACCTCGGGCTCGATCGCGTCGTGCTGCAAGGGGACGGGCCGATCGCGGGCCGGGTGACTGCCGTCGGTATCATCGACCTCACCGGCCGCCTTGACGCAGATCCGGTCAATGCGCCCCGGCCCGATGATCCGCTCGACCCACGTTCGGACCGCCCTGCACCGCTGCCGCACAACAGTGCGGAGACGTGGACCGTCGGCGGCAAGCTCACCATCCCGGTCGGCGAGAAAGTGGTCGGCCGAATTTTCGGCATCACCACCGCCGACCAGCGATATCTTTACGACCAGCAGTACAAGTACGACACGGACTTCGCGCCGGGTAGCCGCACAAACGGGAAACTGCTGACCGGCCACCTCCAACTACTGCCGTCTCAGACATCGCGGCACCCTATTTTGGGCGACCTCCGCGTTGGCTGGTTCGATCGCGAGTTCTCCCGCGGCACTGTCGACGCCCCGGATTACCGCGTCGGGGCATTCACCGGTCGACGCCTCGAAATCCTCGGCGAGGACATCGCGCGCGCTCAGGACACCGTCGCCGCCCGCAAAGCCATCGACGGGTTTGCGCAGCCGCAATTATCCGCGCGCACTCCATGGGGAGTGCCCGCCTTCTTCGTCGGAGGGGCGTCCCAGGGCGAGATCGCGTGGAACAGCTTCTCCGAACTTCGGAGTCAGCTTGACCTGACCCTCGGTATGGGTCGCAACACCGATGTCTTCGTCGGTGGACTCGTCGCCTCCCAGGATGTGAAGACATTCCAGCGTGTCCTGGCGTACCGCCCCGTCGGTGGGATTGTCCCGCCTGCCACCGCGTCGGCATTCTCGCCCACGATATCGGCGGCGTACATCGAGGGACAGACCCGAAGTGATGAACTCGCGGTGGTGGCCGGTGTGCGGTATGACGCCTTCTCGCCCGGCGGCGACCTCGGCAACGAGACCCTCGTGTCGCGCTCGTCAATCAATCCCCGCATCGCCGTTTCGACCGTGCTCAAGGGGGCGACGTTGGTGGCGAGCGTCGGTCGATTCGCGCAGGCGCCCGACCTGCAGTTCCTGGTCGACGCGGCGTTCGACGACACCACGCGCACCGGGCGATTCCGGCAGGGCAACCCGAATCTTGGTTTCGAGAAGGCGACACAGTTCGAGTTCAGCACCCGGTTCCGTGTCCAGGAGCAGAGTTCGCTCAAGATCAATCTTTACATGAAGAGCCTCGACGGGCTGGTGGCCACCGCGCCGCTTGGCGTCAATCCGGACTCCAGCAGGTTTGTGAACGGCGATGTCGGTAATGTGAGTGGTCTTGAGGTGATCTTCGAGCGCGAACGTCACAATGGCTGGGGAGCCCGTCTCGCAGGTGTGGTGCAGAAAGCTGAGGCGACGGTAACTGATGCATTCGAGCTGCAGCGACTGATCCAGAT
>JBDSMU010000148.1:0-11611 GCA_039915685.1 Gemmatimonadales bacterium | reverse complement strand
GGCGACGGCACCACGACGCCGTCGACGGCACTTGTCTTCAACTTCGGCTTCAGCTCCGCCGGGTTCGGTACTCGCTTCGACTCGAGCATCATCAATCCGTTCCTCGGCACCC
Organism: Gemmatimonadales bacterium; assembly: GCA_039915685.1. Taxonomy (GTDB): domain Bacteria; phylum Gemmatimonadota; class Gemmatimonadetes; order Gemmatimonadales; family GWC2-71-9; genus Palsa-1233. The sequence goes on along the minus strand of JBDSMU010000148.1, from coordinate 11,499 downwards.
TGACCCTCGACCGGTTCACCGTGTCGGTTCAGGAAACCTGCACTGGGGCTGCCGCGCCGTACGCGGCCTGCCGGTTCCGGGGCGACCCGGTGGACACGCTCAGCCAGGCGCTCGTCAGGCCTGACTCAGTCGCCGTCACTGTTCGCGACGTGTACGGTTCGTTCGTGAACAACATCCAGCCGTGGAACATTCCCATGCGCCAGACGGGTGTATCGGCCGAGTTCGCTTCGCCGATCCTCTCCGCCACGGTGCCGGCCCCGGGTAGGTACTTTGTCACCTACGACTCCAGCACGCTCTGCCTTGCTGGTGGCACGCTCAATGGTCCGTGCGTTCAGGGCGGCATCAACTGGCGTAACTTTGCCTCCACGGCATTGATCCCAGGCGTTGGCGGTGCCCCCGCCACAGGGGCCACTCGCACGTTCCGCGCGACGCAGGACAACAGCACCACGCTCCCGGTCTTTACCCGCGTGGATCTCTTCGGCCTGAACGCGGCCGGCGAGTGGCGCTACATCCAGCGCATCACTGTTCCGGCCGTCGTGCCGACGAACAGCGTGATTCCCGCCGGTTCCGGTACGATCCTCGGTACCGACAACGGTGGCGAGCGGTACTGGGATTACTCGTTCACCAACGTGAGCGTGACTGGCTTCACCCAGTTCCGTGCGCGTGGTGTGAATGCGACGGGTGCAGGTCTGTTCTCGGCTCGCCAGCCGTAATCAGGTGGCGAGCATGATCACCTGATTGGCCACCACGGCAGTCAGTCGCAGGAAAACCAGCGGCCCCGCGCAAGCGGGGTCGTTTGGTGTTGTAGAGACTAGAGACTAGAGACTAGAGACTAGAGACTAGAGACTAGAGACTAGAGACTAGAGACGGGAGAGGGCGGCGCGAACGATGGCGCGCCGGGCTGCGGTGGCAGGGTTCGGCGGGAGATGCGACGGGTCGTTCAATTGTCTCATGCCATCGCATAAGCAGCTTGCGGCCTGGCGCCTGGGTCGTGACAGTGCAATCGAGATACATCGGTTCGCCGACGTGAACTGGCGGCCCCAACAGGCAGCAGCGCTCGATCAGCTGCGCCGCGCGTCGCTTTCTGTGCCGCTCAACATCGCGGAGGGATATGCTTGCGGGGTCGGTGCCCGGTGCCGCTACCACCTGCGGATAGCGTACGGGTCTGCCGTCGAAACCAAGGAGCTACTGGAATTCCTTGAAGCGCTCGGTGCCGATGTCACACCGCTGCTGCCACGATCGCTTGAGGTCCAGAAAGTGACCTATGCCCTCTGGAAGCGGAGTCGATCGAGTTGAGCCTCTAGTCTCTAGTCTCTCATCCCTAGTCTCTCGCCTTCCCCATCGCCTCGAACGTCAGCACCTTCCCCAGCTCCACGCCCGGCTGGTCAAATGGGTTGACGCCGTACCAGGCGCCCGCGTAGCCGGTCGCGAGCTGAAAGAACATGAAAAGATGGCCAAGGGTGCGTGCATCGAGAGTGTCGATCTCGATTGTGCTGCTCATGCGCCCCTGGCTGCGGAGCGCCTCGCGAGTGGCGATGAATTCCGCGTCGAGCAGCCCGCCCAACGTCTTGCCCGGGAGGTACGACATCTCCGGACCCAAGCCGTCCCGGCCGGGTATTGGGAGCATCTCGACGGTATCGCGTACCCTGATGAACGTGATCGTCTTGTCGAACGGCCCCTCGATGAATAGCTGCACCTGGGAATGCTGGTCGGTGGCTCCCACGGCTCCCACGGGCGTGGGACCGCGGAACACCTCGGTACCATCGCGATCGACCCGCTTGCCCAGGCTCTCCGCCCAAAGTTGCCGATACCACTCCGCGAAGTCGCGCAGTCGATCGGAATACGGCATCAGCACGTGCACGTTGGCCGCGCGCGTCGCGTGTGCCTGCCACTGAAGCATCGCCCACCGTGCCGCTGCATTCTCGGCGAGACGTTCCGCGCCTGCATCCGTCACCGCCTCGGCCGCGCCAGCCAGCAACTCGGTAATGTCGATCCCCAAAATGGCAGCCGGCACCAGCCCGACCGCAGTCAGCACCGAGAACCGGCCACCCACCTCGGGCGGCACCGCAAACGCGGTAAGCCCTTCTGAACGGGCCAGCGCCCGCAACGCTCCCCGTTCTGGGTCGGTGGTGATCACGAGGTGATTCTTCGCGTCTTCCCCCACCGCCCGGTCGAGCCATTCCCGGACGATCAGGTACTGCGCAAGCGTTTCGGCGGTGCCTCCCGACTTGGATATGACATTCACCAGCGTGCGTCGTGGGTCGAGCCGATCGAGCGTGCCCAGCACCGTGACCGGATCAACATTCTCGAGCACCGTGAGGGTCGGCCAGTTGTCCCGACGTCCCGCGTCCCACTCGTTCCAGCCCGGTCCTTTGAGCGCGGTGAGCATCGCCTTGGCACCGAGCGCCGAGCCACCGATGCCGAGGATCAGGAGATGATCGAAACGACCGCGTTGTTGAGCTGCCCACTGGTCGACCGATGCCACCACGGCATCCTGGTGCCCGAGCGCCTCGAAGCCGTACTCGCCGCTTGTCCGGCGCCCGGCGATCTCGGCGCGAATGGCCGGGAACCGCTCCTCCATCGTGTCGCGCAACGATGGGTCGAGGCCGTGCAAGCCGTCGAGGCGGTCACGGTACATCAGGGAATCGTCGATGTGCAGCGTCATCCGGAAACCTCCACGGTCATGCCGTCATGCCCCGGTTCGATTCCGGCAGGAAGCCGTTGTGCGAGCTCCCGATGTCCGGTTTCGTGGGTCAGGTGAGTGAGGATCGTGCGTGTCGCGCCGATGTCGCGGGCGGTCTCGATCGCCTCGTCAATGGACAAGTGCGTGGGGTGCGGGCGCCACCATAGCGCGCTGAGAACCAGCACCTCAACGCCTCGCAATATGGCGCGCTCGGCCGCAGCCACCCGCTTGACGTCGGTTACATATCCGATCCGGCCAATCCGGTATCCGAACACGGACGCGGTGCCGTGCGCAAACTGCATCGCGGTAACGGCTGCCCCGGCAATATCATGGGTCGCGCCGGACTCAAGTGGGTGAAGCGCCAGGCGTGGCTTCGATGTGCCCTCGACCGGTACCACGCCGCTGTCGAAGATGTACCGGAAAGCGGAGCCGATGTGGCGAAGCGTTTCGTCCGGGCCATACAACGGAATCGTGGTGCGCTGCACCTGGCTGAAGCTGCGAAGGTCGTCGATTCCATGAACATGGTCGGCGTGGAGGTGGGTATACAGCACTGCATCGACGCGGTCGATCCCCGCAGCAAGCAGCTGGAGCCGCAGTTCGGGCGGAGTGTCGATCAGGATCCTTCCGCTTCCCGTATCCACCGTGGCGCCCGAGCGGGTCCGGCGGTCGTGCGGATCATCGGACCGGCAGACCGCACAACTGCAACCGATCTGCGGAACGCCCATGGAGGTCCCCGTCCCGAGCAGGGTGAGCCGCATCGGCTAGACGGTCTCGACCTTGAGCAGATTGGTGGTGCCGGGCTCGTCGAATGGCACGCCGCAGGTCACGACGATGCGTTCGCCCTCGCTCGTCATGTCCCGCGCCAGCAACTCCGCGCGCGCCAGAGCCCACATCGGGTCGTAGTTCTTGAGATGATCCATCTGCACCGGCACCACGCCCCACACCATGCCGAGCTGGTGATAGGTTTCCGGTTCCGCGGTGAGCGCCAGGATCGGGACCCGCGGTCGATACGACGAAACCGTGCGCGCCGTGAATCCGCTTGACGTGAAGCAGACGATCGCACTGGCGCCGAGCATGTCGGCCGCAGCGGCAACCGCCACGGCGAGCGCATCTTCGATCGGCGTTTCACCTTCGCTGGTGCGCGCGAAATGCTGAAGTGGCATTTGCCACCGGCGTCGATCATTGTCGCTCGGTCGCTGGCGGTGTGATTCCACCTCAAGTGCGATGCGGGTCATCGCATGCACCGCTTCCAGCGCATAGGCCCCAACGGCCGTCTCCGCGGAGAGCATCACCGCATCGGTCCCGTCGACGATCGCGTTGGCCACGTCGGATGCTTCCGCGCGGGTGGGACGCGGATTGGTGATCATCGACTCGAGCATCTGGGTGGCCGTGATCACCGGCTTGCCATGCCGACCGGCGCGCTGGATCAGCCGCTTCTGCACCATCGGCACTTGCTCGAACGGCAACTCCACGCCGAGGTCGCCGCGGGCTACCATCAGCGCATCGGACGCCACGATGATCTCGTCGAGGTTTTTGAGCGCCGTATCCTTCTCAATCTTGGCAACGAGTTGCACCGCAGGCGGAATGATCCGTCGCACTCCCTCCATGTCTTCGGCGCGACGTACGAACGAGATGCCGAGGTACTCGACGCCAAGTGCCACGACTCGGGCGATCTCCTCGCGGTCAGTGTCGGTGACCGCCGGTGCGCTCACATCGATTCCGGGGAGGTTCATCCCCTTGTTGGCCTTGAGCAGCCCGCCGTAGCGCACCACACCTTCCACACGGTCGCCGCGCACTCCGGTAACATCAACACTCAGAAGCCCGTCGTCGAGGAGGATGCGCGATCCCGCGACGACGTCGCCGGCCAACTCCGGATACGTGGTCGGAATGTCGCCCTCACTGGCGGTGTCCTCCGGCGCAAATGTCACCGCCTCGCCCGGCGACAGCGTGATCGGTTCGGGAAGCTTGCCGACTCGGATACGCGGTCCGTGCAGGTCGACCAGGATCCCGATGGGTGCGCGGCGTTCGGCGCGAACCTTCTGCAGGCGGCGAATCCACGTTTCACGAATCTCGGGAGACCCGTGCGACGCGTTGATCCTGACAATGTTGACCCCAGCATCGAAAAGCGCATGCATCCGCTCTTCCGACTCCCACGCGGGCCCGAGGGTGGCGACGATCTTGGTGCGGCGAATCGGGGCGGCGGACATCGGCGGGGAATGCTCCGGCGGGGCGGGGGAAGTGGTTTGCAGGCCGAAAGATAGCGTCACTCCGCAGGGACCGCAGGGGTACTCGCGGCCGCATCCCAGCCCGATTCCTCCACAAAAGGGTGGAACGTGTGGAGACTTGATTCTCCACGGGCGTGGAGAGCGAAGTCGTTGCGATCGCTCAACATCGCACGCTCACCGCCGAAGGACTCCCACAATCTACCCACACTGGTCCATGAGGCCCTGCCCTGCCCGAATTTGTTCACGAACATCTGTGGATTGGAAAACTTCTCCACAACGAAACTGGGGAAAACCGTTCATCCGGACGGGTGAACCACACTCAGTAGAGGGTATTCAGCCTCATCAGCCTTCTCAACATTGGCCGAATTCCACAGGCGGGCCTTCCACACGCGATGCACACGGCGGAAAAGTGTGGATAATGATCGTGAAACATCGTTGAAGGTGAGAATGAGATGGCATAAGTGCTGTGCCAGCCACGATTTGTCGGGTGGTTTGCCGCCAATCCGATGCCGGAATAGATTGACGGCTCAGGCAACTTCCCATTGACCCCTGGAGTATGGATGAGCGCGACCATGGACAGGCTTGTGGTTGAGTTCGGCGGCGGCATCGCGATTTCGGGTGGCACGGTCGAGTTGGTCCGTCCAGATGTCCTCCGCGGTCCTGCAATGGATGCGCTGGTCAAGGCCGCCGTGTTTTCTGATGACGCCGAAAAGGCTGCTGCGCGTCAGTTGCTGTGGGAGCTGGGACAGATGACCGGTGTTCGTCCCGCGTCGATTCACGATCTTTACGTCGCACGGGGTCGCGGGGAGTGCGGGGGGTTCACCGTACCTGCGATCAACGTCCGCATGATGGCCTACGACACCGCTCGCGCCATCTTCCGTGCTGCAAACGCATGTGATGGCGCTGCGATCATTGTCGAAATCGCCCGCTCCGAGATTGCCTACACCGACCAGCGCCCCGCCGAGTATGTCTCGGTGATCATCGGTGCGGCCCTGCGCGAGGGATATTCGCACCCGCTGTTCATTCAGGGCGATCACTGCCAGGTGAATCCGAAGAAGTATTCCGCCGATGCCGAGTGCGAAGTGGGGGAGGTCAAGAAGCTGATCGCAGAGGAAGTGGCGGCTGGCTTCTACAATATCGATGTCGACACCTCCACCCTCGTCAACCTGGACTTCCCCACGCTCGATCAGCAGCAGCAGGTCAACTACGAGCGCGCGGCCGAGATCACCCAGTTCATTCGGAAGCGCGAGCCGGAGGGCGTGACGGTCTCTGTAGGCGCCGAAATCGGCGAGGTCGGACACAAGAATTCCACGGTCGAGGAACTGCACGCGTTCATGCAGGGGTATAATCGCACGCTCGAGGCCATGGATGGCGACTTGGTGGGGATCAGCAAGATTTCGGTGCAGACCGGTACCTCGCACGGCGGGGTGGTGCTTCCCGATGGAAGCATTGCCGACGTCAAGCTTGACATTGAGGCGCTCGAGGCGCTGAGCCGGGCATCCCAGAAGGATTACGGTCTGGGTGGGGCAGTCCAGCACGGAGCCTCCACCCTCCCGGGGAACGCCTTCGGGAACTTTCCTCGGGTCGAAACTGCAGAGATCCATCTCGCGACTAACTTCCAGAACATCGTCTTTGACCACCCCGCGCTGCCGGCCGATTTCCGGGCACGGATGTATCAGTGGCTGGATGACAACGCCCGGGGAGAACGGGGTGCGAACGACTCCGACGAGCAGTTCTACTACAAGACGCGGAAGAAGGCGATCGGGCCGTTCAAGCAGGAGCTGTGGGCGCTGCCTGAGGAGATACGTCAGCACATCAGTAACGATCTCCAGAAGACGTTCGCATTCCTGTTCGAACAGTTGGCGGTGGGCGGGACGGCCGACATGGTGAGGCGCTTCATCGATGCGCCCGCCGTGCAGCATGGGGCGCTGGCGGGAATCGGCGGTATCGCCGTGGACGATCCCGACGCCGGCGAGTAAAACTTCAGGGAACACGAGGGAGCCATTATGTCGACGCGCGACGAAAGCCGGGAAGTTACGGTCATCGAGACCGACTCTGGAGCAGGTCTCAAGTGGTTTGTGTACGGTGCACTGCTGGGCGCAGGGCTAGGCATCCTCTTCGCACCGAAATCTGGTGAGGAGACGCGGGATGAACTGTCACGCCGCGCTCGCCGGATGAAGGAGGACGCCAGCGAGAAGCTGGAGGCGCTGGTCGAAGAAGTCGAGACTCGGGGCCGAGCGATCAAGGGCACCGTCGAGGACTGGGCTGGGGACGTCGCCGGCGAATTGCGCGATGGCAAGCGGGAGATCCGACGAACCGCGACCTCGGCACGCGACGATCTCGAGCGCCGCTTGGCGGAGGCACGTCGCCGACGGCGTGCAGCCGTCGGCGCCGACGAGGAACTCGAGATCGACCTCATCGATGACGAGGAGGACGACGATCTTGATCTCGACATCGACGGTGATGGCGGGTTCGCGGCGGTGGGTGACGATAACAACCCGGTCGGGTGAGAACCTGACGGGGATGGTGCCAGCCATGTTGAAAGCCCGCTTCCCAGCGGGCTTTCTGCCATGACCGGCACCCTGTCGCCGTCTCCGCCCCCGGCACCGACTTCCATGCCGGTCCGGATTTTGGAAACCCTTGAGCGGGCGAACTTGCCCCTGCTGGCATCGGCACTGTCGTTCGATGCGATGCTTGCCCTGATCCCGATCGCCATCCTCGCGATTGCCGGACTCGGTCTTGCCCTCGACGCCACGTCATTCATGGGGACCCAGGATCCCGGTGCGCTCTTCACCAAGTTCCTCCCAGCACATGTCCACGGCATCGACAGCGATCCGTTCATCCTGGTCGAGGGCTTGATCGAGAAGATCCGCGGGTATCGCAGCCGACTGACCTGGATCGCAGTCCCGGCCTTTCTCTGGTTCAGCACTCGGCTTTTTGCCGCGGTCCGGGTCTGCCTGTCGCAGGTGTTCCAGGTTCGGGAGCGCCCTGCACCTGGCGGCCTCGTGCTCAGCTACATCCTCAGCTACATCATTGCCAAGGGCCGCGACCTGTTGATGGTTGCCGTTCTGCTTTCCATGCTGCTCGTCAACACCGTGCTTTCCAGCGTGATCGCCCTGTTGACCGCCGAGGGAGTTTACCTGGAGCCGCCGTGGACATTCCTGCTCAGTACCGGCGGACGGTTTATGGGTGAAGCGCTGACGTTCGCCTTCGGAATCGGATTGTTTTTCACGCTTTACCGTTTCGCGTCGCCGAAGCGGATGGCGTGGCGGGGAGCACTGCTCGCAAGCGGGGTCGCGACCTTGGGATTCGAGATCGCCAAGCGAGGGTATGGTCTCTACCTAGCGACGGCTGTCCGTGGCGGGCAGTTCTCCATCGACGCCAACGTCGGCGCCGCGCTGCTGTTCGTGCTCTGGATTTGGTATATGTCCCTGGTCTTCCTTATTGGCGCCGCCGCCGCCGACGTATGGGACCGTACGCGCGCCGCCAAGTTGGCCCGTGTCCCCATTCCCAAGCCTCCCCCAGCCGCCCCGAGTGAATCCTGATGAACGCCGCCCGACCTCTCTCCACGCTGTGCACCCTGCTCGCCGTCCTCGCGCCAGATTCACCCGCGCAGAGCGCCAACCGGGGTACAAGGATGGATGAGTATGCGCCATACACATCGGCGGTCCCCGCCCCCGAATCGGTCTTGGGGTACGCCATTGGCTCTCAACACACGATGTACCATCAACAGCAGGCGGTCATCGACGCGATGGTGGCCGCGGCGCCGGACCGGGTACGCACCGAGGTGATCGGGCGGACCGCCGAAGGGAAGGTGATGCGGCTGCTGATCATCTCGAGCCCGGCCAACATTCTCCGGTTGGACGAAATTCGTCGGACGTCCGGAGAGCTGGCCGACCCCCGGAATGGCGGAGCGGCTGATGTGCCGACAGTTTCTGCACGGCAACCGGTGATAGTGATGCTTTCTCATTCGGTTCACGGGAACGAGCCTGCCGGCTTCGAAGCCGCAATGATGACGACGTATACATTGCTCGCCTCGACGAACCCACAGGTGCGGGCAATTCTCGACAGCACGGTGGTGATCATCAACCCATCCCAGAATCCGGACGGGCATGAGCGGTTTGCGGCGTGGTCGAACTCGGTCGCCGTAGGGAGCGATGAACCTTCCGCAGTCGAACAGGACGAACCGTGGGCGATCCAGGGTCGGTTCAACCACTTCCGGTTCGACATGAATCGTGACCTGATCGCTTTTACGCAGGCCGAGACACGCGCCACGGCGGGTGCGGTGCTCCGGTGGCGTCCCCAGGTGTTCGTGGACCTCCACAGCACCACTCCGCAGTATTTTTTCCCACCGGCCGCCTCGCCCGTCAATCGCAACCTTCCGGCGCGGACCGCAGCATGGCTGGAGGTGTTCGGTCGCGCCAACGCTGCCGCATTCGATCGCCATGGCTGGCAGTACTTCGTTCGAGATGCATACGACCTGTACTATCCCGGTTACTGGGACTCCTGGACGTCGCTCAACGGCGCGATCGGGATGACGTTCGAATCGGACGGCGGACCGGAACTGGCGATCCGTAAGTCGGATGGGACGGTGACGACTTTCCGCGACGGGATCGCGCACCATTTCGTGGCATCGATGGCAACGCTGGCTGCCGCTTCCTCTCGTCGAGCACCGCTGTTGGCCGATTTCCACGATTTCTTCGCGTCCGCCATGACCCCGACCCGATCGGTGCGACGCATCGTGATCGCCCCGGGATCCGACCCGGCCCGCACCGCGCTGTTTGTCGCCACGATGCGCATGCAACGGATCGAAGTGCAGGAACTCACCCGGCCTCTCACGGTGGCCGCGGCCAATGACTACCTCAGCGGTGTGCGCAGCCGGCGGGTCTTTCCAGTCGGGTCGTATGTCGTGGACCTTGCCCAGCCTCAGGGCCGACTTGCTGGCGCTCTTCTCGAGCCGTCGCACGTGCTCGACTCCGTCTTCGCTCGCCGGCAGCTCGACCGTTACGAGCGAAACCGCCGGCGCGGGAGCGACGCGCAGCGCGAGGGGTACGAGTTCTATGACATCACGGCCTGGTCGCTGCCCCTCACCTATGGCCTGGATGCGGCGTGGACCGACAACGCCGAGTCGTTGGGCGGCGAATTGCGAGATGTGGCGCTGGCTGGCGGTCCTAGACCGGCGGAGCGGGCCACCAGCGCCTACGTGATCCCTGCGGGCAACCGGTCCGCGTCGGTGATGGCGCTGGCCCTACTCCGCGACGGGGTCAACGTGGCGTCAACCAATGAGCCGCTCCGCGCAGGCGGGGCCTCGTACCCGGTGGGTACGTTTGTGGTCCGGGTGGCCCGTAACGCCGACGGATTGCACGAGAAAGTTGTCTCAGCGCAGGCACTCAGCGGCGCCGATGTATACGCCGTCAACTCAGCGTTCCCCGACAGCGGCCAGATCGGGGTCGGCAGCACGGCTGTGGAAGCGGTCCACCCACCGCGCGTCCTGGTGATGGCTGGCGACGGCGTTTCCCAAACCGGGTACGGCGACGTCTGGTGGTACCTCGAACGCGAGCTGCAGCAGCCATTCGTCCCGGTCGATCCCAGGCGGTTTGGGTCGGTCACCCTCGAACGGTTCAACGTGGTGGTACTTCCGCCGGGTAATTACGCCGCCACCTTGGGCACCGATGGCATGAACCGGCTCCGCGACTGGGTTCGGGGCGGCGGGGTGGTCATCGCCCTTGGGTCGGCCGTTTCGACCTTGGAACAGAAGGAACTTGGGCTTCGCACTCCGGTGGACGCGCCGAAGTCCGACAATCGCAAGCTCGAGGCGACCGATACGGTGATCAGCGCCCGCGACCCCGTCCCCTTCGTTTCCCCGTCAGCAGCCGGGAACCAGGAGCCGGAGGGGACGCCCGGTGCCATCGGCCGGGCAACGCTCGACCGCACCCACTGGCTCACCTGGGGCTACGACCGCGACAAGATCGCGGTGCCACTTCCCGCTCGATACATGCGCCCGTCGAAAAATGCCGACAACGTGGTCGTCTTCAACGATCGCGACGCGGTGATCGCCGGGTTCACCTGGCCCGGCAACACCGACCGATTCCTCACCGGATCGGTGTGGGCAACGGTGGAATCAGTCGGTCGTGGCACCGTGGTCGCGTTCGCCGAGAATCCGCTTTTCCGGGGCTTCTGGCGGGGCACGGCGCGACTGTTCGAGAATGCGCTGCTGCATGGGGCTGGACGGCGGTAATCCGATGACCGATGACCGATGACCGATGACCGAGAACCGACGACCGATGCCCGATGACCGATGACCGAGAGCCATCTGTGATCAGCTGGCGCTAAGCGGTTGCGACAGTGCGTGGACCTCCTCGACCTGTCTGACGGTCGCTGGCGGCGGGCCGTCGCGTGATAAACGGTCATCGGTCATCGGTCATCGGTTTCATTTCTCCTCCACCCTTGTACATTTCTGTCGCCCCAGGTCCGTAGGGTAGCAGCGTGCGAATCGCGTCAGGGCCTAGCGGCAGCAGCGCTAAGCAATGTCTGAGATCGCTGCGGGTAGCCTGGGGTACTCGCATTTCCTTCCGCGCCGGATCGCCTCTC
>JBDSMU010000134.1:0-38525 GCA_039915685.1 Gemmatimonadales bacterium | reverse complement strand
ACCCAGGAGGTGCATGAAGCGAACTCCTAGGAGCTCAGCTTACGCAGCCATCGCCAGATCAGTGTTGGCAATTGTGTTTTTTCCGAGTGGATTTATCAGGTAACTCGGACCTGAGCACGCGACGATGCCTTCTATCAATCCGTCGAAGCCGATCGCCCCCGTATTCGCAATATAATGGCGCCACCCCCGTGCGCCATGCCACCTACTCGGGCCGGGTGACACTCCCACCCAGCCACCCCCGCCACCGGAACCACGCGAGAATCCCCCCGGCGACGATGAACATCAGCAACAGAACGGCCGGGTAGCCGTTGGGGTTCCGGAGCTCCGGCATGAAGTCGAAGTTCATCCCATATACCCCCACGATAAAGGTGAGGGGCAGGAAAATCGCCGAGAGAGCGGTCAGTATTCGCATCACATCGTTGGTTTTGTGGGCCCCCACAGCGAGGTGCACCTGCAGGAGAAGGTTGACCTCTTCCAGCAGCTGGTCGGCCCAGAAGAGGTAGGCGTCCACCGACTCCCGAACGTCCTGGTACAACGCCGAGGGTGGGCCGGTGGCGGGCATCAGTTTCTGCACCACGTTGGCCGTCTGCCACAGGATGCGCCGGGTGAGCGACACCCGGCGCTTGAGGTTGTAGGCTTCCTTGAGCGACGGCGCTGCCGCCGTCACGTCGAACAGCGCGCCCTCAAAGGCATCCAGCGTCGTCTCGGCAGCACCAAGCGGTTGCTCGAAGGATGCGAGGGTCGCGTTGGCAATCGCAGCGAGTAGCGCGGGTTCGGTATATGGGGTGTCGTTGGCCGCGAACCGCTCCTGCACCCGGGTAACCTCGGCGAGCTCGACCCGATGCACGGTGAGTACGAAGTCGTCGCGAAAGAAGATTGCAACCTTGCGGGTCAGTTCCTGAATGCTCGAGGCATCGTCGTTCGCCGACGCGTCGTGGACCCGGAGGATCACGAACGTGGCGTCGCCGATTCTTTCGTATTTGGGAAGGTGATCGGGCTCGAGGCAGTCCTCGACCACGGTGGCTGGGAAGTTGTGCTCGACCGCAAGCTTCTGCAGTTCCTCGAGCGTCGGCTGGACAACGTCGATCCAGGTCACCGGCGGGCCCTCGACGATCCGCCGTTCCATCAGGCGCGGCGAGTCGATACGGTCGGAGCGAGGATCACGCCGCGCTCGCCATGGCGGTCGAATCGAGGTAGTCAGCGAAAATCCGTTCGGCGTCGGCCATATGCTCCACCTGAAAAAGCTTCTCGCGGAGCGTGCTCGCCCCGTGCAGCCCCCGGGTGTACCACCCGAAATGCTTTCGGAACTCGACCATCGTGCTGCGGGTGTCGCCCTGCAGCTCGATGGCGAGGCGAGCGTGCTCCAACGCCACCGCGAACTTCTCGGGCGGCTCAGGCGCGGGTGGTAGATCCTCGCCGTCGAGCAGCGCGCGAGCGTCGCGGAACAGCCAGGGATTGCCGAATGATCCACGGCCAATCATCACGCCGGCGCAGCTGGTGTGCTCCTTCATCCGGATCACGTCATCAGCCGTATTGAGATCGCCATTGCCGATCACCGGCACGTCGAGCGCTTCCACCACCATCGCGATATCGTCCCAGTTCGCCTTGCCGGTGAACATCTGGGTGCGGGTCCGGGCGTGCAGCGTGAAAGCCTTGGCACCGGCGTCCTGCATCCGAAGCGCGATGCCGACGGGATCGCGTGACGTCTCCGACCAACCGCTGCGGGTCTTGACTGTCACCGGCAAGTGGGTGGCAGCCACACACGCCGCGATGATGCGATCAACCAGGTCGAGGTCGCGCAGGCAACCAGAGCCACCGTTGCGTTGTACCACCTTCTTGACGGGGCAACCGAAATTGATGTCGATGAAATCGGGTGCGTAATGCTCCGTCACCAACGCCGCAGCTTCTGCCATCGCGTCGGCCTGAGCGCCGTAAATCTGGATCCCGATGGGACGCTCGACCTCGTCGAACTCACACCCTTCGAGCGTCTTGCTGATGCGCCGACGGATCGCCTCCGAGTTCAGGAACTCGGTGAGTACCACGTCGGCGCCCAGCCGGCGCGAAATGCGACGGTACGGTGGCTCGGACACCCCAGCCATCGGGGCCAGGATGAGAGGAAACGCTGAACCGGTCGGATAGGGAAACTCCATGACTGGGAATCTATGCAATGGGGCTTCGGTCCGGGAGGTCGCCGGCTGGCAACTCGTTGAATGGCTGACCTTTGCAGGTTAGGCTTCGCCCGATGCACCTCCGCGATTTCTTCACTCCCGATGCTGTCGGACTCGACTTGGTGGCCACCACCAAGGCCGAGGCGATCTCGGCGTGCGTCGACTTGCTCAACGTGGAACCTCGCACCGCGGCGACTTTGTTCAAGGTCCTCCGGCGGCGCGAGAAAGTCGGATCCACAGGTTTCGGGCGCGGTATCGCGATCCCGCACTGCAGGTCGCTGGTCGTGGCCCGCTTGCGCCTCGCGTATGGACGCTTCCCCGCCGGGATCGACTTCGACGCCGTCGACGGACAGCCGGTGCATCATGTGTTTCTGATCACCGCTCCGCCCCACGAGGTCTCCAACCAGTATCTCCCGGTCTTGGGTCGGCTCGCCCAGTTCGCGAAGGATCCGGGCGTGTCGCAGCAACTCGCAGCCCTCGCCGACCCGGCCGACTTCCTCACGTTACTCGAGTCGATGCGGGCCTGAAACCGCCGACGCCCTCGCTAAGGCCTGCCCCGCGTCGTCCCGACGCCGCCAAAAAAGTCGAAAATCTTCCGCATGTTCGTCGAATCGCGCGCTATCAGCATCGAGTGATCGCCGCCGGCAACCTCAACGTATTCGTGGCGCATACCGAGCTCCCGCATCTTCTCGACCCACCGACGGGTCACCGCGACATCCACCAGGCGATCGGCGTCGCCCTGCACCACGATCACGGGGACGTCCCGAATGAGCGCGAGCGAATCGGGACTGCTATAGATCGCTGGGGCCACCGGGGCCAATCCAGCGAAGAGCTGAGGGTGCTCCATTGCGAGGTGGTACGCCCCGCCACCGCCCATTGAGTGCCCAAACATGAAGATGCGTTGATTGTTGATGTTGAAGTCGCGGCGCACGATCCCGATCACGTTCATCACGTCCTGTTCACTCAGGATGCCGTGGTTGGACGGATCAGTGGCGGATTCTGCCCCAGGACGATTACGAATCGCACCGTGACCGCGACTCCCGTACCACCCACCGGTGGTGTAGCCCATCGGCGCCACCACGATGTAGCCGCGCTCCTCGGCGAGATCAGTGAGCCCCTGGTAACGGATCACCACCTTGGGGTTCGAACCGAGCCCATGCAGCGCAACGATGAGTGGTGACGGGCGCGACGGGTCGTAGCTTCTGGGCACGAACAGCTCGTACTCCATCGGGACACCGGCCTCGAAAAAGTCGTAGTGCCGGGTCTCGATTCGTCCGAGGGACGAAGTAGTTGTCGGCTGGCCCGTTTGCTCGATCGTGGCGGCCGGGTGGCAGGCGACGAACACGACGGCCGCGAGGGGGGCAGCAAGCAGATACCAGCGACGCATGGGGTAACCTCCGGAATGCATGAAAGTAGCCGCCTCGAACCGGAAGCGAACCGGCCGCTCGGTGGCCACCGATGACATATTGATGGCGGATCGCCGGACACTCCGACCTTCCGCACCGACCCAACCAGCCTCGGGATCACCGTGCAGCTCTTGCTGGTCGAGGATGACAACCATCTCGCCGAAGTCCTGGGGTCGGGGCTGGCGGAGCATGGGATCATATGCACCCGGGCGAGTACGCACGCCGACGGACTACGCCGTGCGGAAGCCGGCCCGTTCGACATCATCGTGCTCGACGTGATGCTGCCGGGCGGCAACGGTTTCGCACTCTGCCACGAGTTGCGCACCCGGGGCGTGGTCCACCCCATCATGATGCTCACCGCACGCGACACGGTCGATGACCGGGTGAACGGTCTGGAGGTCGGAGCCGACGACTACCTCACCAAACCCTTCGCGTTCCGCGAGTTCCTCGCCCGCATCCGTGCGCTCGCCCGTCGCGGCCCGCGCCTGCTGGCGGGTCCGGTCGTGGTCGCCGATCTCACGGTGCACCGCGCCTCTCGTCGGGTGCGACGGGGTACCATTTCGATCGAGCTTACGGCGAAGGAGTTCGCCCTGCTAGAGTGCTTCCTCGATCACGTCGACGAGGTGATCGACCGCAGCGTGATCTCGGCCCGCGTCTGGGACGAAAACCATGACCCGTTCACCAATGTTCTGGAGGTGCTGATCCGGCGACTACGCCGAAAGATTGATGAGAATTTCGAGCCGAAGCTCATCCATACATTGCGTGGCGCTGGCTACCGATTCGGGCCCTGACGCACCATGATTCGTTCCCCCCTCGCCCAACTCCGACGCCGCCTCACCACGTGGTATGTCGTCACGTTCTCGGCGATCCTCCTTCTGCTTGGTACGGGGCTGTTCTTGTCGATCCGCCGCCAATTCTCGACGGAACTCGATGCCTCGCTCCGCCTGGCGACGGCCGAACTCAAACGGGCTGCGGCGATCCGAGAACGGGAAGCCGGCCTTCAGGGCGCGGTGGTCGATGCCATCGACGAACTCCACATCCCAGACCGAGCGCTGTACCTCCTGCAGGTCGACGGGAGCCCGATCCGCCCGGCCTCGGCGGATCCGTGGATTCGCGATGCTGCGCGTCGCGCAGCGAGGGAAGGTGAGCTCGACATGGATCGTGCCACCGGATCCGACCGGATGTTGCGGCTTCACGCTGATCGATTCACGCTGCCCAGCGGTGCGGACCTCGTCGCGATCGCGGTGGCTGACAAGGTGGAGCTCGAAGACCGCTACGCATCGCTGATCGCGGCGTTCGGCGCGGCCGCGCTTGCTGCCCTGTTGCTGGTCGCCGCGGCAGGGCGGTTGCTGGTCGGCCAGGCGACCACGCCCATCGAACTTTCGATCGAACAGATGCGCCGATTCATGGCGGACGCAGCGCATGAGCTGCGCACACCACTCGGCGTGCTGCGGTCGCGCGCCGAAGTTGCGCTCCAGCAGCCACGGGATACCGCAGGGTACGTCGCGGCGCTCTCGCGCATCGAATCCGAAAGCGTCCGTCTCGCGAGGATCGTCGACGACCTCATGACACTCGCTCGTGCCGAATCCGATCCGAGGCCCGTGGAACGGAGCCGGATCTTTCTCGATGACATCGTGCTCGATGCCGTCGATGCCGTCCGTACCGTGGCCAGCGTGCACGGCATCGCGATCGAGATCGGAGAGTTCGAGGAGGCGGTGGTCGACGCAGATCCCCACCTCATTCGGCAGCTCATCATGATCCTCCTCGACAACGCGATCAAGTTCGCGCCAGGCGGCAGCACCGTCGTGGTGCGGGTCGGGCGCGACCATGGTGCGGCGGTGCTCACCGTCACCGACCACGGTCCCGGGATCCCCGCCGACCAACTTCCCCATGTCTTCGAGCGCTTCTACCGGGGCGACCCGGCGCGGGAGCGCATAGTTGGCGCAACCGGCGGTTCCGGTCTCGGTCTCTCGATAGCGAAATGGATCGCGGACGTGCACGACGCCAAGCTCACACTCGTCGGAGGGACGCCAAACGGCCTGATCGCGACCCTTCGCTGTCCACCCGCGGATGCCTTGCCTCCAGCGTCATTGTCATCGTCCTGACAGGTTCGGTGAATACGCTTGACCGGTGACGATACGCCTTCGCCCGTTGGCTGCCCTCGTAATTTACGCGCTGGCCACCGCCTCGCCTGCAGCGGGGCAAACGCTCCGTTCAGTGACGCGAGAGGCCGCGCGACGGTCCGCGGTTGAACGCGCGCCGCGGCTGCTGATCGCTCGAAGCGACACGCTGGCGGCGAGTGCTGCGGTCCTCGCGTCGCGCTTGTATCTCGATCCCACTGCCAGTCTGGGCTATTCCCGGTCGACACCCCGCTACCACGCGGAGATCAGCCTTCCGATAGACCTTCCGTGGATTCGCAACGCCCGCACTGCGGCTGCGCAATCGGGTCGCCTCGGAAGTGGGCTGCGACTCGAGTTTGCGCGCGCCGCCGCTCGTCTTGCTGCGGACACCGCATACACCGCAGCACTGGCGGCCCGCGAACTACTTGCCCTGGGCCGACGTAATCTCTCCGACGCCGACTCGTTGCTCCATATTGCCACCATCCGCCGTGATGCGGGTGACGCCAGCGACCTCGACGTGGAACTCGCCCGAATCCTCAGTCTCCAGCAGGCGAACGATCACGCGGTGGATTCCCTGCGAGCCGAGGTCAGCATTTTCACGCTGCAGGCGGCGATGGGCTTGGCGGTGGATACCATAACCATCGTCCTCGCCGATTCCCTGAACCGTCCCTCCTTCGACAGCGTCCCCAGCCCGATGGGTGTGTCACTGCAGGTTGCCGCCGCGCAGGCGGACCTTCGAAGTGCCGAGCTCGCCGCACGGCTCCAGCAAAGCAGCCGACTGCTCGAGCCGGTACTCACCGCGGGATTCGAAACCGGTGATCCAGGTGGTAGCGAGAATGGCCTGCTTCCCACGATCGGGCTCTCCATTCCTCTGCCACTCCTCAACCGCAACCGCGGTAGTGTCGCACTGGCCGAGGCCGAGGTGCAGCGGGCGCACTCGACGCTAGCGGCCGTCCAGGTCGAGACCGGTGCCGAGCTTGGCCGAGCCCGGCGCGCCTATGACGTTGCGCTTGCCCAGCTCGATCGCGATGAAGTGCTGGTCACCGCGGCGGAACGGGTAAGCACAATGTCGTTCATCGCGTATCGCGAGGGCGCTGCCACGCTCGCGTCGGTGCTCGAGGCGCAGCGAACCGCCCGGGATATCCGCGCCCAGTATGTCGCAGATCTCGCCGGTGCGTGGATTGCACACGACACCTTTTTGCTGCTGACCGCAACCGTTGACCCGAGCGTTCCGTGATGACCCTTCGCTGGCAGCGCCTGCTCACCATCTTGATGACAGTCGGAGCGATCGTCGGCTGCGCGAAGCCCGAGGCGGAGGCTGAACCGGTAGAGCCCGTCGTGACCGCCGAAACAGCGGTGCTGGCAGCCGAGTCGTTTTCCGAGACCGTCACCGGCACGGGATCGGTCGTGGCCCGTTCCGAAGGATCGGCGGCCCTTGGCGTGCCAGTTGCGGCGCGCGTGACGAAGGTCCGGGTGGTGGCCGGGCAACGGGTTCGCGCCGGCGACGTGCTGATCGAACTTGATCGTACCGCTATCGACGCCGAGGCATCGAGCGCCGCTGCGGGACTGGCGGCAGCCGACGCGGCCGCCAAGCGGGCTCAGCGCCTCGTGGACGCCGGCGTACTTCCTCGCCGCGACGCTGAGGAGGCGCTGGCGGCCGCTGCGCGAGCGCGGGCAGTCGCCGCCACGGCGAGGCATACCGCGTCCCTCGCCACCCTCCGCGCACCGATCGCGGGCGTTGTCACGCGAGTGGGGGCCGTCGTCGGTACGATCGCCGATCCGGCACTGCCGCTGATCGAGATCGCCGATCCCTCCCGGATCGACATCGTGCTTACGGCAACCGCTACCGATGCGGCACGTATCACGGCGGGCCTCGATGTCATACTGCTTGCGGGATCAGACACCGTCGGCGACGGTCGGGTGGCCGACGTAGGAAGTGCCGTTGACTCCCTCTCCCGTGGTGTCATCGTGCGGATACGGGTGATGGCAAGTGCGCGCCCACTCCGGATCGGCGAGACGATCACTGGTGTGGTGCGGCTCGCGCCGGTCATCGATGCAGTGGTGGTTCCCACGATCGCACTAGTCCCGTCCGGTGAAGGCTTCCAGGTGTTCGTCGTCGATCCAGACGGCACGGCGCACGCGCGACCGGTGAAAGTAGGGGGCACCGACGCTGACCGAGTCCGGGTCACGAGCGGATTACGCGCTGGAGAGCGAATCGTCACGCAAGGCGCATACGGCGTCGACGATGGTGTCAGGATCGTCGCACCGACCCCTCAACCGTGAGCAAGCCAGGGCTGTTCGGGCTGCTGTCGACCCAGCGCCGTTTCGTGCTGATGGTGGTGGCACTGCTGTCGATCGGGGGCATCTGGGCGGCGCTGCAGCTGCCGTCGGCGATCTACCCGGAGCTCAACTTCTCACGCATCACCGTGGTGGTCGAGGGCAGTTCGCTCGGGGCGCGGCAGGTGCTCTTCAGCATCACCCGTCCGATCGAGGAGGCGGTGGGAGTCGTACCCGGGGTTTCTCGGGTGACATCCCGCGCGATTCGCGGCGGCAGCGAAATCAACGTGACCTTCACTCGAACCACCGACATGGGATACGCGCTGCAGCAGGTGCAGGCACGAGTCAATCAGGTCCGAACCGAACTGCCCGACGGACTCGCCATCGAGGTGGAGCGCCTGACACCGGCCCTGTTCCCGGTCCTGTCGTACAATCTGGAGGGTGGTGACCCGGCAACACTGTACGACATTGCCCGGTACCAGCTCCGTCCGCTCTTCTCTCGCGTACCTGGTGTTGCCCGGGTCGATGTGATGGGCAATGACCAGCGTGAGATCGAGGTACTCGGTGACCCTGCACGCCTCGCGATCGCCGGGCTCTCCTACGACGAGCTGGCTTCCGCGATCCGCCAATCCATCACCGTGGATGCCGTCGGCCGGACGTCGGCCAACTACCGCCAGTTCTTGATCGTCACCGCTGCTGAAGCTCACACCATTGACGACGTCGCGGATGTAATGATCCGCCCGGGGCTCCGGGTTCGCGATGTGGCCAGAGTAGTTCCAGGTACCGAGGACCATGTTCGCATCATCGCGGGCGATGGCCGGCCTGCTGCCCACCTCAATATCACGCGTCAACCGGGCGGGAACACCGTTGCAATCGCGGACAGCATCGCGAAGATCGCGGTCACCGCCCGGGCCACGCTGCCGTCCGGGGTTCGGCTCGTGCCGGTCTATGACCAGGCTGCGCTGGTTCGCGATGCGGTAACGTCGGTGCGGGACGCGATGCTGATCGGTGCCGTCCTCGCCGTGATCGTGCTGCTGGTGTTCTTGCGACACGCCCGGGTCACGGCCATCAGCGCCGCATCGATTCCGCTCACCATGGTGATCACTGTCCTGGTGATGTCGTTGATCGGCCAGACATTCAACCTGATGACGTTGGGCGCGATGGCGATTGCCATCGGCCTGGTAATCGACGATGCAGTCGTCGTGACCGAGAACATCGTCCGCCACGCCCGGTTCACGGCCGACCGGAGCATTGCGGTGCGCGATGCGGTGCAAGAGCTCATCTGGCCGGTGACGTCGTCGACGCTTACCACGGTGGTTGTATTCCTGCCGCTCGGCCTGCTGGGAGGCGTTGAGGGGCAGTTTTTCACAGCGCTGTCGATCACCCTCACGATCGCGGTCCTGGTGTCGCTGGCGCTGTCGCTCACCCTTATCCCACTGCTCAGCGCCCAGTTCCTGCAGGAATCGGATTCAACAGAGTCAACTGGACATGGTGTGCTCGCCGCCATCGGCCGCCGCCTGGACACGCTTTCTGATCGATACGAAATCGCCCTCGCGGCGGTGCTCTCGCGTTCCCGCGCGATGATAGTCGTGGCGCTTGCCCTGCTTGGCATCGGCGTGGTAGCGCACAGCTTCATCGAGACCGGCTTTCTCCCCGAGATGGACGAAGGTGCCTTCGTGCTCGACTATTGGACGCCCGGTGGCACGGCGCTCGCCGAGACCGACCGGGAACTGCGGATCATCGAGGGCATCCTGGCGCAGACGCCCGAGATCACCGCGACATCACGACGCACCGGCGCCGAGCTGGGGCTCTTCGCCACCGAGCAGAATCGCGGTGACATGGTCGCGCGCCTCACGCCACCGGGGGGCCGCAGTCGATCGATCTTCGCTGTCATGGACGACGTGCGGGGCCAGATCGAATCAGCGGTCCCCCGGGTTCGCATCGAGTTTGTCCAGATCCTCTCGGACGTGATCAACGACCTGGCGGGCGTTTCGCGCCCGGTCGAGCTGAAGCTCTTCGGCCCCGACCTCGGCGCGCTAGAGGCTTATGCGCATCAGCTCGGCGGGAAGCTTGAGCAGGTCGTCGGTCTCGAAGACTTGTACGATGGGGTGAGTGAGCCAACGGCCGAACTCTCGATGGAGGTGGATCGGGTCGAAGCGGCGCGGGCGGGTTTCACGCCGCAAGAGGTCGGCGCGGCTGTCAGCGGCGCACTGCTAGGAGTGTCGGCAGGCGAGATACGCCTGGAAGATAGGGCGATCGACGTTCGGGTCAGGGCACCGGACGTCGTACGCAACGCGGCGGCAGAGCTCACGAGGCTCCCGGTGCGGTCCCCAATCACGGGGGCATCGGTGCCGCTCGGCGCGCTCGCCACGTTCACGCCAATCGAAACTCGGGCAGAACTTCATCGCGAGAACCAACAACAAACGATCACGTTGGGTGCCGACATCGTGGGACGCGATCTCGGGAGCATCATGGCCGACGTGAATGTCGTGCTCGCGGCAACGCCGCCACCAGCCGGAATTCGGCTCGAGATCGCCGGGCAATTCGCGTCACAACAGCAGGCGTTCCGGTCATTGCTGCTGGTGCTGGCGCTGGCGGCAGTGAGCGTGATCGCTGTCATGGTGGTGCAGTTCCAGTCGTTCATCGAACCCTTGGTCGTGGTACTCGCGGCGCCTCTCTCGTTCGGCGGTGCGATGATCTTGCTGTTGATCACAGCCACGCCGCTCAACGTGTCGAGCTTCATGGGCCTGATCTTGCTTGTCGGCCTGATCGTCAAGAACGGAATCATCCTGCTGGACTTTACCCGGCACCGCATGCGCGAAGGCGGACTCGCGCTCGAACCCGCGATTCGTGAAGCGGCCAGGGTACGACTCCGTCCCATCCTGATGACCACCCTGTGCACCCTATTCGGACTGCTACCCCTGGCCTTGGCATTGGGGGCGGGAAGCGAGCTGCAGCGCCCGCTGGCGCTTGCTGTGATCGGCGGTCTCGCGCTCTCCACGCCCGTCACGTTGTTTGTCGTGCCAACGATCCTCGTCGCCATTCGCGGGCGGGACTTTACCCTGCCAGATACCAGCACACCGCATTCGGACCAACGGTCGCCGTGGACGGCCGCCGGGCCCATCCAGAATGTCTTGCCATGATGTTCATCAGGATCAAGCAAGCTCAAGGCAGGTCACCGCAATGAGGGCGCTAGGCGCCGAACGGGCGCAGGTGATGGTCGAGGTGCTTGTACATCAGCACCCCCCATTCGGCCGGGTTCATGGTGCCGAAGAAGCTGTGCGGTGACTTGGTGCAACCGTCTGATCCGCCGCCAACGAAACGATCGATGAGCGCGAGGACACGCTGCTTTTCCGCCGCGAGTTCACGGGCGTCACGAACAACCAGGTCTCAGTCACGATGCCTCGGGCGGGGCCAACGGCTCGTGCTTGCGTTGCGCCAGCATCCGCTCGGCGAAGTCGAGGCGCTCCTGGGTTTCCGATAGATCCTGGCGAAGGGCGTCGACCTCCATCTCCACAGCGTCCAAACGATGCCCGGTGTTCGGGTCACCGCCGGATAGTCGAACCTGAGCTCGGTACTTCGCGATCCGGATCACCGTGAAAGCAAGAATCGCGGCGACAGGGATCAGGGGTGCCAGCACATCACCCATCATGCCTCCGAGGTCTGCCTACTCAGCCGTCGTGGGGTCGATGATCGCCTTGATCTCCATGATCTCGTTGGCTGGAAATCCCGCCTGGCTGGCGTGTTGCCGAACCAGATCTTCGCTCGGGGCGATATACACGCAGTGAATGGTGTCGTTGGTGACATAACTCTGTACCCACTGGATGTCTGGGCCGAGCTGCTGCAGCACGCCGCACGACTTCTGCGATGCGCCCTGGAGTTCCTGCGGTGACATCGTGCCGGCTCCGGGAATCTCGCGCTTGATCAGGTACTTGGGCATGCGTCGACCTCATGATGTTTGTGGTAAGGGGCTGGTGTCGACGCCCTTACCGGATTAGCCCGCCCGGGGAACTATCGTGTTCGGAGCGCGTCCCGGCAATGCCTGCCAAGTTCCGACCTGGTCGGACCCCTTGGCGTGTCCGGCGTTCGACTGACCGGTGACCGGGCGGTGCACCTGATCTTCTCCGATGTCATCCCGACCGCTGCACCACGTACTGCTCTACGTGTCCGGCTGACGTCGTCATCATCGTGAGGTCAAGAATCGCCTTGCCGGCCCGTATCCGATAGTTACGAATCTGGAGCCCACCTCGCACTGAGCTGCCGGTGGGAGTGAATTCGGTCGGCGCGCCCAGCGCTCCCAGGCTCGCACCATAGTCGGCGAGCACCTCGGGTTCGAAGTAATCCCGAGCGTTCGGAGTGAGAATATCGCGATCGATCTTCCCGTGCATCAGATCACCGTAGAGTCGCCGCGCCAGCACCTCATCTGCTGCGCCAAGACTGTCAACCTGCGGAAGGATGATCGCGGCAATGCGCGCCGCAATCTGACCCGCCGCGCCGCCGCCTCCGGGATAGATATTGGTGAAGACTGTGATCGCTACGCGGTCGTCGGGATATACGATGTTGGTCGTGGTGTAACCCGACACCGCGCCGCCGTGGGAGAGGCGGCGGCGACCGTCCTCCATGCTCGCGTTGATGCCGAGCCCGTACCCCGTCGCGGTGCCCGCGGAAAGTCGGGTCGCGGTCTGTTGCTCACGGTACGAGGCGGCCGACATGGCTGTGCGCTCGATCGTGGCAATGTTCCATATCGCGAGATCGTGGGCGGTCATCGCGAGTTGCCCGGCCGCGAAGAGCCAGCCACGCCCCTCCTTGGGAGCGGGCCTGAGCGGGCCGAGGCCATGGCGGAGCCACGCTCCGGCGTCCCGGGAATCCAGCGGTCCGGCATCAAAATCGGCGACGTTCATCCCTAGCGGCGTGAAGATCCGGTGTCGAAGAAAATCCATGAACGGCACGCCCGCGACCCGTTCGACAATCGCGCCGGCAATCACGTAGTTGGTGTTGCTGTATTGCCACGCCGATCCTGGCTCGAAATCGAGCGACTTCCCCGCCCACGATGTGCCAATGGCTGTCGCGGTGGCTGTTCCCCGCATGGCGGTGTAGACGTAGTCCTGCGGCCAGTAGTCCTGGTACCCCGAGGTCATCGAGAGGAGTTGGCGCAGCGTCACATCGCCCGATCGGGTGAGTGCTGGGAACCACCGCGCAACCGGGTCGTCAAGGGAGAGCTTGCCGTCCTCGGCCAAAAGGAGCACCGCAGCGGCCGTGAATTGCTTGCTGACCGAGCCGATCGCGTAGCGCATTGTCGGCGAGGCTGGCGTGCCGGCTTGCGCGTCGCCGAATGCCTGCTCGTACACGATCACACCGCCGCGCACCACCGCGATCGACGTGCTTGGTGCGCCAGTGCCGGCAAGCACCGCCTGGGCGGCGCTATCAATTCGGGATCGCTCCAACGGGGTGAGGTGCTGCGCCGACGCAGGCACCGCGAGCATCGCGGCGATGACGAAGGCGGGAAGCAGCGACAATCGTTCGGGGAGATTGCGCATGGGGATGTCCTCTGAGGGCTGAACCGGGCACAAAGTCATCGGTTTATCGTGCGGCGCGGGATGGAAGCCACGCAAGATACACGACCCAGCAACGGTGCCGTGGGCCATAACCTCTTTCGCAAGAACGTTCAGTCGCGCGACAAACCCTCGCTACCGGGGGTGCTCCATCACGGAATCCGCCCGAACACGCCATACACTCCTTTCGCCGGACTGAATCCCAGTAGGCCGGCCGGACCAGTGATGCCGTCGCGATGGAATGTCAGGTAGATGTCATTGAAGAGGAACGTCCACCCCTCGACCCAGGTGAGCGGTCGCGGTGGCGACCCATTTCCCGACACCAGGGGACCATCAGGTCCCGTTGTGACTGTGATGGCGAACTCGCGCTCGGCCGCGCGTCCCTTGTAACTACCTAAGAGCGGCGCGGGGTCGCCGGTGAATGGATTCGGCAGCACGCGCGGAAGGATCGCATCGGCGAGGTCTTCCGCGACATCCTGCGGATCGAGCGGACCGGTGTTGTTGACGAGCACCACAATTCCCGTCTGCGTATCCGGATACCAGGTCAGCTGGGTCCGGAACCCCGCCAAAATGCCGCCGTGCTCGAAATGATGGCGACCTCCGCCGTCCGGCCCGACCCCGAGCCCCATTCCATATCGCAGGACGATCCAGTCGTTGAGTTTCGACCGGCTCGTCATCTCGGTGTACGAAGCCGGTGACAGCACTTTTCCACCGTGCAGCGCCTTGAGCCAGGTCAGCATGTCAGCGACCGTCGAGCAGATCCCCCCTGCGCCCAGCGTCCACGTGTGCACGCTGTTCGGCGCCCGGGCAATCATTTTGCCCTGCACGCCATAGCCATGGGCCCGGTGGGGCACATTCTCCAGGCTGTTGCACGTCATCGAACGGGACATGCCGAGTTGCGCAAAAATCAGCTTCTCGACGTAGTCCTCGAACGTCATGCCGCTGGCCTTCTCAACGATCATACCCAACAGGAAGTAGCCGGAGTTGCTGTAACGCTGCGCCTCGCCAGTCGGAAAGTCGAACGGTGTGCGATTGATCAGAACATAGGCAGAATCTCGCGGGAAGAATCGGTGCGATACCAGCGTTCCGAATTCGGGGGTATCCGTGAAGTTGTGGATGCCCGAGGTGTGATCAAGAAGACGCCGCAGCGTGACCCGGTTGCCGCGGGCGTTGAAGTCGGGAAGCCATTTCGTCACCTCGTCGTCAAGGGTCAGCTTACCCGCATCCCGCAGCTGGAGGATCGCAACGGCCGTGAACTGCTTCGCGACCGATCCGGTTTCGAACAAGGCGTCGACCGGCATGGGCGCATCCCACTCGACATCGGCCTTGCCGTATGACTGGAGCAGCAGCGTGTCGTTGCCGCGGATGACGGCAGCGACCATACCGACCGCCCGGCCGTCCTTCACCGGAGCACCGGCGATCGAGTCGAGCCTCCGGGTCAACGTCTGACGGTCCTGCGCGCTGGCGGCCGATGTCGCCACGACCCCCAATGCGATGGCGCCAAGGGTGCATATGCGGAGCATGGTTCCTCTCGTATGTTGAAAGCCGTCGCTGTGTGGTTGGGTTGCGGTCATGGTGTCAGCCGCCTCGCTGATTCGTGGTCGCGGGCCTCGCCAGCGCTCGCACCCCCGTCGGGGCGCACCCTTCTCAGCCATCGAAGCGATGATGACATTGCAAGCGGCTTGGTTGCTGGAAACGCCGCCGGTGATGGCGAGATCGGGATGTGGTTCAGCACTCGGGATCGGCATCATCGGTAGGCGAAAAGTGGCGGAAACACGATCACCACCAGCGCGGCCCAGCCCGCGTATACCGGGAGGTAGTCGGTCTGCCACTTTTCGAGGGGTGCGAAGGATCCGTTCCCCCGGAGGAATCGCACATAGAGGACCGCCGACCAGGCCAGGTTGACGAGAAGGATGACATTCACGCCGAGTACCGCCGCGCGATTGGGCGTGAACCCCCACTCGGTGATGCGGGCGGCTATGGCCCAGAGTGCGACCGCATTTGCCACAAGCGCGCTGACCACGAGCACCACCTGCAGCACGTCGAACGCCCCGGGAGGCGAAGTGGCATCCCGCGCTGAGATGGAGTAGACCATGAGGGCCAGAACGACGATCAGGAGCGCATCGAAGGCGAGTAGCGCGTCGCGCTCGATATTGATTCCGCGGCCGGTCCAGAGCAATGTCGCCAGGAACGCGAGCAGCACGGCGGTAAAGAGCGGGGTGAACAGCCGCGTCAGCACAGGGGCCATGTTTTCGATCACGCTCTGCTTCGCCTCGACCAGCCATGAGGCCACCACTACGGCCCCGACGACCATGCTGGGCATCCACGCCTCGAAGAAGGGTTCCATGTCGACTCCGATTACCTGGAAGATCATCGCCATGAACGCCACCAACACGCCACCGCCGAGTGCGATCAGGACGTAGTAGATCAACAACTCACCGGTGAAACGGATGAAATCCATGCGGCCGCTGCCACGCCGCCAGCGGTCGGCGGCATAGGCGATCCCGACGGCCAGCCAGAGGAAAATCGGTAGATGAATTGCGGTGAGGATCTCGGTCGACCCGTGCGGTACGTGCGGATAAACATTGGCAAAGACCAGCGCGGCGGCGACCACAATGCCAACAGCCATGAATAGGCGGGGTGGCAACTGCCGCTTCCAGGCGAAGTAGCCGGCGACCATCGGGAGCACCACGAAGCTCACGTTCCGGACATAAAAGCTGTCGGCAAGATTCAGCTCGATACCAATCTTGATGGCGATCCCCGCCAGCACTGCGAAAAGCAATGCGACCAGTGCGTCCTTGCGGACAGCGGGCGTGACGGAGTCCGAATGCGACGGCGATACGACCAGCTGCTTCCAGAGCCGGTCGGAATGCTCCCGCGCAAATTCGCGTGAAAGCGTATCGAGGTCTCCCATCCGCTTGACTGCAACCAGGAAGGCTTCATCTGTCGCGAGTCCGGCGTCGGTGAGTCCGGCGACCTGTTCGCGCAGGTGATCCTCCAACTCCGCCACGTCGACCGTGTGGATTGCCTGCCGGCGATTGAGGTAGCTGCGCCACTGCGCAATCTGGTCCTCGAGTGAGATGGCCTCCGCGGACGCGTCCATGGGTCAGGCTCCCTGCGTGACGAAGTTGCCCGGCGCCAGATGGCCCACCGGGTTGGAGATCGAGACCGCCTGCCAGATACCACGCAGCGTGGCGTCGACGGCCTGCCACTGCTTGCGATCCTCCACCAGTTGAGCGCGGCCCGGCACCGTGATCCGGTAGTATTTCCGCTTTCGCCCACTCTCGGCGATCTCCCACCGGGCCTTGACATGGCCGAGTCGCTCGAGCCGGTGCAGCACCGGATAGAGCATTCCGTCGGTCCACTCCATCCTCCCGCCCGAAAGCTCGCGTACCCGTTGCAGGATGGCGTAGCCGTAGCTGTCCTCCTCGGCGAGGATCGCAAGCACGATCGGGGTGGAAGAAGCGGCCATCAGGTCCTTGCTGATGTCCATGATCAGCCCTCGGATCCGGCGGCATCGCCGATAACGTTTGTTTGCATTGCAGTATTATACATTGCGCTGCAATGTATGCAAGGGGTACCGGTGGACTGCCCCCGTTGAGGTATTCCTCCGGGGGGTTGGAAGCTCCGCCGGCAGCTTGATTCAGGTGACCGCTATGACCATTCCAGCCGCACTGCGTGCCGCGAGGAGAGGCAATTCGATGGGGATGTCGGTGAGCGCGACGGTTCGGGCAACGAGGTCGTGCGGGGCAAGCTTGCCTCGGGCAATCATTTTCAGCATCCGCGGATAGGCGTGGGCAGCCATTCCGTGCGATCCCACGATTTCCAGCTCACGGGCAATGACGAGTTCCATCGGCAGCGCTGGTTGGAAATCAGTTCCGACAAGCAGGCCGACCTGAACATGCCGACCGTTCTTGCGCAGGCAGCGGATCGAGTTGGCTGCGGTGCTGGCGGAACCCAGTGCATCGATGGACAGATCGGCGCCGCCGTTCGTCATATCGCGAATCACTGCCGAGACATCTTCACGGCCATCGACAACGAGCTCGGCCCCGAGCTCTCGAGCGCGCGCCAGCGTGGTAGTGTCGATGTCCACGCCGACAACTCGCGCGCCGAACGCCCGGGCAATCAGCAACGCCGACAGGCCCACTCCGCCCAGCCCATGGACCGCAACCCATTCGCCTGCAGCAACCCTTCCCTGATCAACCATCGCCCGAAACGCGGTGGCGAATCGGCAGCCGAGTGATGTGGCGGTCACCGAGTCGATGGCGTCGGGAAGGGAAACGAGGTTCACGTCAGCATGATGGATCGCGACGAGCTCTGCGAATGATCCCCAGTGCGTGAACCCCGGTTGCGTCTGGCGATCGCATACCTGGTTGTCACCGCGCCGGCATGGCACGCAGGTCCCGCAACCGCAGACAAAGGGCGTGGTTACACGCTCCCCGCCCTGCCACCGTCGTACTTCGCGCCCCACCGCGACGACGCGACCCGCTAGCTCGTGCCCCGGGACGTGAGGCATCGCGGTGATATCGGGGTCATGCCCCTGCCAGCCGTGCCAATCGCTGCGGCAGAGGCCTGTCGCTTCGACGGCGATCACCACCCCATGTGGCGGAGGCGTCGGATCGGGGAGTTGCTCGACTGTTAGCGGGCCCTGGAATCGGTGGAACGCGATGGCGCGCAGGTGGACCTCGCAGGCTCGGGATGGCCGCCGACATCGACAATTTCGCCTCGGCCAGCGGGTTGTATGCAACGGGGGGAACGGGCACGAGGTTCGTGGACGTGATCTTCGTCGTCGCGTTACAGCTGTGGATTCATGCCCGTGCGATGAGCGCGCGAGCTGTGCTGCACTAATTCCCACGGACGGCGGTCGCAGCGCCAGCTGCGCACTTCGATCAACGCTGTGCGCGCTCGATCAATGCACGAAATTGCTCATGGCGACGGCGGGCCCAGATCGGGAGCCTGACGAGCGCCATCGCGAGGAAGGCTGCGCCGGCGAGGGCGATCATCGATCCGCCTGTCAGCAGTCCTTGGGCGGTTGTAGCTGGTCCGAACACGCTACCGAACAGCATCAGACCGCCAAACGCGAGCGCGGCACTCCCGCCGAGCACCTGGGCTTGCAGATTCGCGTTCCGGGTGCGAAGGGTCAGGCGATGCCCAGCGTCGCCAGGCTCGAGCAGCACCTGCAGGTTGCCGTTTGTCCATTGCCGAAAGGTGCCATCGACACGCAGCCTCCCGTTTGCATGGAATGTGTCTCGGGCAGCCACCACCAATGCATCCCATTCCACGTCGGTCAAATAGCGGTCAAGTTCAACGCTGTTGGCGACGCCGAGCGGCAGTCCAAGCACTCGAACGGTTCTGGTGGGTTCGCGGTGATCCAGCGATCGGGCGGCGAGAGCAACGGATTCGTCGGCAATGCCCGCCTCGCGCCCGATGTCCTGAAGCTCCTGCAGGGAGAAACCTGATTCGCCAGGCTCCCGCATGGGGACGGAGGTCTCGGATTCCGTGGCGCGCCGGAAGATCTCGGCCATTTCGTCGTCGGTGTATCGGCGGTCGGTCATTGAGCGAAGATAACTCTCGGGCGGTGCACCGGAGGCGTGTGGATGATCCGCCTCGCCGGCGTCCTTTCCACGTACTCGTCGCGACCACACACCGCCATAAACCCGGACACCAATCGCGTGAACACATTCATGACCGACCTGTCCCACTGGCAATGGATCCCAATGCTGCTCGGCCGCATCACGGTCGGCATGCTGTTTCTCCTGAGTGGTCATGCCAAGCTATTCATCCCCCCGAAACGCAACCAGATGCGCGACACGATCACGAAGACAGGCCTGCCGGCGCCGGTCGCGGTCGCGACCGTTGTGTCCATGATCGAGTTCGTCGGCGGTGCGATGCTGTTGGTGGGGTTGTTGACACCTGTCGTGGCGCTGCTGCTCACTGCCGTGATGGTGGTGGCGCTGACCACGACTGATCTGCCCGCCATCGAGGCGAAGTCGTCGAAGGAGTGGCTTGCGGCAGCCCTCTTTCTACCCCAAGTCTACGTCCTGGTGATCACGCTCTGGCTGGCCATGGCGGGGCCGGGGCGGGCCAGCATCGATGCGATGCTCCGATGGGTGGGGGCAACGACATAGTCGTGGACCCGCGGTGCGGCGTTCACGACGGCGGTGCGGCGTGTGCCGCGTGAAACCGTCCGTCGGCGACGGCGAAGTGGGGCCGTCCATCGCCGTGTTCGCGAGGTGCCGCAGATTCAGGTGACAACCGGTTGCATTTCCCATGAAGCGACCGTATCTCTCGGATGTGGTGTGGTGCCCCGCCCTGCCCTGCTAGGCTGTCCCGTCCAACACAGCACACTTGACCGGAGGGGTTCGATTGCGGTTCGTTGACGAGTTCCGCGACCCCGAGGCGATCGGTCGTGCGCGCGACGAGATTCGTCGCCTCGCCGACCCCAAGCGCCACTACCGGATCATGGAAGTGTGCGGCGGGCATACGCACGCAATCTTCCGGTTCGGGCTGAAGGACCTGCTCCCCGACAACGTCGAGCTGATTCACGGTCCGGGATGTCCGGTGTGCGTGCTGCCGATGGGCCGCATCGACGACGGAGTCGAGGTCGCACGGCAACCCGGCGTGATCTTCGCCGCTTTTGGCGACATGATGCGGGTGCCGGGTGCGCACGGCAGCCCGCTCGAGCACAAGGCCCGCGGCCTCGACGTCCGGATCGTCTATTCCCCACTCGACGCCCTCAAGCTGGCCCGCAACAATCCCGATCGACACGTGATGTTCTTCGCGATCGGATTCGAGACCACCGCGCCGTCAACTGCACTCACCATCATGCGCGCGCGGGACGAGGGCATCACCAACTTCTCGGTGTTCTGCAACCACGTCACCATCATCCCTCCGATCAAGGCGATTCTCGACTCCCCCGACATGCGGCTCGACGGATTCCTCGGGCCGGGCCACGTCTCGACGGTCATCGGCTGTGAACCGTACGAGTGGATCGCGAGCCGTGAGGGGCTGCCGATCGTGGTGTCCGGGTTTGAGCCGCTCGACCTGCTGCAGTCGCTGGTGATGTTGCTGCGCCAGTTGCAGGAGGGCACTGCCAGGGTGGAGAACCAGTATGCCCGCGTGGTGCCCTGGGAGGGCAACCGCGCCGCCCTCCGAGCGATTGCAGAGGTGTTCGAGCTGCGGCCCTTCTTCGAATGGCGGGGGCTCGGCTTCATCTCGCAATCGGCCCTGCGACTTCGCGAGGAGTACGCGACCTGGGACACCGAGCGACGGTTCAAGGTGCCGGGCGTGCGGGTCACCGATCCGAAAGCGGCCCAGTGTGGTGAAGTGCTCAAGGGGGTCCTCAAGCCGAGCCAGTGCAAGCTCTTCGGTCGGGAGTGCACGCCAGAGCATCCGGTTGGTGCACTGATGGTGTCGTCGGAAGGTTCGTGTGCTGCCTACTACAATTACGAGCATCGCAAGCAGGCAGCTCGTGAGGCTTCGTTGGTGTGACCGCTCCGGACGAGCGTGCCACATCCGGCCCGGCCGTCCGGTTCAGGGATCCGCAGATCGAGATGGCTCACGGCGCCGGCGGCATCGCCAGCCGCCGCCTGATCGACTCGCTCATCGCGCCCCTTCTGCTCGGCAGCCGCGCGCGCGGACTCGCCGACGCCGCCGAATTGCCAGGAGACGGCGCGGCGCTGGTGATGACCGCAGACGGTTTTGTGGTGACGCCGCTCACCTTCAACGGCGGATCGATCGGCGAGCTCGCGATCAACGGCACGGTCAATGACCTGGTTGTGTCCGGCGCCATCCCGATCGCGATTACCGTAACGCTGGTGCTCGAGGCCGGATTGCCCACCGCGGTGCTCGAGGCAGAACTTCGCGCGATGGCACTCGCCGCCGCGAAGGCCGGTGTCCCGATCATCGGTGGCGACACCAAGGTCGTTGACCACGGCAAGGCCGATCAGATGTACATCTCCACCGCCGGAGTGGGGCGCCAGTTTCCGAACATCCGCCTGGGATCGACCGAAGTCCGGGTCGGCGACCGGATCCTGCTCTCCGGACCGATCGGCGACCACGGCATCACCATCCTGCTTGCGCGCGGCGAACTCGACCTCGAAGCCGACCTCCGCTCCGACACCCGGTCGGTGCTGCCGATGGTGCAACCGCTTCTCGAAGCGCTGGGTCCGGCCGTGCATTGGATGCGCGATCCGACCCGTGGTGGCGTTGCGTCGGCCCTCAACGAACTCGCCCTCGACACCGGATTGGGTATCACCATCACCGAGGAATCGCTTCCCATCCGCCCCGCGGTGCGCGGGGCCTGCGAGCTGCTTGGCCTTGATCCGCTGCATATCGCCAACGAAGGACAGTTCCTTGCTGTGATTGCGCCGGAAGCGGCCGATCGCGCGCTCGCGGTGGTCCGGGCGGCGCCGGGAGGAAAGGAGGCCCGATTCATCGGCGAGGTCGGGGTCGAACCCGCGGCAGCGGTGCTGTCAGTGAGCAGTTATGGGGGCACCCGGATAATCGACATGCTGGTTGGCGATCCATTGCCGAGGATCTGCTGATGTCTCCCTCCGGGACGATTTCGCTGGCGCAGCAAGTGAGTGAAGCCTTGGTGCGAAGGAATGACATCGCGGCCGGTTTCTTCGCGCGCGAAGCATCGCGGCTCGCCGAGGCCTCGCACGAGATGTCCGAACGGTTCCAGCGAGCGGGTCGGCTGCTCGCCTTCGGACGCGGCGCGTATGCCACCGACGCTCAGCACGTCTCGGTGGAATTCGTGCATCCCGTGATCGTCGGCAAGCGTGCCCTGCCCGCCCTCGATATCTCGGCGGGGTTCGGGAACGCGGTGGAAGCCCTCGTTGGCGAGTCCGACATTGTGATGGGATTCGGGCCACCTGATGGCGATGTCGAGGTCGCCGCGGCGCTTGCGAACGCCAAACGGCGTGGCGCGATGACGTTTGCCCTGCCGGGATGCGACGGCAGCTACGCCGTCGAAGCCGCCAGCGACGACCCCTTCGTGCATCAGGAAGTGACCGAGGTACTCTACCACGTGCTGTGGGAGACCGTTCATGTCTTCTTCGAGCATACTCCGATTGCCGAAGGCGCGGGCCATGCGGGATTCCTGTATCCGTTCCTCGGGGGCAATGGGGGCGATCGCGCCGCGCTGACCCGCGACGTCGCCGGATCGATCATCGCCAAGGTTGCCGACGATGGCCGGCTCCGGGTGTCGGTGGCGGAGCGATCGGCAGAGACGATCGCCGTGGCGGTCCAGGCCATGGCGGCGCGCATCGCGGCCGGTGGAACACTGTTGATACTGGGCAATGGCGGATCCGCGACCGATGCCAACGACTTCGCCCACGACTGCATCGCGCCGCCGGGGGCCTATCGCCGGATCCCGGCCATCTCGCTGTCGACGGAACCAGCCATTATCACTGCGATCGCCAATGACGTGGGCAGCGACGTCATCTTCCTCCGGCAGCTCATCGCCCACGCGCGCCCCGGGGATGTCGTGGTCGCCTTCTCCACGAGCGGAGGGTCGCGAAATGTGATTGCCGCCCTGGAGGAGGCACGCCGCCGTTCGTTGTTGGTCGTCGCGATTCTGGGATACGATGGCGGCGAGATTCGCCGCCGGGGGTTGGCCGACCACTGCGTGGTGGTGGAGTCCGACTACATCCCGCGCATTCAGGAGATCCAAGCCAGTATCTACCACGTGATGCGCGACATGCTGGGGCAGCTCGGAGTCGGTCGTGATTGAACTCTATGGCACCGCGAGTTGTCCGTTCACCCGCGACGCCCGGGAGTGGCTCGAACTGAGGGGGGTGGAGTTCGTCGAGCACGATGTCGAGCAGGACGCGGAGGCGCGCGAGGCGTGGCGCACCCACGCCGGCACATCGCGCATTGTGCCCGTGGTGGTCGAGGATGGTCGAGTGACCCGTCTCGGTTGGCAGGGGCGTGGCTGTGCGATCGGCGACTGAACCCGTCGCCACTACCGGGGCGCGTTTGCTGATGGTCCGCGGCATCGTGCAGGGCGTGGGATTCCGCCCGCACGCCCATCGCCTCGCCGTGGCACACGCGCTGACGGGGTGGGTGCGCAACCTGCCCAGCGGTGTCGAAATCCACATCGAGGGGCTGGCCAGAGCATGCGACGCGTTCGCTTCGGCGCTGCAGTCCGCTGCGCCGCCGGCTGCCGTCATCGACCAGATAGACATGCGCGCTGTGCCGATGGAGGGTCATGCCGCATTCCAGATCCGCGAGAGCCAGATGAGCGCGGCCCCGGTTGCGCGAATCTCGCCGGACCTCCCCATCTGTGAGGCGTGCCTCCGCGAACTGCGGGACCCTGCAGATCAACGTCATGGGTACGCATACATCAACTGCACCGACTGCGGCCCTCGCTACTCCATCATCACTGCATTGCCTTACGACCGTTCGCGTACCACGATGGCCGACTGGTCGATGGGCGCCGAGTGCGCCGCCGAGTACCAAGACCCCGGATCGCGACGCTTTCACGCCGAACCGGTGGCATGCCCCCGCTGCGGTCCGGTGCACCGGTTTGAATCGGGCGACGGTGGCGTGGTCTGCGGTGATGCCGAGGCTATCGCCGCTGCCGCCGCGTGTCTGCTTGCCGGGGGCATCGTCGCGGTCAAGGGCGTCGGCGGGTATCACCTGATGTGCGATGCACACCAGCACCCCGCGGTGGAGGCGCTGCGTACGCGCAAGTTCCGGAAGGACAAGCCGTTCGCATTGCTGGCGCGGGACCTGGCCGCGGCCGAATCGGTGATTCAGCTGACCGCAGATGTCCGTGCGCTGCTGGCGCATCCTGCCCGACCGATCGTACTCGCGCCTTCTCGCACCACGCTTCCCGGCGTGGCGCCGGGCATCAATGAACTCGGCGTGATGCTGCCGGGTACGCCGCTGCAGGTCTTGCTGTTCGACGCCGGCGCGCCGGCTGTGATGGTGTGCACAAGTGGCAACCGATCGAACGAGCCTATTGCCCACCGTGATGATGATGCCCGCCGCCGGCTGACTGGGATCGCCGACGGCTTTCTTGTCGGCGAGCGTCCCATTGCCAGGCGGGTCGAGGATTCGGTCATGCGTCCCGATGACCACGGTCCGATGATGATCAGGCGTGGTCGTGGGCTCGCGCCGGGAATCGTTGCAATGCTCCCCGGGGCAGCGCCGATCCTGGCACTCGGCGCTGATCTCAAGAACACCGTAACGCTTGTGGTCGACGGCGAGGCGTGCATGAGTCCACACCTCGGCGATCTCGACGACGCCGGGTGTTTCGAAGCATTTCGGGAGGCCGTCGCAGACCTGTTGGCGATCTACCGGCTGTCGATTGCCGATGTGACGGTAGCGTTCGACAGTCATCCCGGGTACCGAAGTCACCAGTTCGGGTTGGGACTTGCGGCGGCTGCACACCACCAGGTCCAGCACCATCGCGCCCACGTCGCGTCGGTGCTAGCCGAGCGGGGCGCGTGGGGTACCCCCGTTGTCGGCGTGAGTTTTGACGGAACTGGCTATGGAGACGACGGCACCATCTGGGGCGGAGAGTTGTTTGTGGGTGCCATGGACAAGGGATTCACCCGGGCAGGGCATCTCCGCATTGCGACGCTCGTCGGTGGTGACGCCGCAGCGCGCTTTCCCGCGCAGTGTGCCGCGGGATTTGTTGGTGGGATAGCTGGCGCTGAAGCGCTTCTCGACCCTCTGTTTGGGTTGCCCGCCAGGTTCGGTCAGGCACAACAACTCATTGATCGGGGCATCCGGACCACCGCGACCACGTCCATGGGACGGCTTTTCGACGCTACCGCAGCCTTGCTGGGGTATAGCGGCGAAGTCACGTATGAAGGACAGGCAGCAGTTTGGCTCGAGCAGTTGGCGGCGCGTGCAAAGCGAAAGCATGAGCGCTACGAACTCCCGTTCGTGCAGGGCGAGCTGGACTATCGGCCACTGCTGGAACGCCTCATCGATGATCGCCGCAAGGGCGTGCCCACCACAGAGATAGCGCTCGCGTTTCACGGAGCGGTCGCCGACGGTGCGTCGAAGGCAGTGATCGCACTCGCCAGCCAGCACGCCATCGGCACCGTCATCCTCTCCGGTGGGGTGTTCCAGAACTGCCTGCTGCTCAACGCCATGCGCGGTTCACTTGCGGCGGCTGGTCTCGACGTCTGGTGCAACCGCGTCGTGCCACCGAACGATGGCGGCATCTCGCTCGGGCAGGCTGCGATTGTGGCCGTGGGGCGTGCCGGATGAGCGGTTGTCGCCATGCATGAGCTCACACTGTGCCCCGATGCCGTATTGTAAGGCAGCGGGACACTGGGCAATTCATCGGGTTAGTGCGCGACGCTCGCCGAGAACAGATTGGTCTCTGCCGTGGTCGGATCGATGATCGTGGCCACCTCCAACACTCGATCGGCGGGGAATCCCCCGAGCGAAGCATGCTGGCGGATAAGCTCGGCATTGGGCGCGACGTAAACGCAGGTGATCTTGTCTTCGGTCACGTAACTCTGCACCCACTGGATGCTGGGACCAAGCTGCGCCAGTACCGCGCACGAGCGCCGCGAGATCAACTGCAGTTCTGTCGGCGACAGCGCCGCCGCATCGGGTATCTCGCGTTCAATCAGGTATTTCGGCATCGTCGGGTTTCGCCTTGGGCCGCGCCCTCAGTGGTGGGACATGCTCGCAGAAGCGGGCGCGTTGTCGCAGGTCACCTTTGCGTTCCATGCCTCGTACATGCCTGCGGGATTCTCGCGCCACACCCAGACGTGCAAGCCCCAGAGCCCGAAGGCATCGACCTGAGAGAATTCCTGACCGAATAGCACCGGCGCTGGCGAGTCGCGGCTCACGAACGAATAGGGGATGATGTACTCCACGCCGACCAACCGCATGTTGCCATTCTTCTGCGGCTCATAAAGCAGCAACTGTGGGGCGTCGGGTCGAACGGTCCCGTTGATCAGGCTGACGTTGCCATAGTGGAATCCCATGGCACCAACGCCGGAGTTTGACACGCAGCCGGTGATCTGGGTAGACCAACCAGCTGCCTCCGCGGCCGCGAAGTCATGGAATTTCTCGGTCGCCTGCCGAAGATCGGCCAGCGCCTTCGCCTCGTCGGCCTTCCCCTTCGCGAACGACCCCTGACCGCTCGTGACCGCATCGGTCGCCGTGGGAACGCCGCCACAGCCGATCAGCAGGGCGAGACCTGCCAGCGCGCAAAGCTTGCGATTCATCGTATCCTCGTGGTTGGTGTAGGTTTGGGTACCCAGCAGACAACATCGCTGGAGGCGGTTAGTCCCCCGTGCCCCCCACGATTAGCCACGACTTAGCGAGCCGACGAGGATGCATGGTCACGGTGCATTTGCTTGGTGCCGCCACGCTTCGCTCCGGTAGTTCCCCGCTCCGTGGGCCTCCGGCCCAGCGGCATCGCATTGCGCTGTTGACCCTTGTCGTCTCGGCTTGGCCTAGCCCCATGCCCCGCGACCGGGCCATGTCCCTGCTCTGGCCCGATCGCGATGCCATCGCAGCGCGCCGCCTCCTCAACCTCGCCGTACACGTCTTGCGATCCGCGCTGGGGGAGAAAGTCATCGCGTCGGCCGGCGACGGGCTGCTCTTCACGCCAGGCGGGTGTACCTGCGACCTCCACGACCTGCACACCGCTATCTCCGCACGCGACACTGATGCGATCATAGATTTGACGACCGGGCCACTGCTCGACGGGTTTCACCTTGATGATGCCGTCGAGTTCTGTCACTGGCTGGATGCGCAGCGCAGCGAATTGGTGCACGCGCATGTGGACGCGCTCCGGGCGCGGTCGGAGCGACAGCAACGCGCGGGGGATCTCCATGGGTGGGTGAGCACCTGTCGTCGTCTCGTCGCTGCCGATCCCCATTCGAGCCTGCATGCATTGGCCTTCATGCGTGCCCTGGACGCCACGGGTGACCGAGCGGCGGCAATCACCCACTCTGTTGAACACGCGAGACGCCTTCGTAACGAACTGGCCCTTGGCGCCGATCCCGACGTGGTATCCCTGGCGGACACACTGCGCCGCGCCCCGGCTCAGCCTCCGATTGAAGCGGATTACGTCCGCGCCCCCGGCCAGCCGACCGTCGCGGTGCTGCCATTTCGGACGCTCGGCGGGACGCCCGCGGATGACTACTTCGCCGACGGTATCACCGAGGACGTGATCGCCCATCTATCCAAGTTCAGGAATCTTCGCGTGATCTCTCGCGGCTCGGTGATGCCGTTCCGCGAACGTCCGCAGGGTACGACGGAGCTCGGTCGCACCTTGGGTGCGACCGCCGTGCTCGACGGAAGTGTGCGCATCATGGGTGACCGGGTTCGCATCGTCGCGAGGTTGGTGGAGGTGGCCACCACTGCGCACCTGTGGGCGGAGACATACGATCGCGAGCTGACGGACATCTTCGCGATCCAGGCGGACGTCGCCCTCCAGATCGCGGCAGCCCTCGTGGCGGAACTCTCCCGGGACGAGCAGGAGCGGGTCCACAAGGTGCCGACCCGGGATTTCCAGGCGTACACCCTTTTTCTCAAGGGTCGGCAGTGGCACACCAAGTACACCCCCGAGGGCTATGAACGCGCGGTCGAATACTTCGAGCGCGCCTTGGCGCGTGACCCGACCTTTGCGCTGGCCCATGCCCGGTTGGCGCTCGCGCTTGCCGAGGCCGCGGAAACCGGTCACGTCCCTCCAGCAGCGGGGTATCGCCGCGCCACGGCGGCGGTGACCGAGGCCCTTCGC
Source organism: Gemmatimonadales bacterium (assembly GCA_039915685.1). Lineage (GTDB taxonomy): Bacteria > Gemmatimonadota > Gemmatimonadetes > Gemmatimonadales > GWC2-71-9 > Palsa-1233. Next base: position 10,274 of record JBDSMU010000134.1, on the reverse strand, counting down.
CTGGATCCCGATCTTGGTGCTGCCCATTGTACAGCCGGATGCATCAAGAGCATCGCAGAATTCGACTGGACGGGCGCCGAACGAGCGTTCAAGCGAGCGCTGGAATTGAATCCGGGGGATGCCGACACCTACAACCAGTATGGGCGGTTCTGCGCAGGCCTCGGTCGGCTCGACGAGTCGATCGCGCTGCAACACCGCGCCAATGAGCTCGACCCCTTGGTACATCGCATGGATTTGGTCACCACGCTCCTGCGCGCTGGCCGACACGACGAGGCGGTCACGGCCGCTGAAGCAGCGGTGGAGGTAGATCCTCAACACGATCGAGGGCGCGCCACCCTCGGCTGGGCCTATATCCTGACGGGTCGGAACGCGGAGGGTCTTGCCGAACTTGAGCGCGCGGTCGACATGTCGGAGCGGAATTCGTTGTGGCTTGGCCAGTTGGGACTCGCGTACGGTCGGCTCGGCAAGGCGGACGAGGCGGCGAACGTGCTACGGGAGATCGAGATTCTCGCGGCGACGACGTATGTCTCTCCGTATCATCTCACCTACGCCCATCTTGGGGTTGGCCGTATCGACCGTGCGCTGGATTGGCTCGAGCGGGCCGTCGCGGAGCGTGCCGGACCCGTTTACAGCATCAAGGCGTCATTCCTCCTCGCACCCCTCAACCAACATCCAAGGTTTCATGCGCTGTTGCGGCAGATGGGATTGGGCTGACTGCGCACGGCTGCTGGCGCCCGGCCAATCGTACTTTTACATCCTTCACGGCGTCGAGGCGCGACACTGTTGGAGTCCAGGTATGCGCGACATCACTGACTCGCTAATTCGGGCCCGAAGTTGTACGGAGGATAGAACGTCGTCAGAAATCCAAAAGTGAGGCCGGTGCGATGTCTTGCATCGAGCAGTGATGGCTCCTCATTTGTTGGCATGCGCGGAACTATCACGAGGCTCCGCGTAGATGGGAAGGGGTGATCAACGCGAGACCGTTGCAGCCCGACCGGTCACGGCCGGCCGAACCGCACCACCATGTTCTCGAGTGGAGACTCCATCGCGACCGTGCGGGCCGGTTGCGCTGCGTTGGGCGTCCAGGCACCGCCGCCGAGCAGCGGCTCAAGCTCCGCAACACGCCCGATCAGCTCAAAATGATGGATGGTGTACGGCAAGCCTTCGCTCGAGAGGAGCTCCACGTCATCACCCACCTGGAAATGCAGGTGCGGGGCAAAGCTGTTGCCCGAGTTCCCGATGCTTGCAATGTGCTGCCCTTCACGAACGGTTTCGCCTACCTTGACCCGGAGCGATCCACGCTTAAGGTGAGCGTAGCTCGCGAACCGTCCATCGGCGAGCTCAAGGACCACAACATTTCCCGTCGCGGCTTTCGGGTCGATATCGCTGGGCGGCGCCCCGAACGGCAACTTGTCAACCATCCCATCGCGCACCAGGGCCACCCGGGCCGCTCCGACCGCGTACACCGCTTCGCCGTAACTGTGCCAGGCCTCGACCCGGGTCGAGTCGCCACGGAACAAACGGCCGTCGTCGCCCAGGCGCGCCCAGTCAACAGCAAATCGCTGGGGTACACGGGTCGAGCCATTCAGTGTGACCAACGAAAGCCGGTGTCCGGAACTTGCGGAGGGCGCGCGAACCGCCACCCAGGGCCCTGCACGCACCGGTGCTGCGAGCGACGCACCGGCGCCAACGACGGTCACCGACCCGGTGACCAGGGTGTCGACGGGTTGATCATCGCCTGCCGACACGATCAAACGGTGTTGGAGCTGCGCAGGCGTTGGTGTGCCTGGCGGCAGCGACGCGAACAGGAAGACCACTCCGCGCCGTCCCACGCCGATGGAGGGCCCCCGGAGGGCGCGCACCGGTGCTTCACCAATCAGTATCGTCCGCTGCGCCAGCGCTGCCCCAGACACCGCTTCTACGACGATCTGCCGTTCATCCAAGATATCGAGCCTTTCAATGCGAAGCGAATGGGTACCAAGGTTCGTGACGTGAACTTCGTACACGAGGAATGTGCGACCAAGCGCGTTCATCGTCACCGGCGCCGCTGGAATGCGGACCTCAAGTGGTGTCCGTCCGACCTGCTGCGCAACCGCGCTCATGGGGACCGACGCCATCAGCGTGATCGTGGCACACCCAATTGCCCACACCGTCATGATGCTGGACCAGTCGATGGCGACCTCCCTCGCTTGCTCGGTGATTCTGGTAGCGAACCTGGTGACACACGGCCGGTACACCCACGCTTCCGGCTGCGGTCCGCGGTTCTCCAAGTATCCCCCGGTGATCAGCACGCGCAGACTTCAGCGCTGTTCAAGAACGTGCATCCCTCCCCCGCCCTCCAATAATCAGAACGCGCCCGTGTCGCAGCAGTACCGCAACATGGACAGGGCGGCTGTTTGTCATTGGCCGCGTCGAGCTTTCGTACCGGTTATTCGCTGATACCGCCAGTCACTACTCCGACCAGACAGCCAGCTCGTTACCGCTAGGGTCGGCGAAATGAAAGCGCCGCCCGCCCGGAAACTCGAAGATCTCGCGGACGATCCGGCCCCCGTGCTCGCGCACCCGGTCCTTAATGTCGGCCAAGTCAGTGGCGTAGAGCACGATCAGCGGGCCACCCGTCCCCACTGCGGAATCCACGGTGAAACCACCAGAAATTCGACCGTCGCTGAAACTGGTGTAATCAGGACCATAATCCGTGAACTCCCAGCCAAACACGGACGAGTAAAAGCGCTTGACCTGCGCGACCTCGGTGGCCGGAAATTCGATGTAGTCCACTCGACGGTCCTGCTCTGCCTGACTCATAGGTGATCTCCTGTTTGGACTTTTTCGTTTGTTCATGCTTCCTGGACACCGTCCTCGAGCGGAGCGCCCTACTCGATCGAGTGGGGCGCGCCCTCCCGCTGCCCCTGCCACGGCCAGTGACCTTCGAGTTCGACTTCAAGAACCGCCTGGCTTTCGCAAGCCACCCGTGGGGTATCGGATGGTGGCAACGGACAGCCCGGCGACAATTACCAGCACGCCGGCTGCATCGATCACGAGTCCGATTCCTTCCACCGTTTCCTTGAACGTTGCCATGGTTCCACCGTCAGCTGTTCACCGCCGGCGACATCGAAAGATTGAAATGGGCTAGCCGGTAGTCTGGCGTTGCCGAATCGAAGAGCGAGAGAGCGCTCGCGGCCTTGGCCCTATGGCACTCATGCGCACTTAGAGTAGACTATGTACCCGGTTGGTGCCATGAGGCGCCTAGGGGCGACCAAGGAGGAGGCACGCGGTGAACATCCTGTTGTGGGTCCTGCAGGTGCTCGCGGCGCTCGCGTACGGAGCGTCCGGTGTCATGAAGGTTTTCCTGTTCGACCAAGTGAGCGCAGATGTCCCGTCATTTGGTGCGTTGCCGCGGGAAGTCTGGGCGGTTCTGGGCATCATCGAGTTGGTCTGCGTAGTCGGGCTGATCGTTCCCGGCGCTTTCCACTGGCGACCGACGCTCACCGTCTTGGCCGCTGCAATCCTGGCAATCGAGAGCCTCATCTTCATCGGGGTGCACATCAAATACAACGAGAATGGGTCAATTTTCATGAGCGCCGTGCTGGGCATCCTCATGGCATTCATCGCGTACGGTCGGACGTACGTCAAGTTCGCCTGACTGCGTCCTTCGCGATTCCGTGGAGCATGCCGGTAAACACCAGTTGGTGCAACGGGAAGAGCGCGTACCAATACAGTCGGCCGAACAATCCGACCGGATCGAAAATGGCAGTTTGCTGGATGGTGGTGGAGGTGCCTTCATCGGTGACCTCGAACTCGAGCCATGCTCGTCCGGGTACCTTCATCTCCGCTGCGAGGCGGAGGCGGCGACCGGGCTCCAACGCCTCCACCCGCCAGAAATCGATAGTGTCGCCAACCCGCAAGCGTGTCGGATGCGCACGGCCTCGTCGCATGCCCACTCCACCGACGAGCATGTCGAGGAACCCCCGCACGCGCCACAGCCAGTTCCATCGGTGCCAACCGCTGGTTCCGCCAATGGCCTGAATCGTCGCGAAAACGGCTGCCGCAGGCGCCTTCACGGCCATGGTCCGCGAGTCCACGAGCCGGGTGCCGAATTGCACCCCGCCCCATGACCGGGGCTCGCCCGACGATGACAAGGCGTCTGACCACCTGGTTTCTGCGAACGCCTGTTCTTCGTGAACGAGGGCGCGTCGAATCGCCTCTTCCATTCCCATCGGCTGAACTTCGAACGCTTTGCGCGCAGACCCGTCCTGGACGATTGTTGGATGGATGATGCTCTCGATCAGTTTTCGTCCGATTCTGGCGTACAACGGCGTGACCAAGCCGAGCCACAGGCTGGAAAGATAGGGCGAGAGGACCGGGACCGGGATCATTCGGATCCGCAGGCCTCGCTGCCGTGCGTACTCGCGCATGATATCGGCGTACGACGCCTGATCGGCGCCGCCGATCTCGTATGTGACATGGTCGGAGACGGGTAGGCTGAGAGCAGCCAGCAGGTACTGCAACATGTCGTCGATGGCGATCGGCTGCGCCATCACGCCGAGCCACTTCGGCGTGATCATGACCGGTAGCCGCTCCACCAGCGACCGGATCATCTCGAACGACAGGCTCCCCGCGCCGATAACGATGGACGCACGCAGTTCGACGACTGGCACCCCGGATTCTCTCAGGATGTCTCCGACTTCCTGACGGCTCTGCAGGTGAGGTGAAAGCGTCTCGTCGTCACTGCCGAGCGCCCCGACGTAGATGATGCGGCCCACCCCGCAGGCCGTGGCCGCGTCACCGAAATTGCGCGCAGCCCGCCGGTCGGCATCCACAAACGAGCCACTCGTTCCCATCGAGTGCACGAGGTAATACGCCACATCCGCGCCGCGCAGCGCGGCGTCGAGGCTGGCCCGGTCAAGCACGTCACCCGGAACAACCTCCGTGGTCGAGCTCCCCGGCCTGACCGCTTCGGGTCGCCTGGCAAGGCATCGTACCCGGTGATCCTGTTGTTCCAACACCCGCAAGAGGCGTCCACCGATATACCCGGTGGCGCCTGTCAGCAGAATCAGCGGAGGCATGGCGCTAACCGCCTAGTCGCCGGCCGAGACGCAAAGGCGTTGGTGTGCGTCGGCGAGTTCCAGCTCTGCGCGCTCCTCGCGCGTGGTCGGATCCCATTGCAAGCCGAGGTCGCGCGCGAGTGATTCCGCCATCAAGAAGCCCCCGCCGCCGGTGTCGTCCTCTGCTCGGCAACCATCGATACCGGGTCAGCAGGCTTCAGCGTCAGCAGCGATCGCGTGCGAGGCCAGTCGGTGCGCGTGGGACGGAGCCGCCAGTTTCTGGCGATCGTGGCGATTGTTTTCGCCATCACCACCCGCGCGAAGTGTTCACCGACACATGAACGCGGCCCCGCTCCAAACGGAAACCAGGCAAATGGCGGGCGTTCGGACGCCGGTTCGGCCCAGCGCTGCGGCCTGAACTCGTCGGGCATTGGAAACCACCGCGAGTCACGATGTGTCACGAAGGGGCTCAGAAAGACTGTCGAACCCTGTGGCAGCACAACGCCACCGACAGTCACGTCGCACAACGGCCGCCGACCAATCCTTCCAATCGGCGGGTAGAGGCGAAGCACTTCTTTCACAACCATGTCCGTGTATGGCAAGGCGTCGTCCTGTGCCGCCCTGACCTCGTCGTACACCTGTGCCTCCACGTCCGGATGGTTCGCGAGGAGCAGCCAGGTCCAGGTGAGCGCCGCGGCCGTCGTGTCATGGCCGGCAAGAAAGATTGTCATCACCTCGTCGCGCACCAGGCGCGCCGACATCGGCGCACCTTGATCACCCAAACGAAGCAACGCACCGAGCAACGGGGCCGCCGTGCCACCCTCATCAATCCGCTGGTCAATCACCTTCTCGACATCCTCGATGGCCTCACGCAACCGCCCGATGATCGGCAGTCGGCTTCTCTCGAGCAACCGGCCACCAGGCAGGGTGAGCAACGGCGCCCAGCGAGCCAGTCGACGGAGGGAAGCGCCGAGCAGCGGCAAATCGTTCTCGATATCGACGCCGAGAAGGGTCTGCGCCACGATGGTCATACTGAGACTATCCATCTCGGCACCAAGGCGCAGTCGCATTCCATGCTGCCACCGCGCTGTGCGCCGCGCAACAAGGTCAGGTACAACGACTGCAAAACCATGCACCCGTTCGCGAGTAAATACAGGCTGAATTCGCCGCCGTTGCGCCTGATGCAGCGTTCCCTCACTGGTCAACAGGCCATCACCGAGCAGACGCCGCGCCCGTTGCATCAGGCGGCCTTTCCCGAAGTCGGCGGCCCTATCAACCAGCACCGAACGCACATCGCGAGGGTGCGCCAATACGAACGCCTCGCGCAGCCCAAGTCGGAAGCGAGCCACGTCGCCCTGTTCGCGGGCCATCCGAAGCAGGAAGCCCGTTGTGTCGGCGCGGAAGGCGGCGAGGTGGCCGATGATCGGCCATCCGCGAGCAGCACCCGAGCTCAAGCGGAGGTCCGCCGACGAGTTTCCCAGAGCAGCGCGTGACGGTCGGGGAGGAGCGACGGCGCTGCTCCCCAGGGCAGGAAACGTCCGCTCGCCCGTATCGGGTGGGACATCAGTTGGCTGAGCTTGGTCTCCGTTGCAAAGAGCCCACCTGGCACGAGGACGCGCTCAATTTCCTGGAGCGCCCTGTCCGGGTACGCAACATGAAAACAGGTCCCGAAGTCAATTAGCAGGTCGAAGCTCGCATCGGGAAATGGGAGCGCTCGGATGTCTGCCACCGCGAGATCGGCATGCACGGAGCCAATCTCCAGGGCCACGCCAGCGACCGAGAGAAGCGTGGCGTCGACGTCGACACCAACCAGACAAGTGGGCGCGAGGCATCGCGCCAGCACCGGCAACGCGATTCCTCTCCCGCAGCCGACCTCCATGACGCGAACGCCCCGTGGCAGTCCCAGCGCCTGAATCATCGCCGGAAGCTCAAGCAGCTCCTGACGCAGGTTGCGGCCATCTTCGTTCGGGAAAGGCTGGTACTCCTCATCTGCAGTACCCATTCCTTCAACCTTCCTTCGCGCGAGGGGGTGGCGCGCTGTCGTGAGACGACCACGGCGTTATTTGCGCTTCGCCGCCCGGTTGACACCCGGCTGAAGCTTCAGCCAGAACTGTTCGATCAGGAACGTAACCACCGATCATTGAACCGGGCTAGACACGCGGCGTTGGTACGCCGGTGACACCACCGCTCCCGTTGCTATCGGGAAGCCGCCCAGTATCCTGCCCCGGACACAACAGTCGTGAGCACCATTCCCCAAGCGAGGTCAACGATCACGACGGTCAACGGGAAGTCGCGAATCAATGCGAAGCTGGTCAGGTCATATGTCGCGTAGGCAACAAGCCCGAAGAACCCTCCCATCCCCAGTGCGTACGCCAGTGACTTCCGCTCGGCGGCGGGCATCACGACGAAGGCGACGACCGCAGCGATGTAGAGGACGTAAAAGAGTAATGCCGGTGCCCACTTGACCTCTGGTCGGAGCAACGTCGCCAAGTGGCGCGCATAGAAGCTCTTGGCCAGCACTCCGAGCCAGAGCATGTCGAGCGCGAACATCGTCAGGCCGGTGGCGGCGAACGCTTTGATCCAGGTCATGGGCATCATGAGCCAAGCTCCAGCAAGGCGGTGGACGAGGCGACGCGTTCTGGCACACCGCAGAACATGTCGGTCATGACATTGGTGCGATAGTCGAAGATCGCACGTAGCTGGTGGCGCACGACGAGCCAGTGGACCAACCGACCCAACCCACCGAATGGAAGGGCGTACTCTACGACGTCCGTCATTTCCACTCCCCCGGGGACAGCCCGGAAGGTGTGGCGGTGATACCAACTTTTGTATGGGCCGCTGAGCTGCTCGTCAGCGAAGTGGGACAGCTCCGCGTATTCCGTGATCCGGGACTCCCACGATATCGGGAAGCCGGCAAGCGAGAGGCGGTAGCGGATCCGCGTACCCTCTCGGACGATCTCATCACTCGTGGATAGGATCCGGAAGCCGAGCCACGACGGCGTGAACGCCTCGAGATTGCGCGGGTTCTTGAAGACGTCGAAGACCTCTTGAAGGTCAGCGGGAAGAACAGTGGTCCGCATCAGGGTATAGGTCACCGGGACGACTCCGCGTTCGCGAGTTCGCGGCGCAATTCGGCCAGACTCTCGCACAGTACGATGTGGTGGCCGCCCAGGGAACCGGCAATGCCCTCTGCGCCAGCTCCTCCGACGAGCAGCGGAACGGCCGCGTTCAGGTTGCCGCGCAGCGCGATAATCTCCGAAATGATACGTGCAGAATCCTGGACGTAGGTAACGCTGAGCGCCACGGCGCGAGCGTCCGTCACGGTGGCTGCGGCCCGAACGTCGGCATGGGGGACGTCCGCGCCGAGGTAGACGATCGACCATCCCTGTAGTGATGCCGCAGCGGCGGCGAGCGCAGCGCCCATTGCGTGGTGCTCGCCCGCGGGCGTGGCCACCACAACCCGCGGCGCGGCCTGCAGCGGCGGCACCGCGCGGATGGTCTCCATGATGATCGCAATCACAGCCGCGGATGCGAGATGCTCGTGGGCGATGGTGAGCTGGCCCGCGACCCAGCGATCACCCACCGTCCGCATCAGGTCAGGGACAAGGACCTCGAGGAACCACGGCACTCCCTCGTGCGCGATGGCGCGACGGAGCTGCGCGTCAAGCGCGGGCGCGTCGAGCACCACGATGGCTGCCAGCGCGGAGTCGAGAGTCCGGGCGAGGGAGGGGACCCATTCAGTACGGTGCGGAGAGCGCTGCGCCTCATCCTCCGCCACCAGGCGGGTGAGCTCCTCGGTGCCCAGCTGGGCCACTGAGCCAATGGGGCGACCGTGCCCGACGGCAGCCGCGAGAAGTCGGAACCGCGCGACATGCGCGTCGGAGTAACGGCGTTGGCCACCGGTGGTGCGGATCGGCTCAACGGCCCCGTAACGGCGCTCCCAGACCCGGAGCACGTCACGAGAGAGGCCGGTGCGCGCGGCGACTACGGAAATGGGGTGTCCGTTTTGGGGCGATGCAGGGTCCGATGCATTGTTCTTCATACAACAATTCTAGCCACCGTCTAACTGATGTCAAGCTATTTAGTTAGACAAACCATTGACAAACGGGCAGAACTGCCGCATATTCTTGGCTCAATGCTGGACACTTGCTGGACAACCAAACTTTTGAGGTGATCGACATGCGGGCAATCACGATGACGGCGGCGGCGGTTCTCACGGTCCTCACGACCTCTTGCGCGAACGCACAGATGGCTGGTCACAAGGAAATGGCCGCCCCGACCAAGAACATTGTCGAAGTGGCAGTAGACGCCAAATTCAACACGCTGGTGGCGGCCGTCAAGGCGGCCGGGCTCGCCGAGGCCCTCCAGGCAATGGGTCCGTTCACGGTGTTCGCGCCGACTGACGCCGCGTTCGCAAAGCTCCCTGCAGGCACAGTGGACGCGCTCCTCAAGGACCCGGCGAAGCTTGCTGCGATCCTCAAGTACCACGTGGTCTCGGGCAAGGTGATGGCCGCTGACGTGATCAAGGCGAATGGTGCCAAGCCTGCAACGCTCAACGGTGCCGCGCTCGATATCATGGTGAAGGGCGGCATGGTGTACGTGAATGGCGCGAAGGTGACCGGTGCCGACGTGGCTGCCTCAAACGGCGTCATTCATGTTATCGACACGGTACTCCTTCCGCCGGCTGGGAAGTAGATCGGTCAGCGGGGCGCGGTCCGGGGCAAACGCCCCGGGCTCGCTCGGCGTATTTTTTCGGAGGGAAGCAATGTTCATGCGAGCACTGGGGGCACTGTTCTTCATTGCCGCCATCCACGGTCAGGCGGAGGCGATCATGCCCTCTTTCCAGGGCAGCACGTCGGACACGACCCGACTCTTTCCCAAGGTGGAAGGCCGCAACCTCGAGGGCCAAAGGTTTTCGCTGCCCGCCGACTTTGAAGGTGAGCTCAATATCGTGCTGGTAGCCTTTCGACGTGAGCAGCAGGACGACGTGGATACCTGGTTGCCTTCGCTCACAGCAATGGCCGCCAAGCGGGCTGCCGTTCGTGTGTACGAGTTGCCAACCCTTAACCGATCATATTCGTTGATGCGCCGCTTCATCGACGGTGGCATGGCGCGGGGTATCCCCCAGCAGGCGACCCGAGAGGCAACCATTACGCTGTACATCAACAAGGCACCGTTCAAACGCGCCCTTGGCATCACCAGCGAAGGCACGATCCGCGTGCTTCTGGTCGC
>JBDSMU010000122.1:0-9516 GCA_039915685.1 Gemmatimonadales bacterium | reverse complement strand
GAGGATGAGAATCGGCGGCTGAAGCGGCTCGTGGCCGACCAGGCACTGAATATCCAAGTCCTCAAGGACGCGTTGGGAAAAGAGTGGTGACGGCCGCGCAGCGGCGGGCAGTCGTCGCCGAGAAGCGCGACCGCCGCGCCGTGTCGGAGCGTCAAGCCTGTCGCTATCTCGGCTGGCACCGAACACCCGTGCGCTATCAGGCGCGCCGGGCGCCGCAGACCGCGTTGGTCGCACGGCTGCGCGAGCTCGCGGCGACCAAAGTGCGCTGGGGCAGCCCACGTCTCACGTGGCGGTTGGTGCGCGACGGCTGGCCCGTCAATCACAAGCGGATTGAGCGCCTGATGCGCGAGGAGCTGCTGCTCGTGCGGCAGCGGCCCCGCCGCAAGCGGGCGGCGATGGCGCGCGTCCCGACGCCGGTGCCGACCCGCCCGGACCAGCGGTGGAGCATGGGCTTTGTGCGCGACAACCGGCGCGATGGTCGCCCATTTCCCGGGGAAGGTGGTCGATGATGCGACGCGCGAGGCTCCGTGGCTGCTGGTGGAGCGCTCACTGCCGGCGGTCCGCATCGTGGAAGCGCTGGAGATGTTGCGGCTGGTGCGGGGCACGCCCCACGTGCTGGCCAGCGACAACGGACCGGAGTTCGTGAGTCAGGCGATGGATCATTGGGCCGAGTCCCGGTCGGTCACGCTCGACTTCATTCGCCCCGGTCGACCGGTGGAGAATTGCTTCATCGAGAGTTTCAACGGGCGACTCCGGGACGAGTGCCTGAACATCCACCACATCCGGACGCTGGCTGACGCCCGTACTGTCATCGAGGCGTGGCGCACCGAGTACAACACCGATCGGCCGCACAGCGGCTTGGGGCAACGCACGCCGGCAGAGTTTGCCGCCCAGTTTCACACGGACGAAGAAGCAGGTTTACTCACGACCCTACGATCCTGAGTGGACCTCAACCGGGGGAAACGTCAGAGACATCACAGCGTATTAGCCGCAGCGTGTCCGCTGCCCCGTGGCGCATACTCTCAGACGCCAGTCAAATCAGAGACTTCTGATTGGTGTCGCTACAATCCGGTTGTTGTGACGAGGCGAGTGTTGCAGACTGAAGGCAATTAGCCACATGAACGCTAAGACAAGTCCGAGTATTGGCTCGATCGTGGCGCGAACGAGGATCTCGCGTCGCGTCCTATGACACCAATCCCCCTGCGACAGTGAGCAGATGTCGCGGCCTCCCCTTTTCGGGTTGGCAATAAGGGAAAAACGGAAGCGAATACGCACAACACCGCCACCCCATCGTCAACAGATAGGTTTTGCCATTGCGAGCCACGACAGTGGAGGACGACCTTCCCTCTAGCCTAGCTGCTCGCCCTGGTCACATACCGGCAACTACGGTGGCCCTCGACTAAACCGTTGTGAGGAAGTCGGCAAAGTGCTCGGTCAGTGGCTCCCCCGTTAGCCCTTCTAAAAACAGGAACTGTCCTTGGGGATTCACCTCGAGCCAGACGAGCTCCCCATCCGGTGTTTCCTTCAGGTCAATGATTCCCATCGCAAGATTCAAGCGGTCCAGCACTCTACGGATATCGCGATGGACGGATGGCGGCACCGGCCAGCGAGAAATTGGCACGTCAAGGTTTGGGCGCCAATCAAGGTCGTCGCTCTCGATAAGACCCGCAAATGAGCGGTCACCGAAACAATTAAGGCGAATATGTCTGGTTCCCGGGATGCATTCTTGGTAGATCGCCGGGCAGGCGCGGATGGAGTCTTCCGATTTCAGATGCTCCTTGCGGACCATTTGGGTGAACAGGAGCGGTCCGCGCGTCCCGACTACAGGCTTCACAATCACGTGTTGTTCATGCCGCTCGAGGAATGCACGTACTACCGAGGGCGATTGAGTGACCACGGTATCCGGAATCCGCTGTCCACAATGGCTCGCGGCCGCTAGCTGATTCAACTTGTTTGACGCGAATTCTGTGTCGACCGGATTCGATATCCACTTGCCACAAAATCCGTTCTGTAAGGAGCCGACTAGGGCACCGCTACAGTCGTTGTCGATCAACGAGGTCCGATCGTCTGCCATGCGAGTGTCGCCAACCTGTTGGCGCGCCTTAAATCGTCGCCACCAGATGGTCTCAATGCCGGCGATGTTAAGCAGCGAACCTTCGGAGGTGCGAAGCATCGTAGGACCGACTCCGTCAGGTCCGACGCAGAAGTTAATCGCTTCTCGACCGCCAAGTTCATCGCACTCGACAATGTGACAGGCAAACCCGCGTTGGCGAACGGCCGCTTGAACGGTGAGCCCGTGAAGGTCATCTGCATGCGTCACGATTAGAAACTGCCTGATCATCGGCGGTTCCCTCCCGCGCCCGGGTCACCGTAAAAGCGGCTTGACAACGCTGCTAGTCGCAATCGTCCGAGCATCCGGCGGAACAGGACTCGGATGACGTCCCCAGCGAGCCTTTCAGCTGCAAGCCGAGTCGAGTCCGAACCTGATCTTCCCAAGCCTTGAGTTCAGCCTGAGTTTCAAACACGACGTGTCCGTCGGGCACGGGATAGAATACGATTGGCGGTGCCCCCTTCTTGATAACGGACGGGTCAACCTTCTCGAATAGTCGTACCCTCGATGAATTCGCATCCATGTTACGATCCTCCACAGGGCTCGCTCCCATTGAGTATGCCGGTGCGGGACGTGGGAGCACGCATCGCGAATCGGCGACCTATCGGATCATGCATTCCTTCCGGATGTGCCTAATGCTGACTGAATTACGACTGCGCTAGGGCCGACTGAGCTATGGACGATGGTATTGCAGACTTCTGCTATCAAAGTATCTACCGCCGACGGAACGTAGCGTCAAGGGAAGTGTCTGACCGTGGACGGTGAATGCAAGCACGGCCACCTGCCGCTTATGCAACCGGTGCTAGAACAAGCACTAGGGTGGCCGATCGATCGTTGATTGAAAACAAACAATCGCACCGAGGCCCATAAGTGGCCGGCGCGCACTACGAAACGTTGACGTTGGCCCCGTTCGGACACAGTTCGGAATCAGAGTGACGCTGCTTCGTGGGCCCTCTGTCCCTGACGTTGGGTGATGAATTCGATCGGGGTCAGGTGCCCGAGCGAAATGTGCGGCCGCACTGCATTGTAATCACATCGCCACGCCTCGATCTTCGCGCCCGCGTCCGCCAGCGAGACGAACTGATGCACGCTCAGGCATTCATCCCGCAACCGCCCATTGAACGCCTCGATATGCCCGTTGTCGGTGGGCTTGCCGGGTCGCGTAAAGTCGAGCGCCACACCGCGTGAGTAAGCCCAGTCTTCCAACGCCCGCGACATGAACTCGGTGCCGTGGTCGACAGTGATCGATAGCGGCGTCCCGTGCACGCCGATGACCCGGTCGCGCGCGATCGCGACGTCATGACCACGGATGGAAACCGCGGGCGGCAGGATCGGACTGGAGCGACTCCACTGATCGACCACCGTGGGCACGCGAAACGGGCGTCCGTCGGCCAACTGATCGTGCAGAAGATCCATGCTCCAGCGGTCGCATGGGCCCACCGGTTCGGGCGCCGGGCCGCGGTGCAGGCCGATGTGTTTGCGGCGCCGGACCCGCATCCGCACTTGGAGCCCCTCCAGGCGATACAGGCGGCGCACACGCTTGTGGTTCACCGTCCAGCCCTCGCGGCGCCGCATCACGTGAATGCGCTGAGCCCCGAACCGAGGGCGAGCCATTGCGATCTCGCGAATGCGCGTGCGCAGCGCGTCATGGGGATCACGCTGGGGGCGTCGATACCACGCGGTGCGGCTGAGTCCTGCCAGCCGACATGCCCGGACGGTGCTGACCTGATACGCGGTCTGGAACCACGCGGCCAGTACCCGGCCGCGTGCCGGCTTCAGAGTTTTTTTGGAGGGCTTCCGTCAGCATCGCTTTGTCGAGGGTGAGATCGGCCACCAGCTGCTTGAGCCGACGATTCCCGTCCTCGATCTGGCGCAGGCGGCGCAACTCGCTGACGCCCAGATGGGCGAACTTCTTCTTCCAGAGGTAGAAGGTCGCCTCTCTAATGCCCATCTGCCGGAAGATGTCCGCCGCCGGGGCCCCGCTCTCCGCTTGCCGCAGCGCGTAGGCGATATGCTCCTCGGAAAACTTCGACCGCTTCATGGTCCTAGCCTCCTCGGTACGGTCCGGGAGGCAGCGAACTTACTCTAGTGTTGAACTGCCCAACTTTTTTGGTGGGGGACGTCAATTGAAATAGTACACGTAGACGAGGTGTCTTCCAATCCGGGTACAGCTCAATCCGAATGAATTTCTACAGCTTGCGGGACACGACCAACTTGACGGTGGGAGTGGTACCGTGGTGAGGCCGATTGACATTCGTTGTGATCGGCCAACTGGTGCCGGCTGACCGGTTGCAATGCGGTTCGTGGAGCGGAAACCGAGCGGTCTGGGCAACAGAATGGGTTCAGACGGTGCTGTGCAGTTCGGTAAATACAACTATTGCATTGGCTTACGGTAAACCTAGGAACAGTCCTAGAAAACGCCCCGCCTTGACAACCGCCGCATCGACAACGGAATTGCCATCACTCCCAGTCGTAAACGACTCGGCGTCCGAAGTCACAATGCAAGTCTGGACCAAATACTTCGCAAGGAGCCTCGTAGTTTCGCGTGCACGAGGCTTCGAGGCCAGCAAGGGCGTTAAAGGGGGTGCGTATCGCCGCAGGGGTCAGTGGAAGTGATGGCAGCTACGTGGAGCCCGTTCATTCCAGTAAGACGCGCGTGCCATCAGATCCCGAGCGTGGCGCGCCCGTGTTCGAACGCACAGGGGGTTCGAATGCAACTGGAACTCCTCCGTAAGAACCCAGTGTGACGTAGGCAATCAGCAGGATACCTGCGCAACAGCGTCAGCTCGTCTCGTGTATGCTAGGTATTCGCATGCGCATTTCCACGGAGGTGACATGCCAGACTACCACGCGCGCCTGCCACGGTGGGTGTTTCCGCCGCATCATAGCTGTCTACAATGCCGCGAAATTCTGTCGTCCCGATTCGGATTGACGCCGTGCGAGCAGTTCGTTGGGCTCTTTCTTATCGCAGGATACGAAGATCGCGAGATTGCAACGCATCTTGAACGAAAGCTGTTCACCGCGAAAACGCATGTGAAGCATATCCTCATGCGGACCAACCAGGGGTCCCGGACGGGCGCAGCGAGCGCGATGCTCGCTGCGCTTTGGAGTTTCGGACCGAGTGCATGGCAAGCCTCCCCATTGGCGCACTCGCACCCGAGCGCTCTAACTCGTTCGCGCTAACTCGAACGCAAGATGCGCTACGCGGCGACAACCATATCTTTTGTTAAGGCAAGATGACTGATCCTTGATGGTCGCGCGCGGCGTTCCTTCCTGACGGAGAGTTGCCAATGTCTGCATGTAGGCTTGCCATCCTATCCTCTGTATCACTCATCGCGGTGGTCGCCTTGAACGCTCCGCCGTCGCACGCTGCGCAGGCGACGGCAGATGCATGTGCCGCGACCACCTGTGCGAACGCAGGGCAGTATCTCTGTACCACGGTTCTCGATACACTGCCGGGCGGACCAACCGTGGAATACCAGTGTTACCAGCGGACCCCGAAGCCGCCTGGCGAATAGCGCACGCCACACCAGTCGCGGCAGTATCAATCTCCCCAACTCGAAGGAGCTCTGACAATGAAAAGACTCACCATGACGGCAGTCATCGGATCTGCGCTGGTTGTCGGATTCGGCATGCTTCCTGACCATGCGTCGGCCGCTGGTCAAGCAGACCAAGCCGCGATTTGCGAGCAAACTGAGTGCCCCAACAGTTCGACGCAGGTCTGTGCAATAGTGACCGTACCGCTACCGGCACCGGCCGAGGGTAGTATCGCTTACAACTGCTTTCAGCCGATTCGGCCGTAGCATATCGGCGACATCGGAAGCTCGTCTGTCTCCATTGCGAATATCACCGACTCGCAGACGAGAATGTCGCACAACCACACCATATAGGGAGGGGCAGATGACCAGGAAACTTCTGTTGTCATGCGCGGCGTTGGTTGGATCGTTGGTAATGGCAGCATCGGAGTCGTCAGCGTTGTCGGCGACGACGACCGCAGAATCCGATGAGGCAGCGGCCTGCCATATGTACACAGGTTGTCCAAACTCGAGCACACAGCTGTGTGCGATCATTCACCTCGAGATCATGGGTGCCGGTGTCGAATATCACTGCTATCAACCGGTGGTGCTCCCCTGAGATCATCGGGGATACAACGTACCGTTGGCCGTGGCGTCAAGACGTGTTCCCAGGTGCGCAGGTGCGCCTGGGGCACACGACCCGTCGCATTGTGGCGAACGGTGGCAGGAATCGTTGTGCTGGCGTTGATGGCCGGCTGCAAGGAAAGTCCGCTGTCGCTTGGCGACCTTATTGCGGCGCAGGATCGCACCGCAGCAAGTGTCTATGTCGTGTTCAATCCTGCCTCGTGCTCTTTCACGGCAATGGACCTGGAGCCACTGAACTTGCTGTACGAGCGACACGGCGTCCGCGTGACCGCCATCAGCCTCATTACCTTCGAGCATGACTCGGTGCGGCGTCGTGTTCAGGCCGACTTCGGTATTCGATTTCCCATGACATCCGACTCGTTGTCCGCTTGGACACGTGCACTCGCCGCTGACGGGATCGCCCAGCCGGCCGTTGTGATTACGAAGCGCGGTTTGCTGCACGGGGTGTTGCTGCAGGATGCTGTGAAACGGTTGGCGCCGCTACTTGCCACACTATTCTCTGTCACTCTGGAGTCGTCGGATGCAAGTATTTAGGCGAGCACACGCCGTCGGAGTGCAGGTGTGGTTGCTGCTGATTCCCGCACTATACGGGCCCTTGTCTTCCGCCTCCGCTCAAGTGCCACGCCGCATGGAACCGTTCGCCGGCGTGCCAATCGGGCAGATCGGCGGGGGCGATGATGACGTTCTGCTTGACCCGGGGCCAATTGCGTGCCGCGGCGACAAGATCGCACTATTTGACTACGGTGACATGAAACTCAAGTCTTTCGATCTCAAGGGGAAGTTACGGTGGGCTCTGGGCAGGAAGGGTTCGGGTCCCGGTGAGTATGTCAATCCAACCGACCTGAAGGTGGACACTCGTGGGAATATCGTCCTGCGTGATCCGCCAAATGGGCGGATCCTGCTGTTCGACCCGATGGGCAGCCTCGTGCGTTCAGTGCAGGTTACATCGCACAATCATCAGGCGCTCCCACTTGCCGGAGGGAGGTACTTGCTGATCGGTGCAACGTCGACGGCCTTCGCTGTCATGATTGATAGCATGGGGAGCACGATGCGAAGTATCCCGCTGACGAAGCAACAAATCGCAACATCTCCGATCAGTCGACAGACGGTTGTTGGCCAGGCGGAAGATGGAGGGGCCGTCGTGGGCTTCCTCTTCGGCAGCGGTTTCATGCTGGTGAAGCCGGACGGCACGATGCGAAGCATGCCTGGGATTGAGGCGCTGCCATTTCCACGCGCAGTGACGTTGAAGATCGGACCCAAGAAGCAGTACACCGCGACGCGGATAGATCCGGCCGCACCAAAGGGTAGTTACAGCGCCACGATGGACGATGAGCGCGCGTTCTTTCTATTTGGCGGGCGATCGCGCCACGGTGGCGCCATCATGGATGTGTACCGGCGGGCAACCGGGGCGTACGAAGTTTCGTATACCTTGCCGGAGGGCACGACATCCGTAACGGCCTGCGAACGCTCGTTGTTGCTTTTGTCACTGGATCCACTGCCGACTCTCACGATCTACAAGACTCCCGTCCGGCGCTGACGGTGCCAGGTCAACTCAGCTCGCACACGCCGCGGAGCACGCGATGACGAAAGATACCGTCGGTACCGCAGCGACAGTTGTGGTGGCGCTTTGCGCTCTGGCTGTAACGGTCGTATTCGTGCGTGATCGGTTCGCCGGAGGCAGGGCGGGAACCTCGGTTGCGAATGAGGCGACAACGCGAACAATCGATGACTGGCGTGCTGTCGCATCCATAGGGCAGCGATTGGGGCGTCCGAACGCGCCGGTAACGGTTACGGAGTTTTCTGACTTTCAGTGTCCATATTGCGCCGTCGCCAAAGATCTTTTGCGGAACATGCAAGCGCGGTACGGCGGTCAAGTATCCTTGGTATACCGTCACTTTCCGCTTGATCAGATCCATCCGATGGCCCGCGGTGCCGCGATCGCTGCGGAGTGCGCTGCTGCGGAGGGGCGGTTCTTCTCGATGCACGACCAGTTGTTCGCTCAGCAGGGGCAAATAGGGATTAAGCCTTGGCTGGAGTTTGCGCGAGAGGCCGGAGTGACGAACTTGCCCGAGTTTCGGCGTTGCATCGAGTCAGGAGCACCAGCGGCGCGAATCACGGAGGATTTGGCAGCGGGCCGGAGTCTGGGCATCCCAGGAACGCCGACACTGCTTGTGAACGACCAGTTAGTTCTCGGGGGAGTCGACTCCGCGCGGCTGGACATTCTCGTGCGCGAGGCCTTGGACCGGCACTAACGACATCTCAACAGGGGAGGGCCGTATGCGCCAGCGCACCATGGCCATAGGCGCCATCATATTAGCTCACGGTTGCACCACCGGCCGTTCACGTGTTCCTGCACTTGGTGTGGTGTCGCCGCTTCCCCGTGCCGCGCCACACCAGCTGGTGGCGGTCGACCCTGAATCGAGCCTGACGCCTGCCGGTGTCAGTCAGTGTCCGGTGCTGCTTCGGTACGAAGGCGACACGACTTCCATACTGTTGCAGCGTACGACGAGGATCGAGCGTCGTGACACGGTCGGTGCGATGGTAAAGGTCCGGGATCTGGCCTTGGTGGGCGACTACAGTGTCGCGGACTCAGGACGGTTCGGCATAGCGCGCGACATGCTGTTGCGGGTGGATTGTTTGACCCTGAAGGCCTTGGGTATCGTCAAGGTTGGCGCGATCTGAGCGTTGGCCACCTCACGGACCGGTCTTGCCACGTCTGGTGATGTAGCGAGCGCTCCGGGCCTGCAGCCGCGTTTTATTGACCCCGGTCTGCACTTTGCGGCAGCCACCTTCACCCGATTCCATGACCCTCCGCGAGCCAGATTCGTTCACGCGTTCAGAATGACTCTCTTGTGTCAATGATCGTCTGATACTCCCGAGGGATCAATCGTCTCAAATTCCCCACCCGGTGGATCTCACGTCTCAGGATGAGGGGTGAGGGTGGAGGCGATTAGCCCCGCCGCGCGCTTGATGGGTGAACTCGGCCTGCACGGGGTCATCCGGGGGCGTCGGTGCCGGACCACGATCCCGGACGCGCTGGCGGATCGGCCACAGGATCTGGTGCAGCGCGATTTCAGCGCGACCCGCCCGAACCAGCTCTGGGTTTCGGACCTGACATACGTCGCCACGTGGCGCGGCTTCGTGCATGTCGCCTTTGCGATTGATGTCTTCTCGCATCGCATCGTCGGCTGGCGTCCTGGCGAGCGGACCGTCTGCCGCGTGCTCCGGCTCGATTTGCGGACTCCG
>JBDSMU010000062.1:0-6952 GCA_039915685.1 Gemmatimonadales bacterium | reverse complement strand
TGGCCCGATGAGGTCTAACCCGCGCTTGCTGCCGCCGAGGCCGAGCGGTTCGGCCGCCGCGATGTACTCTTATCTGAGGAACGCGGCGGCCTCACCTGCCTCGCGGCAGAAGCGCACGTCGTTAGACATCACCCAGGACGTCTTGCCCGGAATCTGGACCGATCGTACCTTGAACCCATGGCTACGCGCATTGATTTCTCTGCACTTTCCATCCCGGAGCGACTCGACTTGATCGGGGAGCTGTGGGACAGTGTCGACCAGAATGACATGCCGCCTCCTTCCGCTGAAATGCTCGCCGAGCTTGAACGCCGCGCAGACGAAGTGGAGCGGGATCCGCAGGCCGGCAAGCCGTGGAGCGACGTCCACACGAATCTGCTCAATCGGCTCGAATAGTGGCCAAGGTACTTCTCCGCACGCTGGCTCAAGCGGAGGTCACTGAGGCCACGGAGTGGTATGCGGCGAGATCGTTTGAAACGGCTCGCCGCTTCCTGTCTATGGTTGATGTTACCGTCGATCGTATTGCCGCGGCTCCAGACTCATTTCCGAAAGTAGGGGCGAAGCTCCGTCGGGCGATCGTTCCTCATTTCCCCTACGCGATCTACTTCATCGTGCTACCCGACATTACGAGTGTGGTCGGGGTCATTCACACCCGACGCCACCCTCGGAGATGGCAGCAACGGGATGATGTCTAACCCGCGCTGGCCAAGCGGTTCGGCCGCCGCGCTGCATGCTTGATTGAGGAACGCGGCGGCCTCACCAGGCCTCGCAGCAGAACCGCATACCGTTAGATGGTACTTCGAACCGGATCTTTCGGGGAGGCCGCATGGGGAGTTCCAAGGTCGCATACGTCGCGACTGCCGCAATTGCTGCGACCGGGCTTGCTCTGTCGGCTGCCGTCCAACGCCTAATCAACGGGCGCTGGCAGTCTCTAGGTGAACTGTGGCCGATGATTGTCCTCTACGCTGCAATGGCGATTTTCATTCCGTACCGACGGTCACGCAGGCTCGAGATCACTCCTCCTTGGCTGATGGTCGGGGTCGGCGCCGTCGGAGTCGCTGTCTACTCCATTTGGTTGGCAACAGCCGACCGCCCGCACACGATCCCCGAATGGATGGGGTTTGGCGTGATTGCAGCAGTACCGCTCTGGTTGCTTGTGACTGGCCTCCGACGGACCCGCCAAGGGGTGTCCGACTAGCCCGTCGCGCAAATACCATCTAACACGCGCTTGCTGCGGTCGGGCCCAACTGCCTCGGCCGGCACGCCGTAGCTTTACGAAGGCACGCGCGGGCCTCGGCGGGCCCCGCCGCAGAAGCGCAGGTCTTTATACCGTCAGAAGTGACCCTCTTGCCATAGCATGATGCCCGTGCTATCATGCTAACATGATTCGTTCGTTTGGCGACCCGGGCACCGAGGACATTTTCAACGCCCACGACTCCAAGCGGGCTCGTCGAGCGTGTCCCACGATCCTCTGGGTGGTGGCCAGGCGAAAGCTTGAACTGCTGGATTCCGCTGGCGCACTGCAAGACCTCCGGGTTCCTCCTGCCAATCGATTGGAAGCGCTGAAGGGCAATCGCAAAGGGCAGTGCAGCATTCGGATCAACGACCAGTACAGCGTCTGCTTTGTCTGGACGGAAGTTGGGCCGTCCCAAGTTGAGATCACTGACTACCATGACTGAGAGCTTGGAGGCCAAAATGGTTCGCATCCCTACACACGGCGCGCCGTCGCATCCTGGCGAGATGCTGCTTGAGGAATTCCTGAATCCGATGGGGCTCTCCCAGCGGGACTTGGCTGACGGCATCCGGGTTCCCTATCAGCGGGTCAACGAGCTCGTCAACGCGCGTCGCGGAGTCACTCCGGCGACGGCCCTCCGGCTCGCCAAGTATTTCGGCACTACCCCGGACCTCTGGATGAACCTCCAGCTCCGCTGGGACCTCTATCACGCTGGGGTCGCCGAGGCTCCCGACCTAGATCGGATTAAGAAGGTGCGAGTGGCGAGCACCGTAGCGGTATAACAAGCGCTTGCTGCTGTCGAGGCCAAACGGTTCTGCCGCCGCGCTGTAT
The DNA here is from genome assembly GCA_039915685.1 of Gemmatimonadales bacterium. Lineage (GTDB taxonomy): Bacteria > Gemmatimonadota > Gemmatimonadetes > Gemmatimonadales > GWC2-71-9 > Palsa-1233. The sequence continues at coordinate 4,890 of JBDSMU010000062.1, read as the reverse complement.
TGTTGATCGGAACGCGGCGGCCTCACCCGGCCTCGCAGCAGAACCGCAAGTCGTTAGAGCGACTCACTACGGACTGGAATGAGGATGGAATGGCTCGATCGAAGCGTCATACACCGATCTTCGGGATGACTACCCAAGAGAGCGAGAAGGCCGATAAGCGCCGCGCGAATCGTCGCTTACGACGACTTGTGCGCGAAGCCGTCGCCACAGCTGCTGCCCCAGAGGTTTTTCCGGCCCTTCGAGAAGTGAGCAATCCGTGGTCAATGGCGAAAGACGGCCGATCCTATTGGAAGGAAGCCCAGGCAGCGGACCTTCGAAAGTAGCGTCAACGCGCCCAGCGGGTGGCGCCTCCTTGTTGGTACCGACCGGACTCTTGATGCTAGATTATGGCGTCCTGAACGACGAGGTCCCAGTGTTGTTGCATCTTGAAGTGGAACAAGAAATGGATGGCCGCTGGGTTGCCGAGATCACAGATCTGCCAGGCGTTATGGCGTACGGTGTAACCCGCCCGGATGCGATTGCGCGGGTCCAGGCACTTGCGCTTCGCTCGCTTGCCGATCGGATGGAGCATGGCGAGGCCGTTCCGGAACTCCTTCAGGTCAGTTTCCAACCTGCATGACTGCGTGGGGAGCGGCCAAGGCGCGTCGAGTCTTCGCCGCGTTGCTTCGTACCGGCTGGAAAGTGAAACGTGAGTCCGGGAGCCATCGCACGCTGAGTCGTGCGGGCTGGCCGGACTTTGTGTTTGCGTTCCATGACGGAGAGGAGATCGGGCCCCGCATGCTGGCACGGATCGCAACGCACACCGGCCTTCGCCGGGACGATTTGTGACACCGGCGCTCTAACCCGCGCTTGCTGCTGTCGAGGCCAAACGGTTCGGCCGCCGCGCTGTATGCTTGATTGACGAATGCGGCGGCCTCACCTGGCCTCGCAGCAGAACCGCAAGCCGTTAGCTGGACAGAGATCCTCATTTGTGACGAGGTAGGTGGATGGCAATTCCGGACTTTCAATCGATCATGGTTCCGCTCCTCCATGACCTGCGGTCCGGGGAGCGAACGGGCCAAGAGACATTGGCAGCCCTAGCGTCCCACTTTGCGCTGACCCCCGAAGAAATTGCTGAGCGAATTCCGAGCGGGAGGGCGCCACGATTTGCGAATCGCATCGGCTGGGCCAAGACCCATCTCAAGGCGGCTGGTGTTATTGAGGCGCCGAGGAGGGCCGTGTACCGCCTCACAGAACGAGGCCGTGCGGTGCTTGCGGACGGAGTTGAATCAATCACCTTGGCGTTTCTCGACCAGTTTCCAGAACACGTCGCCTTCCGCACACGGTCACAGCATCCTGTTAGGCAAGGGGCGTCCAACGCAGCCGTAGGTCCTGATCTATCATCGGAACGGACCCCCGAGGATTTGATTGATGAGGGGTACCAGCAAATCCGAACGGCGTTGGCATTGGAGCTTCGAGAGCGGATTGCGACAATGGCACCAGCCGCGTTCGAGCAGTTGGTCGTCGACGTTCTAATTGCAATGGGCTACGGTGGAGAGCGAGAGAACGCCGGAATCGTCATTGGACGCAGCGGCGACGAAGGCATTGACGGCGTTATTCAGGAGGATCAGCTTGGATTGGAATCTATTTATGTCCAAGCGAAGCGTTGGCAAGGAACCGTTGGGCGCCCGGAAATTCAACGGTTTGCGGGTGCTTTACAGGGTCAGCGTGCACGAAAGGGAGTCTTCATCACTTCCTCGGCGTTCAGCGCGGAGGCGCTCGCATTTCCTACCACCCTTCAGACCACCATCGTCCTCATAGATGGGGCGCACCTGGCTCAGCTGATGATTGATCACGACGTTGGGGTCAGCGCGGGCAAGCGCCTTGAAATAAAGCGCCTGGATTCCGACTATTTCACTGTCGAGTGATTTTGTACTGCCAGCTAACCTGCGCTTGCTGCTGGCGAGGCCGATCGGTTCGGCCGCCGCGCTGTATGCTTGATTGAGGAATGCGGCGGCCTCACTGGCCTCGCAGCAGAACCGCAAGCCGTTGGGCGGACAGGGTTGGGCTTGCCGAGAGCAGACGCCTGTGCTACATTGTCTTACATGAAAACCGCCACGGTGACCATTCGCCTTGATCCGAAACTCCAGCGCGAACTGGATCGGCTGAGCCGCCAGCTCGGGCGAAGCCGCAGTGAACTCGTCCGCGATGCGGTGCGGCGACAGATCGCACTCCTCCAGTTTGAACAGATCCGGCAGACGCTTGTGCCGCTGGCCGAGGCTCAAGGAATCCTCACCGACGAGGACGTCTTCAAGATCGTCTCATGAAGGTATTCCTGGACACGAACGTCCTGGTGAGTGCATTTACCGCCCGCGGACTCTGCGCCGATCTTTTCCGGGCCGTCGTGGCGAAACACGAGCTGCTGACCGGCGAAGTGAATCTGGTTGAATTGCGCCGCGTCCTCACCGATCGCTTTCATGCGTCGCCCCACCAACTCAACGTTGTCGAACGTCAGCGAGAGAGCCACATGATCGTGCCGCGCCCGACGGAGCCGTCGACGCTCGCCATTCGCGATCCGGATGACGCATGGGTTTTGGCCTCCGCGCTGGTCGGCGGGGCGCAGCTCCTCGTCACGGGTGATCAGGATCTCCTCGTCGTGGCGAGCCAAGCGACCATCCCTATTCTCACGCCACGAGCGGCGTGGGAGCGGTTGCGAGGCCCTGCGTAGGCATGCCGCCCAACACGCGCTTGCTGCCGACGAGGCCGAGCGGTTCGGCCGCCGCGATGTACTCTTTATCGGTGGACTGCGGCGGCCTCACCTGGCCTCGTAGCAGAAGCGCCAGCCGTTAGGCTGTTTGGGCAGGGCCCGCTGCCGAGTTGCGGCTTGTATATGGTGACCATATACTTCTCACCATGAACGATCCACTAGCTGCCTTGCTGGTAGAGACCGAGGGATTCGAGTGGGACGCGGCCAACGAGCCCAAGCTACTGGCCCGCCACGATGTGACGCGTGCTGAGGTGGAGCAACTGTTTTTTCATGTCCCGATCCTCCTTGCAATCGACCTCAAACATTCTGCCAGCGAGCCCCGCTATCTCGCCCTCGGCCGTACTGTGGACAATCGTTTACTGCATCTCGTGTTCACGATCCGAGGCCGCCACATTCGGCCGATCTCGGCCAGGAACATGAACCGAAAGGAGCGCACCCGATATGCCCAAGCCCAAGCTTAAGACGGTCCCTACGTTTCGCTCGGAAGACGAGGAGCGTGCGTTCTGGGCCACGGCGGACTCCACGGAGTACGTGGATTGGAGCAAGGCGCGCCGAGTCACCTTTCCCAATCTCAAGCCATCCACGACGACGATCTCGCTCCGGCTGCCCGACATGTTGCTCGCCGAACTCCGGACCTTGGCGAACGAGCGCGACGTGCCGTACCAAAGCCTGCTCAAGGTGTACCTCGCCGAACGCATCGCGGACGAGCGGCAGGATATGCGGCAACAGCCTAACAAGCGCTTGCAGCCGTCGAGTGCTCGGCGCCGGGCTTCGACGCGGACCAAGGCCAAGAGTACGCCGCGCACTCGCAGCTGAAGCGCAAGTCGTTAGACAGCCAAAACATGCTGATTGTGAGGTTGGCGCGCACTCGTTTGTCTCCTGGCCGGAGGCCAGTATGAACTGCTTCAAGTGGCTCGTCGCCCTCGCTTCCATCTCGGTTGCAGCGACTGATCCCGTCATCGCTCAAGGCACATCGGTGACCGACTCCGTCTCGTCACCCGGCCTCGCCGCGAATGTGGTCGGTGATCGATCAATACGACCGATGGTGATATACCTCCCACCGTCCTACCGGAATCAATCCTCCCGCCGGTATCCCGTCCTCTACATGCTCCACGGTGCCACGTCGGTCCCCGAGGAATGGCTTGACGGGAAAACCTATCAAGGGCTCAATCTCGAGGTCACCCTCGACAGTCTCATGGCTGCGGCGGTGATTCCCGAGATGATCGTGGTGATGCCCAATTCCGACAATGCACTCGGGGCGAGCTGGTACACCAATTCCCCTGCGCTTGGGAATTGGGAAGACTTTGTGGTGCAGGATGTTGTCCGACATGTCGACAGTCACTACCGGACTCAGGCGCAACGTGCGCGCAGGGCCCTCTTCGGTCATTCGATGGGCGGGTTTGGCGCACTCAAGATCGGCTTCACGCACCCCGACGTCTTCGGCTTTGTCTATGCAAGCAGCCCAGCCCTGATCGCCCTCAGCGGTCCGCTCGCCCCGTCCGGGAGAGTGTGGTCCGCGCTCTCGGCGGTGACTCGGTGGCAAGACGCGCCTGGTCAGATGCGGCTCGTCCTCGCGTTCGCCGCTGCACTCGATGGGAGCCGGACCAACCCGCGGCTGTTCGATGAGTTGCCATTCAGTGCAGGTGCCGACGGGATAGTGTTTGCGCATCTCGCAGTAAGGGCACGATGGCTCGCCCGGATGCCGCCGGATCTTGCTTCCGAGATGGTGCGGCGCGGCGATCGTCAGCCCGCACTGCTTTTGGAGGCGGGGACCGAGGAAACGGCCATCCTCGACGGCATCCAAGTGCTTCGCGCCCGTCTGGACAGCCTGCGGGTTCACTATGCTGACTCGACGTTCACAGGCGGCCACATCGATCAGGTGCGCGAGCGCATGACGCATCACATTCTGCCGGCGGTCGGCAGATGGTTCACGCAGGATCCGGGCGGCGCAGCGGTTCCACGCATTGAGATGGGACCCTCAACCGGTCGTCAGCCTGCTAACTGATCGGGTGATGCGGTCTGATATCAAGTTTGAAGTGCAACACTGAGTTCTAGCGTCCATAGCATTCCTCCGGAGTGCGGTAGCCGAGTCGCTTGCGGGGACGACGGTTCAGCTGCGTGGCCAGACGGTCGCAGTCGCGTTG
>JBDSMU010000050.1:0-6302 GCA_039915685.1 Gemmatimonadales bacterium | reverse complement strand
CGAGGAGGCGCGGGACGTTCTCCGCACTCTCGAGGAACTCTCCCAGTCGACGTTCGTCTCGCCCTACCATCTTGCATTCGTGCACATCGGTCTCGGCGACTACGAGCGGGCGCTCGACCACCTTGAGCACGCCGTGACCGAGCGGTCGGGTGCCGCCTACGGAATCCGTGCCTCGTTCCTGCTGAAACCGCTGCACGGCCATCCCCGCTTTGAGACACTGGTGCGGAGGATCAACCTGTGATGCGGGCGCCGCGCACTGGCGGCCCGGCTCCAGGGCTTTCCGCGGCTCACTACGGATGCCGACCTCACGCCGAGGCGGAGCAAGGAAAACCTCGAGCGCCTCGCCAAGGCGCTTCGCAGTGTTGATGCGCGAGTATTCTCGGAGCCAGTGCCTTCAATTGCTCGGCCGAGGTCCTGGGTCGGGCGGATCGGCCACAAGATCGGCAGGATGTGATCATTCTCCGTGAGATGCTCGATGCCGATGAAGCTGCCGATGGGGAGGGTGCGTGATGACCACTAAAATCGAATATCTCACATTGGCGATCGCCGGCCGCGACACTTTCGAGCGGGAGCTTGGCAGCAGAGAGCTCGTCGTTCGAGCGACGCGCACACGATGACCGACTCGCTCACACGTTTGACTGCAGCATTGGCCGACCGCTACCGCGTCGAGCGCGAACTCGGCGCCGGCGGAATGGCCACTGTCTACCTCGCGGAAGACCTCAAGCACGACCGCAAGGTCGCGATCAAGGTGCTGCGTCCGGAACTGGCGGCGGTGATCGGCGCGGAGCGATTCCTGCGCGAGATCAAGACCATCGCCACGCTGCAGCACCCGCACATCCTCGGCTTGATCGATTCAGGTGAAGTGAACGGGACGGCGTACTACGTGATGCCGTTTGTCGAGGGCGAATCACTGCGCGACCGATTGCAGCGCGAGAAGCAGCTGCCGGTTGGCGACGCGGTGCGACTGGCCACGGAGGTTGCGGGGGCACTCGACTACGCTCATCGCCACGGCGTCATCCACCGCGATATCAAGCCCGAGAATGTCCTGCTGCACGACGGCAGCGCGCTAGTCGCAGATTTCGGGATCGCACTGGCGGTATCGAGCGCTGGCGGCGGATCGCGGATGACCGAGACCGGGATGTCGCTCGGGACGCCGCACTACATGAGTCCCGAGCAAGCGATGGGTGAGCGCGAGATTACCGCCCGCTCCGATGTGTACGCCCTCGGGGTGATGACCTACGAGATGCTGACAGGTGATCCACCATTCACCGGATCGACCGCGCAGGCGATCATCGCGAAGGTGATGACCAGCGATCCGGTCGGACTCATCGCACAGCGGAGAAACATTACGGTGTCGGTGGAGGCTGCCGTTCTCACTGCACTCGAGAAGTTGCCCGCCGATCGATTCGCCACGGCGGCAGAATTTGCCGCCGCGCTGGCGGACCGCAGCTACGCGACCGCAGCCTCCGCAATTCATCTCGCCCCGTCGCGCGAGGGCCGCACGTGGCGCAGTCGTGCGGCGGCACTCGGAGTGGTGGCCTTCGTGCTCGCCGTTGTCGCGGTCATCGGGTGGACACGGCGCGCTCCGAAATCGCCGATCCGGCGCTTCAGCGTCCGGATGGATCAATTCTCCAACGCGTTCGGGAATCCCGTCCTCGCGCCAGACGGATCCCGGGTGCTCTACTCCAATCTCGAGGGCGCCTTGATGTCACGCGCCAGCGATGAACTGTCCTCCAAGCCGCTGCCGGGGGCAGATCTCGCCTGGGCAACGACGTTCTCCCCGGACAGCAGACAAATCGCGTTCAACACCGGCTTCCCGGGTGCGCTCAAAGTCCTTCCCCTCGACGGCGGCACCGTCCGCACGCTGGTCGCAGATTCCACCTATGGCATCGGGTTGTCGTGGAGTGATGATGGGTGGATCTACTATCTCAGCGGTCCGCGATTCGGACGGGACCTGATGCGGATCCGTGAGAGTGGTGGACCTGCCGAGTTGGTGGGAACCGCCGCGGCGGCGTCCAATGCGCTCTTCTACTACTGGCCTCAGGCGCTCCCCGGCGGGCGCCGCGTGCTCCTCACCGTTATCCCCGTCACTGGAGATCCGACTGTCGGCGTGATGGACATCAAGTCGGGCAAGGTCACGGCAATCGCTCCGGGTGTGTTGGCGCGATACGTACCGAGTGGTCATCTGATGGTCGTGCAGGGAGATGGCACTCTCCGCGCAGCGCGCTTTGATCCGAAGGCCGGTGCGGTGAGCGGTGGATTCACGACCATCACGACGGGACTTGCCGTTGCCGTCGCCCAGGTGGGGTCGCTCTCGGTTTCCGAGGATGGCACCTTCGCGTATTCGATGGGCGGTCCCGGGACCGAAGTCGTCCGGGTGCATCGGGATAGTGGCCGGGAGGACGTGGTCGATCCCAACTGGCACGGCGAGATTGGGTCCCCCGCGGCGTCGCCCGATGGGTCGCAACTCGCCGTCTCCGTGCTGCGGGGTGGGCGGCTCGAACTGTGGGTGAAGGCATTACCCAATGGCTCGTTCACCAAACTCTCGGCAGGTGGGACCCAGAATTACCGTCCCAGTTGGTCGCCTGATGGTCGGGAGGTCGTGTACACCTCCGACCAGGGCGGACCAATCGCGACCTATCACGTCCCCGCCGACGGGAGTGCCCCAGCAACGCCTCTCTTCTCGTTACCGATTTCCGTCGATGAGGGCAGCTACTCGCCGGATGGCAACTGGATCCTGTTCCGAGCCGGTTCTGGCGGCGGGCGAGACGTCTTCGCGCGCCGGACCACGGGAGATTCCACTTTGGTGCCGGTTGCGACCACGCCGGCAGAGGAATTCTCTCCGGCTATATCCCCCGATGGTCGGTGGGTGGCCTACGCGTTTTCGGACGCGACTGGGCGCACAGAGGTGTACGTGCGGCCGTTTCCCGACGCCAGCACGGCGCGGTACGCGGTGTCCCACAATGGGGGGTCGGAGCCGCTGTGGTCGCACTCGGGGCGGGAGCTGTTCTATCGGGATGGAGATCAGAACCTCGTCGCCGCTGAACTCGCCCCGTCGGCCCCTTTCCGGATTGTTGCGGAGCGGAAGCTGTTCTCGGCGGCACGCTACCTCGATGACAATCGGCACAACGCCTATTCCGTGGCCCCGGACGATCGCTCGTTCTATTTCGTGAAGTTGCCGGCATCTTCGGCAACCGGTGATGAGGTCATCATCACCGTCAATGGTTTTGCGGAGTTGCGGCGCAAGGTCGGGAAGTGATCGAGGTCGCGGCTGAAAGCCGCGGCTCGGCTGATGTCGCTAACGCGACCTTCGATCTCATGGAGTGCCTCATGGCGAGCGCGATCTTTGGAACGGCTCGGAGTGGACGTCACTTCAGTGACATCAGCCGAGCCGTCGCTTCAGCGACGAGCAAAGGATGAGCATGGAGCGTCTCACCGCTGCCCTCGCCGACCGCTACCGCGGCGAGCGTGAGCTCGGTGCGCGACCCTTGCCCGATCCAGATCTGATCTCGCTCTTGGTCCAGTCGCTGAACCTACTTTGGATCCCGTATCGGGACACTAGATTTCCTCGATGAACATTCGCCCCACACCCGCCCAGCAGTCCGCGTGGCTGGCTCAATGGAGATCGGCTGCGACCGCCCTTCTCCAGGTGCGACTCGACGAACTCTCGCACGTCGATCTGGCTCGCATTGCCGACGATCTCGAGGCAGCCTCGATCGTGGCCGCGCGTCAGCGTGTCCAATCCCAGACCTCGGGGTTGGTGACCCAACAGGCGATCCTGCACCGCGCCCGCCCGCGTTGAAGGGCCTCCTGCAGGCTGGCGCCGACGTCCAACGGGTTTTGGAAGGTCGCGATTGGTTGTTTTGCTTCATCGGCGGCGTGGCGAACTTTCGCTGGGGTACACCGCGACTCACGAACGATCTCGACTTGACCCTTCTGGCCGGATTCGGAAATGAAACGGCATACGCCGACGAATTGCTCACGGAGTTCGAAGGTAGAGTTCCCAACGCGCTCGAGTTCGCGCTCAAACATCGGGTGGTGTTGCTTCGCACCCACGATGGGTTCGCGATCGATGTCGCATTGGGCGCGATGCCCTTCGAGGCGGCCACCATCGAGCGTTCCTCCAAGGCTGAGCTCGTACCTGGAGCCGAGTTGCGCACCTGCTCGGCGGAAGATCTGATCGTGCACAAGGCGTTTGCCGCACGACCCCAGGACTGGGTCGATGTGGAAGGCGTGATCTTGCGGCAGCGCGGTGTGTTGATGTGGCCACAAATCTGGACGGACCTCGAGGCGTTGGCGCTCCTCAAGGAGGAGCCCGAACTGCTTGCGGAACTTGAACGCATCGTCGTCCGTGCCGAGCAAGTGATCGGTCCATTTGCGTGGGAGCGGTAGAGAGGTGACCGACGCCTTCGACCGCCTCACCACCGCAGTCGCCGACCGCTACCGCCTCGAACGGGAACTCGGCCAGGGTGGCATGGCCACGGTCTATCTCGCGCACGACATCAAACACGACCGCGACGTCGCCATCAAGGTGCTGCATCCCGATCTCGGCGCAGCACTCGGCGGCGAGCGATTCCTGAGTGAAATCCGCACCACAGCCCGATTGCAGCATCCGCACATCCTGCCGCTGCTGGACTCGGGTGAGGCCGACGGGTTGCTCTATTACGTGATGCCGCTCGTCACCGGCGAAACGTTGCGCAGCAGGCTTGAACGCGAGCGCCAGCTTCCCGTGGGCGACGCGGTGTTGATCGCCCGCGAGGTTGCCGATGCGCTCGGCTACGCGCACGGGCTCGGCGTGATCCACCGCGACATCAAACCGGAAAACATCCTGCTGCAGGGCGGGCATGCACTGGTGGCTGATTTCGGGATTGCGCTCGCGGTGCAGACTGCAGGTGGCGCGCGGATGACGCAGACCGGTCTGTCACTTGGCACGCCGCAGTACATGTCACCCGAGCAGGCGATGGGGGAGCGCACCATTGATGCGCGGAGCGACATCTACGCGCTGGGTGCCGTCACGTACGAGATGCTGGTGGGCGAGGCTCCGTTCACGGGCCCAAGCGTGCAGGCCATCGTAGCGCGCATCATGACCGAACAACCGCGTTCCCTGTCGGCGCAGCGGCGTTCCATTCCGCCTGGCGTCGAAGATGCGGTGCTCAACGCCCTCGAAAAGCTGCCGGCCGATCGCTTTGCGAGTGCGACCGAGTTTGCTGCGGCGCTCAGCAATCAAAGCGTTGCGACGATCACGACTTCGCGGACGCGCGGCGTCGCCATCGCCAAACGGAGCAATCGCACGACGCTGGCCCTCGGCGCCGTCACTGTGCTCTCGCTGGTCGCTGCCGCCGCTGCGTGGCTGCGGCCGACGGCGGAGCCCACGCCCAATTGGCAAACCATCGTGGTGAGCGATACCCTCGAGGTGGACTTCCCGGGGTCGTTCCTCTCCCTGTCGCCAGACGGAAAGCACATGCTCTTTCGGAAGGCGATCCAGAATTCCCCGCTCTGGCTCAAGCGCGCGGACCGGCTCGACGCGGTTGCCATCCCGGGGACCGTGCGTGGCGCAGCCGCCGACTTTTCACCCGACGGCGAATGGGTCGCGTTCACCGCCGATCGGCAACTTAAGAAGGTGCGTCTCGACGGCGGTGCCTCGATGCTGCTCGCCGACTCCGCCGCATCGCAGGAATACCTCATTGCGTGGCTGGACGACAACACCATCGTCTACCCATCTCCCGACGGTACCTCGCTCCGGCGCGTGAACGCCTCAGGGGGCGGCTACACCGTGGCGTTCCGCGACACCACCATGCTCGGCTATGGCCTGGTCAACACCACCGCGCTGCCAGATGCGCGCGGCGTGCTCACAACCGTGTGCACCTCAAACTGCGCAACGAGCGCTTTGAGCGTGATCGATCTCCGCTCTGGAACGCTGACCCGACTTCTCCCCGATGTCCTCAAGGGATGGTACCTCCCGACCGGCTACCTGCTGTATGTCAAGACTGATTTTACGGCGATGGTGGCACCGTTTGACCTGAAGACACTCGGCATCACGGGGCCCGCCACGGCCGTGCTCGAAGGGACCACTATCCACGCATCCTTCCGGACCTTGCCGTTTCTCAGCGTCTCCCGTACGGGGACCTTGCTCTATGCGCGCAGCAGGGGGGGCGGTGCCGCGGAGCTGGTCCGAGTGAATCGGCAAGGGGTCGCGACACCCATCGACACGAGTTGGTCGGGTCCTTTCAATTCGTTTGCGTTGACGAACGACGGTCGACGGATGGCGGTGGGGACCGGTAGCACCGGCGGCGGCCTGTCGA
>JBDSMU010000200.1:0-15218 GCA_039915685.1 Gemmatimonadales bacterium | reverse complement strand
CCGAGCGCACGGTCCCGTCCGCCGCAGACCCATCGAACGACGGCCTCGCGGCCGTCGCGTCCGGGGACGGTTCCAAGGACCTGGTGGTCTACTCGCAGAATGTCTATGTCGGCGCCAACGTCGACGCGGTCCTCGGGTCGGCGCCCGAAGATCTGCAGGCAAATCTCTTCACCGCGCTTCAGACCTTCGCTGCCACCAATTGGCCGGAGCGAGCCGCGACCATCGCCCGCTTCGTGGCGGAGCAGCAGCCCGATGTAATCGCGTTGAACGAGGTCAGTACTGTCACGGTGAGCGGATTGGCACCGTATTTCCCTGATGTTCAGGTCGAGTTCCTGCCGATCTTCGAGGCGGCACTCGCCGCACGTGGATTGGACTATGCCGTCGCAGGACAGGTGGCAAATGTTGATGCGAACTTGTCCCTGGGTGGGGCGAGCATTCGCCTGCAGGATTTTGATGTCGTGCTCACACGGCGGGGCATCGGAGTGAGCAACCTGAGCACGGGCAACTACGCGGCGCACGTGCCGGTGGTGCTTCCAGCGGGGAGCATCGACCTGGTCCGCGGCTGGGTCATGGCCGACCTAAGCGAGGGCGGTCGCACGGTTCGATTCGTGACGAGCCACCTTGAGCCGCAGGAGACCTCGCTGCCACTGCAATTGGCGCAGTCGGGCGAACTGATCAACCGGCTGGCGAACTCTCCGTTCCCTGTGGTCGTCGCCGGGGATCTCAACAGCGATCCGCTGGACGCCGCTCCCGTCACGTCCTACAAGCAGTTTCTCGCGGCGGGTTTTCAGGATGCCTGGCTTGCGAGGGTCGGGAATCCGCAGGCGACCGGCTTCACCTGTTGCCAGTCGGCGCCCGATCTCCGGAATGGTTCCTCCGATCTCTTCAAGCGCATTGACCTGATCCTGGTCCGCCCTGAGGGGCGGGGAGGGAACTCGACTGTGCGACCGGTCAGCATGACCATGGTCGGCGATGAGTTGGCCGAGCGCACGGTCAGCGGAATGTGGCCGTCGGATCATGGTGGCGTTATCGCAACGCTGCAGTGGAAGAAGTTGGTCGGAAAGTGAGTCACGGGCGACCGGCGATTTCAGTTGATGCCCTCGGCCCTCTTACTGTCCCCGGTACCGGGCCGTACCCTTGACGTCCAGCCCTCGATCACTCCCTTGGTTGGCGTCTACACCGCAACATCCTCGACAGGAGTTACAAATGTCCCGCATCGTATTCTTGCTGGTCGCAGGCACGGCCATGAGTGTGGTCGGCTGTGCGCAGGACTCACCGTCCGCTACTGGAGCGCTGACAGGCGCGGTTGCTGCGCAGGTGCAGGCGGCGCGGCCGGCTGGAGGCAGTTGCACGACCCGCTTCGAATTCCTCGCCCCGACAGAGGGGCAACCAGCCAACGTTCAGCGGATAACGTTTGAAGCCGATTGCATTCTCCGGCACCTGGGCAAGGCCACCGCCACTTTCAGCGAAACGGTGACATTCACGGGGCCCAATACCGTAACCTTCGTCAGCACCGATCTAGTCTACGTTGCCGCGAACGGCGACGAGCTTCATGCCAGGATCGACGATGGCGCCGCCGTGTTCGACGCATTCGGAGGCCTGACACTCACGGCGACCGAGATGTATACCGGCGGCACCGGCAGGTTCGCAGGCGCGACGGGTTCCGGCACCATCACGGGGCAGGCGTCAGTTGTGACGCAGGTCGGCGCCTACAAGAGCTCCGGCTCGATCAAGTACTGACCGTTCTTCTGACGCCGATGACCCGGTCCCGTCTCGCCCTTCAGGTACCGTAACGGCGCTCCGGTAAGTGCCCCGAGGCGGTCGTGATACCCACGCGATGGCCCGGGCAGGTCGGCGAGGTTGCGCGCCCCGGTCGGCGCATCTTGAGGAGGCGGGACAGCCCGTCAGCCCTCCCAGTCCCTAATCGGAGAATGACAAGTGACCCCACGCTCGAAGCTCCGCCTGCTGCTCACGATCGGCGCGTTCCTGGCAACCGGCCTGCAAGCATACCGGTGATGCGCGATGGGCAGTTGCGGCCGGCGCTGGCGCTGCAGGCGTCGTTCTGAGTCCTTCGCTGCACCACCCGTCGGTCCGGCGTAAGGTCAGGAGAACTCTTCCTCCGCTTGACTCCCGCTTGACTCACGGGTGGCACTCTGGCTCCTCACGAACCGGAGCAGCCCGATGCCCCCTGTCCATCGCAACAGCAGCGTCTCCATCCCACGACTCATCGTCCCGGGCGCTCCCGACCGCGTCGCTCTCGACTCGCTGGAGGCTTCCATGTGGCACCTTCATATCGCGCGCGTTGAGCGGAATGTGGCCTTCGGACCATGGTGGCGTCACCGCAAGGCTGCAGTGGAAGAAGTTGGCCGGGAAGTGAGTCATTCCTCATACATCGGCGCCAAAGCGTTACCGTTGTTCGTCCGTCCTGCAGGTGCTCTTTTCTCACCACACGGGATCATATCATGACACGTCTACTCCTGATATCCGCGCTCGTCCTGACTGGCGCCTGTGCTGCCGATCTCCCGGTGGCACCAGAGACCAGTTCGTCGATCCTCGCCAGCCAAGTCGCAGCCGCGCCATCGCGTCCCGCCGGGGGAAGCTGCACCACCACCGTTTCGGTCGATATCTCGGTCCCGCCGCTCACGATTGACATCTCGGGGGTGTGCAACCTCAAGCACCTCGGTCGGACCACCATGACCGCCCGCCAGACCGTGGACATCACCAACGGCCAGTTCACCAATACGACGACGTATCGGGCCGCGAATGGCGACCTGCTGCTGACCACCTTTAGCGGGCAGACGACCTCGCCCCCCGGCGCCGATGTCACCTTCGTCGGCGTCGAGACCTATGTCGGCGGCACCGGGCGGTTCGCCGGCGCGACGGGTTCGAGTGAGGCCTCAGGATCTGCAACCTTGGCGGGGCTCACCGGTACCGGCGAGTACACGACGCACGGTTCGATCAGCTTCTAATCCTGCAGCTCCGCGATAGACACCCCGGGGGAGGTCCTCGGGGTTTGGGCAGGACCCACGAGGCCGGCGTCACCTGCCGCGAGTCGTCGCCTGATCTCCAAAACCCTGCCTCCGATTTGTTCAAGCGCGTCGGCCTGATCGTCGTCTCCTCCGACGGTCGGGCAGACGACTCGACTCACAGGCCCGTTAGCAGGACTGTGGTCGGCGTTGCGTTGCCTCAGCGCAAGGTGACCCGACCCTGCCGCAGGCGGTATACTCATGCTTCCGGCAGGAGGTCCTCTTGGCTGACGGGCTGGACTCGGTGCGCGCTTCCCTTGGCGACCGGTATGGGCTCGGCGAAGTGGTTGCACGTGGCGGGATGGCCACAATCTACCGCGCCGACGATCGTCGGCACGGGCGCATCGTCGCGGTCAAGGTCTTCGATCAGGCGCTGTCATCGGCGGTCGGTCTCAAGCGTTTCCAGAACGAGATTGCGATCGCGTCGGCATTGCAGCATCCGGCGCTGGTACCGGTGTTCGATTCCGGCGGCTCGGCCGAATTGCTCTGGTACACGATGCCGCTCATCGCGGGTGAGTCGCTCCGCTCCCGCCTGACACGCGAGACCCAACTCCCAATACAAGATGCGCTGGCGATTGCGCGCGACGTCGCAGGGGCACTCGCCTACGCCCATGCGCACGGCGTCGTGCATCGCGACATCAAACCCGACAACATCATGCTGGTGTCGGGCCGCGCGATGGTGACCGATTTCGGGATCGCTCGCGCCATTGCGACGGCAGCTACCGAGCGCCTGACGTCGAGCAGCATGGCGATCGGCACGGTGGCATACATGGCGCCGGAACAGGCGGACAGTTCGGAGTCGATCGATGGACGTGCCGACATCTATGCACTCGGATGCGTGCTCTACGAAATGCTTGCCGGCGATCCGCCGTTTACCGCCCGCACCGCACAGGCGATCGTCGCGAAGCATTTCGCCGAGCGTCCTCCGTCGCTCGAGGTGGTACGAGCCACCGTACCACCCGCGTTGCAGGTGGCGGTCGAACGCGCGCTGGCGAAAGTTCCTTCCGACCGGTTCGCCACTGCCTCCGACTTCGCGGTCGCGCTGGCCAATGTGCCAACGGGCGAGTGGACCGGCGGCGCGCGGGTGCCTCAGGCGCGGCAACGATTCAGGCGCCCACCCCTATTGGGACTCGCGATGGCGGCAGGCGCCGCCCTTGCCGTGTGGCTGCTGAGGAACCCCAGTGTGGCGGTGACGTCGAATCGGGTGGTCGTCTTTCCGTTTGAGACACCGGGGAACGCTGCATCGACGGGGACGGGCGAACAGGTCGCCTTGATGATCGGCAGCGTGCTGGAGCACACCGAACCGCTGCGCTGGATCGTTGGACCTGTCCTGTCGGCGGGACGCAGTCGCAATGCCGCACGTGATGCCGGCGCCCAGTATTATGTCGATGGTGCGGTCGTCGCTGGAAAAGATTCCCTGACCGTGATCGTCCGGCTGCACGACGCCGTCGCCGACTCGCTCGTCCGCCAGGAAAGCGCCACCGGGCCGACAAGCGCGTTCACGGCACCTCAGCTTGCCCTCCGCGCCATCGGTCTCATCCTGCCCCACCTGTTGCCACCAAACGGGCGCGTCGACCTCTCGTATCTTGCCGACCGCAACGCAGCTGCGATCGCCGACTGGCTGCAGGGCGAGCAGGAGTACGCGCGCTCGCAGTTCGCCGCGGCTCTGGACCACATGGACCGAGCGCTGGCCAAGGATTCGGCGATGGGTGTCGCGGCACTGACCGGGGCAAAGGCGGCGGCGGCGCTGGAGGACTTCGATGCCGCGGAACGTTTCATCGGCGTCGCACTCCGGCTCGACAAGCAGTTGCCGGAGCGTCAACGCGTTCTCGCCCACGGCATTCGATACTACCTCTTGGGCGCCGTGGATTCCGCGGTGGCATCATTCCGTGTCGCACAGCGGGCAGACACCACGTGGAGCGAGCCGTGGACCTGGCTTGGTGAGACGTACTATCACCTCTTCCCCGATATCGTGGGGCTCGACTCGCTCGCCGAAGTGGCATACACGACCGCGCTGCAGCTCAACCCTGCGTATGCACCGGCCATGTTTCATCTGGCCGAGTCGGCAGCACGTCGAGGCGCAGTGCCAAGATCCCGGCAGTTGCTTGCGCAGTTCCAGGCTGCGAATCCCGACAGCAACTGGGCCTATCAGCTCGAGTTGACGGTGCGCTGTGCGGCCGACGGACCGGATGGCATCGATTGGGCGGCCGCGGTACGACGCACCAGCGAGCGCGTGGTGAATGTCGCGCGCATCCTCGGCGCTGGCGCCCGCTATCCCGCGTGCAGCCGACGCGCCCTCGAATCGGTGCTCGCCTTCGACACCGACACCACCGCGATGCACGTGATCTATCGCTGGTCGGCACTCAAGGGACTGAGCTATCAGGCGGTGGCAGAAGGGAAGGAGCAACGAGTGGTGACACTGCTCGATTCGGCGCTGGCGACCGGTGTTCGCGCTGCGCCATCGCTGTACATCCTCGCGGCGGTCGCCGGCTCGCCGCTCGCCGAGGCCCCGGCCGCGACGGCGATGGCCACCCTGGGAACCATGCCGATCAACAAGATGACGACCACCCGTCTGCACTATCTGTCATTGTGGGAATGGCACAGGCGCAACACCTCGAAGCTGGATTCGGTCGCCAGCCGAAGTCGCGTCATCGCGGATTCGACGCGACGCGGGGCCGACCAGCTCGTCGCCAACGGAGCCGCAGCACGGCTTGCGCTGGTGCGCGGCGATACGACCGCCGCGTTGCGCCTGCTACGGGCCCTGCATCCGGTGGGCGGAGTCGGGCCGGTGAATTGGGATCCGTGGGAGTCGCTGGCGAACGAGCGGTTGCTGCTCGCACAGCTGCTCCTCGCGACTGGTGATGCTCGCGGGGCCATCGACGCCGCCGATCTATTCGATTCACCCCGCGCCCAGATCCACCTCCTCTATCTGGCGCCAAGCCTTGCTGTTCGTGAAGCTGCCGCGGCGCGGCTTGGCCTCACCAACGTGCGGGAAGGCTTGGCGGCGCGGCTCCGGGCGCTGCGTCGGTAGCATGCCGCTGGCACGGCTGCGGGCCGCGACGTATGATAGGACGTTCCACACACCGAGCGCGCCGGCTGGATTTCCCGGTCTGCGAACACTGTCATGGAGCGGCTCATGGCTTCGATTGATGCGCAGGTGAAGAAGCTGGTGAAGCAGGTGACGGCCCTCAAGAAGGCGCTTGCCAAGGAGAAGCTGGTTTCGGCCGATTTGCTCCAGAAGCAGCGGGAAGTGGTACGGTGGATCAAACTGGAGGTGAAGTGGTCGAAGCAAGTCACCGCCCTGTTTCACCAGGTCGACTGGGAGGCGGTTGCCGAGGCCTATCCCTCAAAAGCGATGACTGGCAATCCACCGCAAACGCCACCCGACTGGCCAGTGGACTGAGTTGAACCCAGACGGGTACTGATCGTGATCGCGCTCGCCCTTGACGGGCAGGTCATCGGCACGACACACATGAGGATTGTCCTATGACTCCCCCTCGGCGCATTCGCGGGCTGTTGGGCACCGCGATCACATGGGGTGGCATCGGCTCACTCGTTGGGCTGGTGGCGTTTGTGGTGATAATGCGGCCGTGGCTGCTGCGGGCACTCCGATGGGATCTCACAAGCAGGCAACTGGGAGAGTGGGAAGCCGCTTCGGTGCTCTGGGGTTCCGCATGCGGAGTCGCATTCGGCGTCGCCATCATCGCGCTGGAGCGCACTCGACGGCTCCACCAGCTGACTCTGCACCGCGTCACCGCGTGGGGCGCGCTGGCGGGTGCTCTAGTCCCAACGCTGCTGAGCATACGTCCGATAATGGCGGGAGCTGGCCTGAGCTACTTCGGTGCGATTATCGGGGCGAGTGCGCTTGCCGGCGCATTGTGGGCTCGATTTGCGCTTGTAATCGCCCGTAGAACGCTTGGCGAACCAAGCACCCGACTTCTCGATCGAAGCGCCGCTGAGCTTCCAATCGGAGCGGCCAAGGTCGGGTCGACGCAGGGGCAGCAGGATCTCGGGTGATCGGTGCCGCCATCCGCACTTCCTATTTCTCGTCTGTCCCCTCCACCCACCCCTTCCCCCGCACAACGCGGCCCGGCATCTCACCCGTGTGCTCACCACCCGACAAAACCTGGACCCCGTTCACGAACACGTCGCGGACGCCGGTCGAATACTGGTGCGGCTTCTCGAACGTTGCGTGATCGATGATCGTCACCGGGTCGAACACGACGACGTCGGCGAAATTGCCCATCACCAGTGCGCCGCGCTCGGTGAGCCCCAGGTTCTCCGCGGGGAACGACGTCAACCGCCGAATTGCCTCCGCAAGCGAAATCACCTGTTCGTCGCGGACATACTTGCCGAGCAACCGCGCGAAGTTCCCATAGGCACGCGGATGCGTGCTGGCATCGGTGAACGGCGGCTCCGGTGCCATGCTCCCAGCATCGCTGTCGAAGGCGACCCACGGCAGCGCAATCTCGCGTTTCACGTTTCCTTCCGACATCAGGAAATAGACCACCTGCACGCGACTGCCGTCGGCCACGACCAAGTCCATCGCCGTGTCGTAGATGTCGGTGCCCCGCTCCGCAGCGACCGACGAGAGTGTCTTGCCGGTGTACTGTCGAAGGGAATCACTCCGGAAGCCAACCAGCAGCGTCCCTTCGGCACCGGCACCCTGCATCAGGTTCTCCCACTCGTCCTGATCAGCCTGCATTTCCGCCTTGACACGCCTCCTGATCGCCGGATCTCCAAGGCGGGCCGCCCACGCCTTGTAGCCGCCCTCCTGCACCCAGGTCGGCATCGCCGCGTCGAGGCCGGTCGACCCCGCGGTGTAGAGATACATGTCGGCGGTGATCCGCTGGCCGGACGCACGCGCTGACTCGACCATCGCAATCACCGAGTCGAGCTTGCCCCAGTTGCGTTCTCCGGCAGCCTTCAGGTGATAGATCTCCGCCGGTACGTTTGCCTCGCGCGAGATGGTGAGCAGTTCCTCGACCGCCTGGAGCAGCCGATTGCCTTCGCTCCGCATGTGCGAGATGTACATCCCCCCGTGCTCACCCGCTGCCTTCGAGAGCGCCACAAGCTCGGGCGTCTCGGAGTACGACGCCGGCGCATAGATCAGCGAGGAGCCGACACCCACCGCACCCTCCCGCATTGCGGTGCGCACCAGTTCCTGCATTCGTCCCAGCTCGTCCGCAGTCGGCGCACGGTTCGCGTAGCCCACCTCATGCACTCGCACCGTGGTCGCTCCCACGAACGAGGCGACATTGGTCGAGACACCCTTCCGTTCCAGGAACGAGAGGTACTCACCGAGAGTGGTCCACGGCACCACGTCACCGCCCAGCAGCTCGCGGGCGCGATCTGGACCATTTACGTAATCGGTGAAGTTCTCGAGCCACTCGGTTTTCATGCTGCCGTTCCACGGCCCCATCGACTCGCCCTCGCCAAACACCTCGAGCGTGACACCCTGTCGTATGTCGCCCTGGGACCGACCATCGACGATCAGTGGGTCGGTGGCCCAGGAGAGCATGTTGATAAAGCCCGGGGCGACCGCGAGCCCAGTGGCATCGATGATTTTGATGGCCCGCCCCTTGGGGACCTCACCCACCGCAACAATCCGATCACCGCGGATGGCGACATCGCCGACGTACGGCGCTCCACCGCGGCCGTCATAGATGGTGCCGCCCTGAATCAGGACGTCATAGCGAGGTGCTGGTGAACAGGCGGCGAGGAATGCGAGGATGGCGATCACGCGCACAGGAAGCCGCCTTGTGTAGGCGCGACTGGGTGGTCGCGCACGTGGGGTCGGAACGATCAACGATCAACGATTGACGATCAACAAATCTACGTCTCCCGTTCCCCGAGCGCGCTGAGCGCCTCGAGTTCGATCAGCGCGGCGCGGCGCGGTCCTTGGGCCGTGCGGCCGCTCGCTTCGTGCCCGCATGTCGAGTTTACACGGCCTGAGTGCCGAGGCGGGGTGATGTCCGACTTGCAGGGTCGGACCACCCGTGGGCGCACCACCCGTGGTCCGGTGTAGCTTTGCCAACAACCCGAGCTCAAGCCTGCTCGCGGGTGGGCACCTTCGAAACTGGGAGTCTGAGAATGGATCCCGTATCGCCGTTCGACTGGCATCGAATGTTCGTGGGGTCCGAGCCCCCGATGTTCTTTCTGGAAATCTTGTTTCGCGTTGCCGCGATGTACACCTTTACCGTGCTGGCAGTTCGATTGATGGGGAAGCGAGGCAGCGGAAACCTGTCACCGTTTGAGAGTGTCGTGATTATCGCGCTCGGTTCGGCGGCCGGCGACACCATGTTTTATCCGCAGGTGCCGTTGCTGTACGCGTTCCTGGTGATCGCCGGCGTGGTCGCATTGAATCGGTTGTTCGCCGTGGCCCAGACGAAGGCGGAGTCCATCAACGCTTTTCTTGAGGGAAGGCCGTTGATTCTGATCAAAGAAGGGAAGTTGATTCCTCACGCGCTCCACTTGGCGCAAATGCGTCCCGACGAAGTCAAGGGGATGCTGCGGGAACAGGGAATCGAAGACACCGGCGTGGTGCGCTTTGCGTTCCTGGAGCGATCCGGAGGCCTCGGCGTGTTCCGGTTTTCAGAGTCCGAGACCCGGTCTGGCGAGACCACGTTTCCGGCGGACGTCCAACGCGACTGAGCACTTCGTTCATGTACGCAGGGAGAATCGTGACTGAACCCAGAACGTGGCCCCTGCTGCTGGCGGGCGAACTCCGGACGACGCCGGATCGATCGACCATTCGCAGCCCGTGGTCGGGCGATACCGTAGGGCTCGCCTCGCAGGGGTCGCAGGCCGACGTCGTGACCGCGCTCGATGCCGCGACCGCTGCCGCCCCCGCTGCGGCAGCACTGCCGAGCCACGCACGCGCCGCTGTGCTTGAGCGTATTGCGGAGGCCATCACTAGCCAGCGGGGGGCGATGGCGCACCTGCTGGCCGCCGAGGCCGGCAAGCCACTTGCTGCGGCCGGCACCGAGATCGACCGCGCCGTCTTTGTCTTCCACCAAGGCGCAGAAGAGGCAAAGAGAATTGGCGGTGAGGTCATTCCAACCGACCTGATGCCGCACGGCGAGCGGCGCCTCGCAATCACTCGGCGTTTTCCACTCGCGCCAATTGCAGCGATCACACCCTTCAATTTTCCCATCCTGCTCGCCGCCCACAAGCTGGCGCCGGCAATCGCGTGCGGCGCCACCATGGTGCTGAAGCCGCCCCCGCAGGACCCGCTCTCCACGCTGCACCTTGCCCAGATCCTCGCCGAGTCGGGCTATCCGCCAGGCGCGCTGTCGGTCGTGCCGTGCAGCAATGACGCCGCCGCTCCGCTCCTCGACGATCTCCGGGTGCGGCTGATATCGTTCACCGGTTCGGCGCGGGTGGGATGGATGATCCGTTCGCGTGCCGCTCATGCGCACGTGGCCCTCGAGCTCGGTGGCAACGCCGCCGTCATCATCGAGCCCGACGCCGATCTCGATCACGCCGTTGCGCGCTGCGTCCTCGGTGGTTTCGCGTACGCAGGCCAGTCATGCATCTCGACCCAGCGCATCCTGGTACACGAGCAGGTGCACGATGCCTTCGTCGCGCGGTTCGTTCCCGCCGTTGCCTCGTTGCGAACCGGCGACCCGCTGGCGGATGGAATCGACATTGGCCCGATGATCGACGAGGCCAGCGCGATCCGCGCCGAGTCGTGGATCAAAGAGGCGGTTTCGGCGGGCGCAACGGTCGCGACGGGCGGTACGCGCAGTGGTGCAGTCCTGGCGCCCACTGTGGTGCTGGGGACCGCCAGCTCAATGCGGATCAACTGCGACGAAGTGTTCGCTCCCGTCGTCACGGTCAGACCGTACCGCGACTTTGAGGACGCGCTGACGATGGTGAATGACTCTCCCTACGGGATTCAGGTAGGGGTATTTACCCACGACCTGCGTCGTATCATGCGTGCCTTCGAGATGGCCGACGTCGGTGCGGTAGTGATCAACGATGTGTCAGGATTCCGGGTGGACCACCTCCCGTACGGTGGCGTGAAGCAGTCAGGACTGGGACGCGAAGGGGTACGATTCGCGATTGAGGAGATGACCGAGTTGAAGATGCTGGTGTTGGGATAGAAGTGCCGACCAAAATTCACACCGAGGTTTTCATGCGCCGATTCACAGTAGGCCTGATCGTGCTGACGATGTTCACCACCTCGGTTGCTGTCGCGCAGCAGACCGATGCGCAGCGCGCCCGCACCAACCTCTTCCGCGCGAAGACCATTCCCGCTGAGCCGGGCTTCCGGGTGTTCATCGTTCCCGACATGGAAGGAATGGGCAGCACCGTGGACTCGCGTGAGGTGCTTGCGGGGAACGAGGGTGAGGCGTTCAAGGACCGCTCGAGCCCGGATTACTGGGACCGTTACCGGTCGCTTCTCACCCAGGAGGTGAACGCCACGATCGCCGGCGCGCGCGCTGCAGGGGCGCGAAGCTTTGCGGTGAACGAGGGGCACGGCGGCAATCTCTTTGCCAATATCATTCCCTGGGATCTCGACCCCGAAGCGATCCTGATCCGTGGGTTTCCGAAGCCGCTGGTAATGACCACCGGCATCGACAGCAGCTTCGGCACGCTGATGATGACCGGCGCCCATGCCAATGCCGGGAGCCCCGGCGTCATGGCGCACAACTATGCCTTCGACCAGTTCACGGTGAACGGCACGGTGCTCAATGAGGTTGGCATCAACGCATTGATCGCGGGCGAGATGGGTGTGTCGGTATCGTTGGTGAGCGGCGATGACGCCCTGATCGAAGAGACGCGGAAAATGCTTGGCGACGGGTTCGTTGCGATCGTCACGAAGCGGGCAGTGGGTCGGAGTGCCGCGATCACCTACAGCCCCGCCAAGGTGCGCGAGATGCTCCAGAAGGGAGCTGCCGAGGCGGTGAAGCGCGAGCGAGACGGCAAGATTGCGCCCTTTACCCTCACCCGACCGTACAAAGTTGAGTTCACCATGCGCCGCAGCTACCCTCAGGCGATGATCGATTCGGTGGCGGCCTTCACCGAGTTCAAGCTCCAGAAAGCGGGGGATCGCAGCTTTGTGCTGGTCACTGACAGTGCGCGGCAAATGGGCTACCTCCTCGACGCGATTGAAAGTGTGGTGATCCGGTGACGCGCGTCGCGATGGCGCTGGCGATGATCGCCGCACCGGCGGTGGCTTCGGCGCAGGGCGCCGCACCGGTCGTCGCTCCGCGCGACACGACCCCGCCCGGAGCGTATTTCGGGGTGACCGAATACCAGATGGCGCGCCAGAAGCTCGAACTGGACATGCAGAAGGGCGGCTTCACGGTCTACATCATCGCCGACATGGAGGGACTGGCCGGCGCGGTGCGCAACGGCACCGAGATGCGGCCCGTCGACCGGGGTGGCACCCCGCAGCACGAACGCTTCCGACAGGAACTGACCGACGAGGTCAACGCGGTCATTGCCGGCGCGCGTGCCGGCGGGGCCACCCAGTTCATCGTCAACGAAGGGCATGGCGGCACGTTGTTCCGCAACGTGCTCCCCGAGCTCCTCGATCCGGAGGCGATCCTCATCCGGGGGTATCCGAAGCCGATCGTGATGTCCACCGGCCTCAACCCCATGGTTGACGGGATAATGATCGTTGGCGCGCATGCGAACGCCGGAAGTCCGGGTGTGATCGCGCACAACTTTGCCTTCGACTCGTTCACAGTGAACGGGAAGGCGCTGAATGAGGCGGGCATCGCCGCGTTCATCGGCGGCGAGATGGGCGTGCCGTTCATCCTTGCCGCGGGCGACGATGCCCTTACCAGTGAGACGATCGCCATGCTGGGCCCGATCGAGACTGTAACGGTCAAGACTGCCTTTTCGGGTTCGGCGGCGGCGACGCTCTCACCGGCGCGCGTGCAACACATGCTGCACGACGCCGCGGCGAATGCCGTCCGGCGTGCCCGCAAGGGCGAGCTCAAGCCACTGGTATTCGAGAAGCCCTATCGCGTCCGCTTGTGCCTCAGGCGCCAATACGCCCGTGACGAGTGGGTCCGCACCACCATCGGCAGGTTTGAGGGAATGGTGGCGGACGGCGACCCGGGATGTTTCGCGTACACAACGTCGTCGGCAGAGGCGGTTGGCAACCTGCTCAACGGTGTCGAGTGGACGGTCCTGAAGCCGTGAGCGGGGCGGGCTGGGCGACTGCGGACCTCAGCGACGAGCATCCCGACAGCGTCTCAGCGGTCGTGTGCCCACTTCTTGATTTTGGGGGCCTGAGAAAATTCGCTGGCAAGATCGCGACGCTGAAGGTGTTCGAAGACTACCGACCCGTTTACGAGGCGCTGCAACAACCGGGACAGGGGTGCGTGCTCGTTGTGGACGCGGGTGGATCACGTGATTGTGCGGTGCTTGGTGAGCGGCTCCTCAATATGGCCGCGCGGAATGGATGGGCGGGAGCCGTGATTTACGGCGTCGTGCGTGATACGGCACTGACGCGGGAGGTCGCGATTGGGCTCCGCGCACTGGGCACGATCCCCAGGCGCGGAGAGTCGGGGTTGCCGTGTATCGCCAATCAGCCGGTCACGTTTGGCGAGGTGACATTCACGCCGGGTGACCGGCTCTGGGCGGACGAGGATGGCATCGTTGTTGGGACGAGCGAAAAGGTCAGCGGTTGACTGCCACGTCTCGACACGGAGGTCGCGACGGCCCGACCGGTCACAGACAGGCCGATCCCTACCGCGCCTTGAGCTCGGCCCACCTCACATTGCTCAACCGCTCGTCGAGTGCGAAGTAGAAATGGGTGCCGTCGGACGCGAACGACGCCGAAAGCCCAGGGCGCAAGTCGTCGCTTTTCACCAGCAGGCGAGGCCGGCCGGAAGCAATCGGAAGCGACCAGATGTCCTGCCTGGTCGCACTCTGGCCCATCATCCAGATTGTCTCCGGATCTTCCCACACGAGGAACACCGCTAGCGGGTCACCGCTCTCGGGCCGCGGCGAATACACGCTGCGCATCGCGCCTGAATCGGCCGACATCATCTGCACGCTTCCATCTAGAAGCACGAAGGCAATGGATCGACCGTCAGGCGACCACACTGGAAGCTGGCCGGCCTCAAGCCGCCAAGCGGGGAGCTGCCAACGGCCATTAGCGTGCCGTTTTATGACGAATACGGCGCCGCGTTCCTTGTTGTGACTCCATGCAACAAGCGATGAACCATCAGGAGACCAGCGCGGCACGCCCTGATCTCCCGGTTTCGGAAGTATCTCTTGCTCGGCATCACTGTCGATTCGCTTTACAAACAGGTGACGCTCCCCATTCACAAATCGGTGCCAGGCTACCTCGCGCCCATCCGGTGACAGCGAAGGTGCAAATTCGGGGCGCGGATCAGTCGTGAGCCGCTCACGCTCGCCGCCCCTGGTTGGAATGCGATAAATGTCGGCATCACCGTGGAGATTGCTGTCGTAGACAAGCCAGTTGCCATCGGTCGACGCGCTGAGCAGCTCGACCACCTGAGTCCCGCTCGTCACCGGCTCAGCCTCGGCCACGTTCACGGAGTTCCCAGCGGGTATTGGAATGCGCCAGATATTTGCCTTGCGCGATGGGACCGAGTAAGCGATCCGCCCGGAGGAAAGACTTATCGATCCAGCCTTCAGACCGATGCGAATCGGGGAGCCAGACGCCTCGCCATTACCTCCGACAGCAATGGCGTAAACCTCCCACGATGCACCATCGCGATTGGATACGATCCAAAGGAACCTGCCATCCGCCGACCACGCGGGGCTCTCATTCGCAACCCCGTTGTCCGTAAACTGAATGGGGTTTCCTCCCGCAACCGGAAAGAGAACGATCGACGTCGGCGCATCATTTCCGAATAACGGGCCCGGCGTCAACGCAATCCAGTTGCCAGAGATGCACGCGATCCATCGGTTGTCAGGTGACCATACGCACGAGTGAATCTGTGCTCCGGCCCCAACGAATCGCGACCCTCTCCTCGCCAGGCTCTGGATGAGGAGCGAGTCATTCCGGACGATTGCGATTGAGTCTCCCGTCGGAGACCACGAGGCCGAGCGAACCATTCCGTCGCCGTCGGTGCCCTTGGCCACGAGTCGGACAGCTCCGCCAACAGCCGGGGCTGCGTACGCGTTGCTTCTCGACAGAAAAAGAATTTCGTCGTTGTCGGGGGACCACCGAGGCATTAGCTCGATTCCCACGTAATC
>JBDSMU010000195.1:0-9237 GCA_039915685.1 Gemmatimonadales bacterium | reverse complement strand
CGTGGGGGTGTTCGACTTCGACGCGATGGTGTTCCGGGAGCTGTGGGCGCGGAAGGGCCAGCAGACCTTCAGCGAATATGTGCGGTATTACCTGAGTGACCATCGGGTGATGTGGGTGGAGGTGGGGGTGGGGTCGCGTCCTGTGGCGCAGCCAGGGTGAACTAGGGTCGGTACGCGGGTCCAATCCACGTTAGGCGGTTGGACCCACAAATTTCGAGGAGGTGGAGTAGTGGGTCCGATTGCCGGCTCTCTGGTGCCTCGACGATCCGAGGACGACGCAGTATTTACAGCAATGCGCGTCGCACTATCGCTGGCTTCTGCTGGAGTGGCGGGCGAGCTCTTTTCATTGCTTGTGCGGGCACCGTTTGACAAGCGCATGGAAGAGTGGTGCCAATATATCGAGGACTGCATTCGCTCGCTGTACGCTCGCGATCGCACGATTGAGGCTCACCTTCAAAGTGATGAGTTCGTGAGCGTGCTCCTTACCGCGACGCAATCCGCTGTCCGCACGCACAAACGGGCGAAACGCGAGCTTCTGGGGAACGCCGTACAGGCAAGCATCACTGGATCAAGTCTGCCAACAGACATGCAGCTGCTATTTATCCGTTTCGTGGACGAGCTCACCCTCACTCACATCATGATCTTCGCGCAGATTCGGCTCAATGAAGCGGCTGCTGCTGAGTGCGCTAGTTACGAGCAACTCTTCGCGCTCATCGTCGAGTCCGCCGGTATTGACTGTCGACGTGATCAGTTCACTCTTTTTTGCAACGACCTCCAGATTCGTGCCCTCGTCCGGTTTTCCGAAGTGCTTGATGGGTTCCCGGGACTTGCCGAGACAAGCGCGATCGTTACGGAGGCATCAGGGACGGGGCCCAAGGTGGCTGTAAGCCAACTGGGAAGCGAGTTCCTCGAGTTCATCAAAAATCCCGCTAAGACCGCCTAACACGCGCTTGCTGCCGGCGAGGCCAAGGCGGTTCGGCCGCCGCGCTGTATTCTTGATTGAGGACCGCGGCGGCCTCACCTGGCCTCGCGGCAGAAGCGCAAGTCGTTAGCCAGACACGAAGGACCCATAGCGTGCCAAGAGCGCGCAGGGGAACCAACAGCGCTCACGCGGCGGCGTCGACACATTCGGTGCGCAGACTGCTAACCCGCACAGCAGGATAGTTGCGAGACGTCCTTCGTGAACGATTGGGCCGCCAGCTTGAGCCCCTCTGCCATAGTGAGATATGGAAAGAGCTGGTCGGCCAGCTCGGTCACTGTCATACTGGCTCGGATCGCGAGCGCGGCGGTCTGAATGATCTCTCCCGCGTCGGACGAAATCACCTGCACGCCGAGCAGGCGACCGGTACCGGCCTCCGCCACGAGTTTGATCGCTCCACGCGTGTCAAAGTTGACCAGCGCACGCGGCACATGCTCAAGCGCGAGCGTTCGGCTATCGGTCTCGACGCCGGTCAGTCGCGCCGTGTCCTCCGAGAGGCCCACGGTGGCAAGCTGTGGATCCGTGAAGATCACGGCCGGCATCGTCGACAGATCCAGCCTGGCCTCGCCGCCCATAAGGTTCACGGCTGCGCGTGTGCCCGCAGCCGCGGCAACGTAGACGAACTGCGGCTGCGTCGTGCAGTCTCCGACCGCGTACACGTGTGGGATGTTCGTGCGCATCCGGTCGTCAACCACGATTGCTCCGCGCTCGTCGGTGACGAGCCCGAGCCGGTCGAGACCGAGGTCGGTGGTGTTCGGTGTGCGGCCCGTCGCGACAAGGAGCTGCTCCGCCTCAACTGACTCCGCGCTCGTCTCGATCCGGAAGCACCCGTCGTGGACGGATACTTGTCGAACCGAGGTCTGGGTGCGGACGTCGATCCCCTCGGCGTGGAAGGCTGCCGCTAACTCCTCGCCGAGGAAGGGATCCTCGCGGAAGAGAAGGGTGCTCCGGGCCAAGATGGTCACGCGACTACCTAGCCGCGCGAATGCCTGCGCCAGTTCGACCGCGACCACCGAGGATCCGATCACGGCGAGAGTCGCGGGGATGACGTCACTGGCCAGCGCGTCGGTCGAAGTCCAGAAGGGCGTACCGCCGAGCCCTGGAATCGGCGGGACAGCCGGACTCGCGCCAGTCGCGAGCACGCAGCGATCAAAGTGGACGGTCTGTACTCCGCCGTCTGGGAGCGTGACGGAGAGCGAGGTCGCATCGCGAAAAGCCGCCGAGCCGTGCACCACGGTGATTGAGTCTTGCTCAGTGAGGATGTTCTCGTATTTCGCGCGCCGCAGCTCGTCCACCAGGGCCTGCTGTTGACGAAGGAGCCGGACGCGCTGAATCGTCGGTTCAGCGGCGCTGACTCCGTCGTCGAACGGGCTGATGCGGCGAAGATGCGCGACGTGCGCGGCGCGGATAAAGATCTTCGAGGGGACACACCCGATATTGACACAGGTGCCGCCAATGACGCCTCGCTCGATGAGCGTGACCTGCGCTCCGAGTTCCGCTGCCTTGAGTGCGGCAGCCATCGCACCGCCTCCGCTGCCGATGATCGCCACACGTACCGAACTTCCGGCGCGCTCGACAGTCACCTCCTCGTCTGTCGGAGCCGCAGACGACAAGGCCACGTTACACCGAGACGCAAACTCTGACTGGTCAGGTCCGTTCATCGAGACCCCTTCTCAGGACGCTGGGCAGGCTTGACTGTCGACGGGTACCCCGCGTCGGTGGTCGCCTTGATCAAGGCATCGGTGTTGGTCTTCGCGTCATCGTACGTGACGACGGCCTCGAGTGCCTTGTAGCTCACCGTTACCTCCGACACTCCGGGCACCTTCTTCAATGCCGCCTTGATCGTGATCGGACAGGTGGCGCATGTCATCCCGGGGACCGAGAGTGTGATTGTCTTCGGCTTGGCCCAGGCGGCGGTCATCAGGACCATCAGGCCAATGGCCGCGGAACGCAGGAATCGCATGTGGTGCTCCAGTTAGTAGAAGGCAGAGGCGACATACGGAAAGATCAGTGCAACGCCGAGCAACGCCACGACGACCCAGAAGAGGAGCTTGTACGCCCGACTGACCGAGGGGACTGCGCAGGCCTCACCCGGCAAGCACTCGGCAACGGGGCGGAAGATCCTGCGGTGCGCGAAGTACACCGCGACCAAGGCGACTCCAATGAAGATCGGCCGATATGGTTCGAGGGCGGCGAGATTTCCGATCCAGGCACCGCTGATCCCGAGCATCAGCAGCACGAGCGGGCCCAGGCAGCAGGCGGAGGCGAGCAGCGCGGCCAGCCCTCCTGCGAACAGTGCGACCCGTCCGGCGGAGGCGGTCGCGGGGGATTCTGGCTTTCGTAGGGTTTCCACAATGGTTAACATTACAACCGTACCGAACTACGGAGTCAAGGGGAGGCCCCATGGCCAAAGAGGAGTTCACCATCGGCTCCTTCGCGGCGGCGGCGGACGTGAACGTGGAGACCATCCGTTTCTACCAGCGCCGCAGACTGCTCCGCGAACCACCGCGGCCGTTCGGGCGGATCCGTCGGTATGGTGCGGACGACGTTGCGCGAGTGCGGTTCATCAAGACGGCGCAAGGTTTGGGCTTTAGCCTGAAAGAGATCGCGGGCCTGCTCCGATTGGATGATGGCGCGCACTGCGATGAGGCCCGCGTGGCAGCGGAAGAGAAACTCACGGGCGTACGATCGAAGCTCGCCGACCTACGGCGAATCGAGGCGGTACTCGGCGAGCTCGTGGAGAAATGCTGCGCGGCCACGGGGAACGTCCATTGTCCGCTTATCGACGCACTTCAGCACGAGCGCGGCGTTGGACTCCAATCCGCGCAGCCGACCGGTCGGGTTCGGCGCGCAGCTGGCTAACAAGCCGTTGCAGCGGACGGCGCTCCACGCCGCCGCTGAACGGCAGATCGTTAGACAGCCCTGGCGATCGAGATCTCGTCAGCCAGTCGGTTCACTGCCAGATCCCTGAGGGCCCGTGACCATTATTGCCGTGTTGGTGCTTGTCGCGCTGCTCGGCTGTGCTGCGGTTGTGGCCCAAGCCGCGAGGAGTCGGCGGAAGCGACTGTCGCGACTGCGCACCGGTTGGGGAGCGATCACTCCGATCGCCGTCCTGGACGACGACCGGGTATCCGAGGCCTGGCTCGAGATGAAGGGTCCCGACGATGCTGATACCCAAATCGACGACAGGACGTGGGTGGACCTCGATCTTGACAGTGTGCTTGCCACGCTCGATCGAACTCATACAGCGCTCGGCCGGCAGATGTTTTATTGGCGGCTGCGTTCTGGCGTGGCGTGGGCCGCATCACCCGATATGGAAGTGCTGACGGAGCGCTTCACGGCGGATCAGTCGTGCCGTGAGGCGGTCGGCGCTCAACTGGACGGCGCAGGACGTACACTCGGCAACGGACTGTGGGTGATCACCCGTCCTTCCTTGATCCGAGTACGGTGGTGGTACTGGATCTTTCCCGTCCTCGCCCTGTTGATGCTCACAGGCCTTATCGGGATCGCCTTTGAACCGCGCATCTTTCTCGTCTGCGTGGCGCTGCTGGTGATCAACGCGGGCGTCCGAGTTGCGACGGCGTGGCAAGTCCCTCAGCTGCTGGCACCGATGCGACAGATGGGCCCCTTGATCAGCGCGGCAGAGCGCCTGTTGGCTGCGGCAGGTCCTGCGATTGAAGGCTCGGATTCCATCGCAGCTGATATTGAGCGACTACGGCCTCTTCGAAAGATCGCGGGGTGGGTTAGCCGTGACCCAGTCGCTTCCGGTGACCTCGTTGCATCGCTCTGGGAATACCTGAACCTGCTCTTCATTCTTGATGCCAATGCGTTGCTCTTCAGCGCAAAGCATCTCAAGGAACTCGGTCCGGTACTGGCACGGGTGGCGGCCTGGGTGGGCAATACCGATGTCGCATTGTCGGTCGCGTCACTGCGCGCAGAGCCACGAGCATGGACCACTCCGAACTGGTCGGCATCCGCTTGTACACACGCAACAGCGATCTGCCATCCGCTGGTCGACGCACCTGTTGGGAACGATGCCACGATCTGCGCCGGTCGTGGAACAATCATCACCGGCGCCAACATGTCCGGGAAGAGCACCTATTTGCGCACGGTCGGCATTGCTGCCACACTGGCGAGGGCCATCAACACCTGCCCCGCAGCATCGTGGGACGGGCGCCCCTTCCGGGTACGGAGCCTTATTGGTCGAACCGACGACCTGTCCGCGGGCAAGAGCTACTATCAAGTTGAAGCCGATGGTGTGGTGGAGCTGCTCGATGATGCTGAGGGGGCGCTGCCAACAGTGTTCCTGCTCGACGAATTGCTGCGTGGCACGAACACGATTGAGCGACTGGCTGCGGGTGAGGCGGTGCTCCGGGCACTTCTCACCCCCCACGTCACCGGCAATCCGCACGCTGCGATTGTCGCGACGCATGATGGAGAGCTGGTTTCCATGCTTGAGGGACTCTACACGCCGGTCCACTTCCGGGAGACGACCGGGCCGGAAGGACTGAGCTTTGACTTCATGTGCCGGTCAGGGCCTGCGAGCACCCGAACTGCGATCGCGTTACTGGAGTCCACTGGTGCACCGAAGCACGTTATTCAAGCGGCTCGGGCTCGTGCTGAGGAGCTCGACAAGGCTTCGTCGGGCGCTGGAACATGGAACGGGGCTGTCTAACCCGCGCTTGCTGCTGTCGAGGCCAAGCGGTTCGGCCGCCGCGCTGCATGGCCTATTCAGGGATTGCGGCGGCCTCACCAGGCCTCGCAGCAGAACCGCAAGCCGTTAGGGAGCAACGAGGAATCCGGAGGATTGATGGCAGCTCAACAGTCGCGGAGTCCATTCCTTTTGTCCTCGGCAGGGCGCGCCATCTGGTTGAGCGCCATGATCACGGTGTATGCACCGGTTCTCCCAGCCCAAGGCGCGAGCGCCCGTGTTGGCAGCGGGGTACGGACGGTGGACAACCCGGCTCGCCGTGAGTCTCCAATCGCATTCACGCTGGCCCCCACGCCTTCCCACGACCTCGGCGGTCTGAAGTCCAATCCTGAGGACGAGTTTACGGCAAACGGCGGCTATCTGGTGGGTGTCGGGCTCTCTGACGGTCGTCACGCTGT
The DNA here is from genome assembly GCA_039915685.1 of Gemmatimonadales bacterium. GTDB lineage: Bacteria > Gemmatimonadota > Gemmatimonadetes > Gemmatimonadales > GWC2-71-9 > Palsa-1233. The sequence goes on along the minus strand of JBDSMU010000195.1, from coordinate 3,149 downwards.
GATTGATGAGACTCGCATCCGATTTTTTAGCGCGAGAGGAAAACAAGTTGGCGTCACTGGTCGGAAGGGCAACGGCCCCGGGGAATTCCAACAGATCACGAGCATTTGTCGCACGAGAGGCGACACATTGGTAGTCAATGATCCAGCGAACGGGCGGGTAACAGTTCTTAATGCGACCGGGCGCGTAGTACGGAGCATCGCGGTTGGGCACGTCGATCTCCCTTGGGGCGGAGGATGTTTCGACGACGGGACCTTCGTCCTTGTCACCAATGCCCCGAGCGTGGGTGGCGACAGCTTCATGCGGTTGGTCCGGCGCCGATTGGACGGGTCCATCATTAACACGATTGGCCCGCTATGGCTGTCGACCTTCGACCGCTTTCTCCCCAGTTTCGCGACTGTTGTTGCACAGGGTACTAAGCTGTTTGTAAGTGACACCCGCGTCAGCGAAGTGTACGTCTACACCGCCAGCGGAGTGCTGACGACAGTCATTCGCACGGCCGACCCGATCGAGAAGCTCACAGCGGCCGAGCAAAGGGCGCTGACGCCGACGTTCTTCTCGCGGCCGACCAACAGTGCCGCGAGCAAGGCCATATTGGCAGAGCAAAACCGACTGGCCAAGAAGCCTAGCCGCTGGCCAAGTTACGCGAGTATTGCCGTTGACCCGGCCGGGCGGCTATGGGTGACGAGCTTCCGGAAGAGTGGCACGGAGCCGTACACGTACACCGGTTTCAGTCCGTCGGGGAAGATGCTGGGTCGGTTCGTCCTGCCAGCAGCAACGCCTGCCGTCGCATTTACCGCTGATGGCGTCATGCTCCATCGTCAGGACAATGACGGGGCGGAGCACCTAGTAACCTACAAACTGTTGGCACGGCGCTAGCCGCCGGTGTGGCGCCATTGATAAACTGAGGTTCTGCTCCCTAACCTGCGCTTGCTGCTGACGAGGCCAAGCGGTTCGGCCGCCGCGCTGTATGCTTCATTGAGGAATGCGGCGGCCTCACCTGGCCTCGCAGCAGAAGCGCAAGCCGTTAGGTGGCAGCACTGCCATGGATGAACACTCGACATTGGGGGTATGAATGCGTCACCACCACAACCGCTGGGTCGCCGGTGCCGGCATACTGAGCGTGCTCGTTGCGATCCCTGCTGCTGGGCGGACAGCACCCGAGCCCTTTGCTCTCGTTCTCGTGCGCGAGGGGTCCCGATGGAGCGCTACGTGCGAGGAAGGTTGCGCCTGGAAAACAGTTGAGAGTCGCAGGCCTCCCCTTCTGGGCACAACCGCGGTCATTGACAGCCGTGGCATTTCTGGCGGGGTCACGCCAGGGGACACCAGTACCAGCTTCGCGTTTCGAGTGACCGCCGACGGCAAAGCAGGGTGGAAGGCCACCAGCTTGCGGGGGACGGCGTGGACAACGTTGACCTTCGAGTGTGCTAATAGCCCGTGTCGAGCTCGCATAACGGAGGCGGGAGTCGAAGCGGTCCGCTAGGGTGCTACCACCTAACCTGCGCTTGCTGCTGTCGAGGCCGAGCGGTTCGGCCGCCGCGCTGTATGCTTGATTGACGAATGCGGCGGCCTCACCCGGCCTCGCAGCAGAACCGCAAGCCGTTAGAGCGACACCATAACACAGCACTTCGTTCCCGGCGCGTGCCCTCCACGCATCCCGCCGTGTGGTTGTGGCCTTTCTCCGAGGAGCTGCGAATGTCTCGTCCAACAGTCTTGGCGGCCCTGGGGTTGAGCTTCGTGCTCATGGCGCCCGGCGCCGCACCCGCTCAGGACGCCGTCGGGGGCGACTGGTCACGGATCATTCGTGTCCGATGGTGCCCGGTGGAGCAGTCGTGTCCAGCGCGGGACGGGCTTGTGTGGGATTCCACCAACGTTAGCCCCAAGTATCCCATCATTTTGCGGGCGGCAGGCGTTGGCGGCGAAACGGTACTCACATTCATCGTGCGTGGGGACGGGCTCGTGGACTCAACTTCGGTGGCAGTCGTTCGCACGAGCAACAAGGCATTCGTACCCGCCTCGATTGAGGCGGTGCGTGGTTGGCGTTTCGGAATTGAAGTCGAACGACGCCTGCCTGGGTCGCTTCCCGTACAAGTCCACCTCATCTTTGTGCACGAGGGGGCCTGCGACGACCCTCCTAGGCCACAACATTCCGGTTGGGCGGCGGTGAATCAATTGGTTACTGCAGTATGTGCGGTGCAGCTTTCTCGAAGCCAGTTGTCGCGACCGAGGTAAGTGGGCACACGCCAAACCTCCGAATCGGTGATCGGCGCTCTAACCTGCGCTTGCTGCCGACGAGGCCAAGCGGTTCGGCCGCCGCGCTGAATTCTTGATTGGGGAACGCGGCGGCCTCACCTGGCCTCGCAGCAGAACCGCAAGCCGTTAGTGCGACAGAACCGCGGAGATGCGAATGGGAGCCTATGCGGTAGTGCGGTGGGTCGGGGTGGTTTGCATGATTTGGTTCAGTGCTTGGATCGCCATCAAACAGCCGGGCGCGTCGACGCGAGTGCAACGTGCTGGTTGCCGCTTGGCTGGCATCGGAATCCTCGCCCTTGCGGTATCTACCGGCCTTGAGCTGGCTGGCATCCCTTCACCCGTCGTTGAGGTTGTGGCCGTCGTGGCCGTTGTTCCGGGTACTGTCATGATGTGGTGGAGGGCGCCGAATCCGCGGCTTTGGTGAAGAACTGCGCACTAACACGCGCTTGCTGCCGACGAGGCCAAGCGGCTCGGCCGCCGCGAGATATTCTTTATCTAAGGACTGCGGCGGCCTCGCCAGGCCCCGCCGCAGAAGCGCAAGTCGTTAGCTGGTCTCAACCCCGAGTGTTCGCATGCTCCGATTGTTCACGCTCAGCCTCCTCACGCTCGTTCTGACCGGCCGGGTTGGCGCGCAAGCGCCTCCCGTCTCGCTGGTCGGGACGCAGCAATACGACCTAAAGTCCACCGTAAATGGGCACGAGTACAGGCTCTACGTGGCGCCTCCCGAGGGGTACGCCGCGGGAGGTACCACACGCTATCCCGTCCTGTATGTCCTAGATGGTCATTTCGCGTTTCCCGCCGCCGTCGCTGCACGGAACTATTTGGGGATCTTCGGTGAGCTGGAGGATGTCATCATCGTCGGGATTGGTACTGGGACGTACTCCCGCGACACGTGGAT
>JBDSMU010000146.1:0-17048 GCA_039915685.1 Gemmatimonadales bacterium | reverse complement strand
CCGCGCGATTCTCCCGGTGCCACCGGTGCAGCTGTGGCCCCCATCAGGAAACGCCCGCTGGAACTGCAACCCCGCTCGTGAGCCACTCGTAGCCCCGCTTCTCGAGCTCAAGTGCCAGGGATCGATCGCCCGAGCGCACGATCTTGCCGCCCGCCAGAACGTGCACCACGTCGGGGACGATGTAGTCGAGCAGCCGTTGATAGTGCGTCACCAGCACGGTCGCGCTGTCGGGACGCTTGAGCGCGTTCACACCATCAGCCACGATCCGGAGCGCGTCGATGTCGAGCCCGGAATCGGTCTCGTCGAGGACGGCGAGCCGAGGCTCGAGGACGGCCATCTGCAGGATCTCATTGCGCTTCTTCTCACCACCCGAGAAACCGAAGTTCACGGCGCGCTCCATCACCTCCGGCCCCCATGCCACAACCTTGAGCTTCTCCTCGAGGAGGTCGTAGAAGTCGATCGGGTCGAGTTCGTCGAGGCCGCGCGCCTTGCGGATCTCGTTGTACGCAGTGCGCAGGAAGTACGCGTTGGTCACGCCGGGGATCTCGACCGGATACTGGAACGCGAGAAACACACCGGCCCACGCTCGCTCCTCTGCCTCCATGTCGAGGAGGTCATTGCCATCGAACGTCACCGAGCCAGCGGTGACCTCGTACGCCGGATGCCCCGCGATCACCTGCGCGAGCGTGCTCTTCCCAGAGCCGTTGGGACCCATGATCGCGTGCACCTCACCGGCATTGACGGTAAGCGAGACGCCATTGAGAATCGCCTTCTCATCGACGGAAGCGTGGAGGTTGGTGACTTCGAGTAGCGACATGCGTGTGTAACTCCGGTGTTGTAAATGCACTTGTTCGTACGCCCACCCTTCAACCCTTCAACCTCTCAACCTCTCAACCTCTCACCCTCTCACCCTCTCAACCTCTCAACCTCTCAACCTCTCAACCTTTCTACCCAACGCTTCCTTCCAGACTGACTCCCAAAAGTTTCTGGGCTTCGATCGCGAACTCCATCGGTAGCTCGCGGAAGACTTCCTTGCAGAAGCCGTTGACGATGACGCTGATGGCATTCTCGGTATTGAGTCCGCGTTGCTTGCAGTAGAAGATCTGATCTTCCCCGATCTTCGACGTGCTTGCTTCGTGTTCCACGTCCGACGACATGTTCTGCACGTCGATGTACGGGAAGGTGTGGGCGCCGCAGCGGTTGCCGATCAGCATCGAATCGCACTGGGTGTAGTTCCGCGCGCCCGCTGCCTTCGGCATGATCTTCACGAGGCCGCGGTACGAGTTCTGGCCGCGGCCCGCGCTGATCCCCTTCGAGATCACCGTGCTGCGGCTGTTGCGGCCGAGGTGGATCATCTTGGTGCCGGTGTCGGCCTGCTGCATCCCGTTGACCACCGCGACCGAGTAGAACTCGCCCACGCTGTCGTCGCCCTGCAGGATCACGCTGGGGTACTTCCAGGTGATCGCCGAGCCGGTTTCGACCTGGGTCCATGAGATCTTGGCGGCGCGCATTGCCTTGCCGCGCTTGGTGACGAAGTTGTAGATCCCGCCGACGCCGTTCTCGTCTCCGGCATACCAGTTCTGCACCGTCGAGTACTTGATTGACGAATTGTCGAGCGCAATCAGTTCGACCACGGCTGCGTGCAACTGGTTCTCGTCGCGCTTCGGCGCGGTGCAGCCCTCGAGGTAGCTCACGGTCGCGCCTTCGTCGGCCACGATGAGGGTCCGCTCGAACTGCCCGGTGTTGGCTGCGTTGATCCGGAAGTACGTCGACAGTTCCATCGGGCAGCGCACGCCCTTCGGGATGTACACGAAGGAACCGTCGGAGAAGACCGCCGAGTTGAGCGCCGCGTAGTAGTTGTCCGACGCCGGCACCACGGAGCCGAGGTACTTCTGCACCAGCTCGGGGTGCTCCTGCACCGCCTCGCCGAACGAACAGAAAATCACGCCGCTCTTGGCGAGCGTCGCCTTGAACGTCGTACCCACCGAGACGGAGTCGAAGATCGCGTCGACGGCCACGCCGGAGAGCAGCTTCTGCTCGTTGAGCGGGATGCCGAGCTTCTCGTAGGTCTCCAGCAGCTTCGGGTCGACCTCGTCGAGGGACGCGAGCGGCTTGATGTTCTTCGGCGCGGAGAAGTACGAGATCGCCTGGAAGTCGATCTTCGGGTACGACACGTTGGGCCACGTCGGCTCATCCATCTCGAGCCAGCGACGGTACGCCTTGAGGCGCCAATCGAGCAGCCACTCAGGCTCGTTCTTTTTCGCGGAGATGAAACGGACCGTCTCCTCCGACAGGCCCGGCGGTGCCGTGTCCTGTTCGATATCGGTGACGAACCCGTACTTGTACTCGCGATTGACCAGTTCCTCGACAGATGAACCCATCAGCCACCCTCTCCTTGCGTGGCATCAAACACCACGTGATACGTGCATGTGCCGCACCCGCCGGCGATTCGCGAACGACGTTCGACTGAGCCGACAAACACCTGCGCGAGGAACGCCTCTTCGGCGTCGCAGAGTTCGGGAAAGCGCTCGGCGATAAACCAGTGCGGACAGTTCGATTCGGTCAGCAGGCCACCATGCTCTGCGTCCGCCCAGGTGGCCATGTATCCCTCTTCGTGCAGGACGCGCGCGATCACCGCCGCACGTCCCTCAGGTTCCATCCCCGCCGTCTCCGCCTTGAGCCGCTCGGCGAGCGCACGATACTGCGCCTCAAGGAGCGCGACGGCAGCCTGACGACCCTCAGTCCGGACGACATGGTCGAGCAGGGCAGCAACAGTCTGCTCGTACCGATCAGGAAAGAGGGCGTGCCCCGAAGCACTCAGCCGATAGGCATGGGTCGGCGCACCGACGCCTCGACGGGATCGGTCGTAACAGACGACACCCTCGCCCTCGAGCTCCCTGAGATGGTGCCGGACCGCGTTGAGCGACACCGAGAGAGCGGCAGCCAATTCCTTGGCCGTCGCACGACCGTCACGCTTCAGGCGTAGCAGAATCTCCCCGCGGGGGCCTCTGTGGCCCGTCGGAAGCGCGGGTACGGACTCAGTTTCGGGCAAAAAGACCTGATTCCCCATGGAGCAGCAATCTTACCGCTTTGCCCAGATTTAGTCAATTCGCGCCAATGGGCTGGCGTGAATGGTTGAAACCCTTCAACCCTTCAACCCTTCAAAACCATCGCCCCAGACGTAACAACAATGCCGTCCGCCCGTCGTCATTCCATCCATACTCGGCTCGTACCGGACCGAGCGGCGTTTCGCTGGCAAAACCGGCTCGCATTCCGGCCAACCAACCATCGGCGGCGAACAGTCCGCCGCCCCGGAACCCGCGATCAGACACCGCCTCGAGCGCCGAGGAGACATCTCCGAATGCAGTGCGGCCCACCGCTCCGGTCACTCGAAACCGCACCGAACCCACAATCGGCACTGACGCTGCAAGCGACGTTGACAGCTCGCGGTCGCCGCGGCGTTCGCCCAGGTGAAGCCCAGGGAAACCATCGTCGCCACCGAGGGCGAAGGTGCGGTGTTCCGGGAGGCGATCACCCACGCCGACGCGAACACGCTGTTCCAGCTGCACTGTACCGACGTTCGCGCGCCATCGCGTCTCGACAAGCGCGAACGCATACCTGCTGGTCCAGGTGAGCTCCAATGCTGCGACCCGGTCGAGTGCCGGCGAGAGCTTCTCCGCCACGAACCGCGGACCATATGCCGTCCGATTGCTTCGCACGCGGGTGACAAGGTCGTTCTCGTGCCACGAGCGGAATTCGCCACCCAGTGTGAGGCGAATCGTGGGGCCGATGTGTCGCTCGATGCCACCGCGCATCACGAACTCGCGGATATCGTCGGACCGCAGCTCCACGCCGTCGCCATCGAATCGACGCACATCCTCGCCACCAATCAGGGCGGTGATCACCGGTGTGATTGCCTTCTGTCCCAGGAGGGTCGGTCGGCGGGCCGATACGCTCAGGTCGCTCCGAAACTTCCCGACGGTGAGGATCGCGGCGGCCTCCGCGCCGATGACGGGGAGTCGCCGATCAACCACGCCGCCCCACGCCCTGCCGCCCAGTTCGGTGTCGAACGCCACCGCAACTCCGGCAATACGACGCGGCAGACGGCGCACCTCCGGCTTGAAGTACACCGAGTCGCCGGCGCCTTGGGGATTGAGCCAGAGCTCGCGAAAGAGTTCGCGATCGTTCAACACATCGAGTCGCTCATCGAGCAGTGCGAGGTCGAGCGATTTAGCGGCATCAAGTGCCAGTGCACGGCGGATGAGTTGCGTACCATCGACATCGTCCGGATCATCAATCACACCACTGATCCAACTCGGCAACACGACGGTATCGCGAACGGTATCCGGCGTCCGGGGCGTGCATTTCCACGCGACCAGCATTCCCGCTGCGGCACGCCGGCCGAGGTGAATCAACGAATCGATAGCCTGACGGGAAAAGTCGAGCGCACTGAAGCCACGCACGTCGCTGCGTAGGTAGAGGTCGTCGGTGGTGAGCAACTCGGGCGGCTGGCGGAATAGCCAATTGAGGAGGCGATCCGCCACCACGAACGGCGACGCGAGGTTGAGGGAATCATCGGGTGTCTCGGTGACGTCGCTGATCAGCAGGCGTTGGGCGCCCTGGCTGCGCGCAATCGCTGCGGGAACGTTGGCCGACAACCCGCCATCGGCGAGCGTACGGGCTCCTACCAGTTCGGGGGGGAAGACCAACGGAATGGCGATGCTCGCGCGCACGGCCTGGGCGAGGTCGCCGCGATCGAGCACCACCACACTGCGGTCGCGCATGTCGGTCGCGACGACACGAAGCGAGATCGGCAGGCGCCGGAAGTCGCCGCGTGCGATCAAGTTGCCGCGAAGGAGCGCGCTGTTGAGCAGTGCATTCACGTCGGCGACCCGCACCGCGACGTTCTGCACCGCATAACCCGACGGGCCTTCCTCGAACACCAGCTGCGGCACCACCGCGCCCCAAGCCGCAGAGCCGCGCGGGACCACGGTGCGAAAAGCGCGGGCGAGCGGGAGGATCCGAACCATCGAATCGATTGCGCGCGCGCTGTGCCCGGAGGCATAAAGCGCACCGATCACCGCGCCCATCGAGCTTCCGACGATGAGATCGGGCCGGATGCCAGCCTCGTCCAGTGCGGCCAAGACACCGATGTGTGCCATCCCCTTGGCCCCGCCCCCGCTCAACACCAGCGCGGTACCTGCCGAACACGCATTGGAGCTGACCTGCCGGGCCGCGAGGGCGGCCGGTGACCCCATCAGGAGCACAGCGATCGTGGCGGCTTGAAGGAGGCGCATCGCACCAAACGTAACGCGCCAAGGCCTACAATTCTCCGCGGCGTACGGGTGTGAGAACGACGTGGCACTTGCGCGGCGCGGGTGGACGTTCCTACTCTAGCTTTGGTGAAGCGGGCCTCCCGCCCGCATCACCCCAACCCGTTACGAGCCGGAAAGGTCAAGTCGATGCCGTACGTGATCACGGAAGCATGCATAAGTGTGAAGGACCGCGCCTGCGTCGATGTCTGTCCGGTGGACTGCATCTACGAGGGCGACGAGCAGCTCTTCATTCATCCCGATGAATGCATCGACTGCGGCGCATGTGAACCGGAGTGCCCGGTGAGCGCGATCTACCCCGAGGAAGATGTGCCGGAGAACCTGCAGGCCTACATCGCGAAAAACCACGACATCTTCGAGTCAGACAATCCACCTGGGCGCCCCAGCAAGTAGGCGAGCGTCAGGCGCCAACGCAAAGGTCGCACCCACAGGACCGGCCAGATGTTCGTGGCCCCGGGGGAGCGCCTCTTCAGGCAGGCTGCATTCGATGGCGGCGGTGGACGGGGAATTTCCACCAGGTCCGCCATCTCTCACGACGACTGACCCCCCACCAATTTCACACCCCCACCAATTTCACACCTCCACTACGTTTCCGGCCTACCCCAAGTGGAGTTCCGATGGCCCCAACGGTCGACTACATCCGGCATGCCGCCAAGTTGTCCCGCAAGATTTACCTCGATGGTTCGATCGGCGGCGAGGCAGCCCCCGATCCTGATTTCTACAAGACACTCGCCAAAGCCCTCGAGGACATCGCCGACGGTCTTGAGCAGGTCGCCAAGCGGCGCGAGTGACTGCACCCCGACTGGTTGACCGCCCCGATACCTTCGCCGCCCTACTCGCCGAGGTGGCTGGCGCGCCGCTGCTCGCCATCGATACCGAGGCGGCGTCGTTTCACCGCTACCTCGACCGGATCTATTTGATCCAACTCTCGACCCGCGACCTCACTGCGGTAATCGACCCACTGGGCGTGGGGAGCCTTGATCCCATCGGCGCGCTGATTGCCGACCCCGCGGTGGAGAAGGTGTTCCACGACGCTGACTACGACCTCCGGCTCTTCGACAAGGAATTTGGCTTCCACGCCAGCAACCTCTTCGATACCCGAATTGCCGCTCAGTTTCTCAACGAACCGGGGATCGGTCTGGGCGCACTCCTCCAGAAGTACTTCGGGATCACCGCCGACAAGCGGTTCCAGCGTGCCGATTGGTCGGCCCGACCGTTGACCGCACCGATGCTGGCATACGCCGCCGGTGACACCAGCCACCTGTGTGAGTTGCGCGACATACTACGTGAGAAACTTATCCAAATAGGCCGCATAGACTGGGTTGAGGAGGAGTTGGGGTTTACCGAGGGCACTCGCTGGACTGGGTCGACCGCTGAGCCCTACACCGGTTACATGCGGCTAAAGGGCGCCAAGGCCCTCGACCGACGCTCTCTGGCCCTGCTCCGGGAGCTGTATGTCTGGCGGGAGGAGCTTTCTTCCAAACTCGACCGAGCCAGTTTTCGGGTCGCCGGGAATGAGGTCCTCTTCCAGTTAGCGCAGCATCCTGTCCGCACCGCTGAGGAATTGAGCCGGGTCCGGGGGATCGGCCGCGACACCCTGGATCGTCGCGGCGACGACATCCTGGCGGCGATTGAGCGAGGGCTGGCCGTACCTGATGCCAACCTGCCGAAGGTCGAGCGCACACCGCGCCGGGTGGCCGATCCCGAGTACGAGGCACGACTCGAGGCGCTCAAGCGGGTCCGGAACCGCCTCGCCACCGATTACCAGATCGCGCCCGGCGTCCTCTGTCCCAACGGAACCCTCGAGGCCATTGCGCGAGTTGTCCCAGAAGACCTTGAGGCACTGGGCGAGCTTCGTGAGGTGCGACGCTGGCAGGTGCGCGAGTTCGGGCAGGGCCTCCTCGATGCGCTGGCCACGACCACCGCAACTTGATCCCCCCGGATATTCATCAACTGCGACACCGAGGAACGCCCCATGTCCATTGTCACTACCGCAGAGATCGCTCGCAAATCGTTGCGGGCCGTGAAGGATCCTGAGCTTGGGCTCAACGTGATTGACATCGGGTTGATCTACGATGTCACGGTCTCGGAGGAAGGCGCCGCTCGGGTAACGATGACGCTGACCTCCCCCGGATGCCCCGCCGGCGCCGAAATCATGGAAGATGTGCGGAAGACGGTGGCGGACCTCGAGGGGATCACTACAGTAGATGTGGACTTGGTATGGGAACCCTACTGGACCCCCGAACGCATGGATCCGCGCGTCCGTGCGTTCCTCGGCAACTGACGCTAGTCGGCGGCGCTGAGGGGCGAGGCGCACGCTCCAACCGCTCGGCGGACCGCGTCGGACACGTCGGCCCTGACCAAGCGGAGCTGGGTGAACGACGATCCGCGAGTGTGTGGGGAGTAGCTGCGGTTCGTAAGGAACACCACGAAGAGGTCGGCGTCGCGATCGATCCAGAGCGCGGTGCCGGTCCATCCGGTGTGCCCGAACGTCGACGCACTGGCGCACTTTCCGAACGCGGAGGGGCTGCCAGTAGCCGACACTTCAGGCGTGTCCCAACCGAGCGCGCGCGATCCGCTCTGCGGGGTGCGCTGGAAGAATTGCAACAGGGTCGGAGCGTCAGCCCATGGCGCGGACAGTGGAGTGATTCGCAGCCACGACTGCGCAAACGTCGCTACATCAAGCCCGGTGGAGAACAGCCCGGCGTGCCCCGCCACGCCGTTCAACCGGCGCGCGTTCTCATCGTTGACTACCCCGGATATGCTCTTTCCGCGAAGCAGCGCGGTCGGCACCACTCGCACCTTGTCGATATCGGCGGGGCGGTATCGCGTCGCGCGCATCCCCAGAGGAATGAACACCGTGGCTTCTGCAAACTGGTCGAGGCCCTGGCCACTCACCCGCTCGATCACCAACCCAGCGAGCATCGCGTTGAGGTCGCTGTAGATCGGTGAGGTACCGACACTGCGTTGCAGCGGGACCGCAAAGAGGCGGGCGATCGCCTCGGCCGACGATGCGCTGCGATAGAGCTGTGCGTACGCGGGGAGGCCACTGGTGTGGTCGAGGAGCATGCGCACCGTGACGCGTTCCTTTCCGGTTCCCTCGAACTCGGGGAGATAGGTCTGCACCGATGCATCGAGATCAACACGACGGTCGGCAGCCAGCACGGCGAGTGCACTGGCGGTGCCAAGCACCTTGCTGAGCGACGCCAGATCCCACAACGCGTTCTCGGGATCGGGGACCGCCGATTTGTGACTCCACGTGAAGTGCCCGTAGCCCCGAGCATAGAGGATGGTGTCGGCTCGGCCCACCACGACCACGGCACCGGGGTACACGCCGCGAGCGATGCCGGCGCGCACCGCAACATCCACTCCACCGAACCGACTCTGGGCGTGAACGGTCGCGGTGGCGACACCGAGCAGTGCAATCAGGAACGCGACGCGCAGGAAAGATCTCATGAACAACCATGACGAAAAAGCGGTGCTTGGAGTGTCACGACGTCACGGTGTGCGCAGCGGACCAGGTGGGACCGAATAAAGGAGGAGGAGCGTTGCCTGGTCGCGTCGCGACGGCGCGTCCTGCGGTGATGAGCGGTACATCGCGTCGTCATCACGCGATGAATGCGGGAGGCCGAGCGCGTGACCGAGTTCGTGCACGGCAACGCGTCGGCGCCCGTAGGCCGGGATCACGATGGAGTCGCGGCCCTGCCGAAGTGCGAGCGTGACCGTGGCGCTGCGGATCTCGCCGTTGTCGCCCCACTCGACGGTGGTGGCACCGGTCTGCGCCGAATCAATGTAGGGCACCCACCGGACGGTGACGTTCGCCGGGCCCTTCGGCACGAGACGGAGGCCAAGCCCCGATCCGTTGCCTTGCCACGCGCGGACGGCACCGAGTACATCGTCGGTGGCGGTTGGGTCCCAGCCCGCGATCGCGGTGTCGACCGTCATTACCACGGTGAGTTCACGAGAGCGCACATCCGACCACCGGATCAGCATCGAGTCGGTGGTGCCAAGCATCGAGTCGAGATACACCCGGCCGCCCTCGCGCTCGATCCGCTGGCGAATCGCCAGGCGCGCGCGCAGGTCAATGGAAGGTGTTCCCGCTGGCGGGCCGGCGCTGCCCGGGAGGATCTCGACGTACGGACGTCGGCTGGGCGGTGTGCTCAGCACTTCGGGCGTGGACGCCGGGACGACATCGGCGGCGGCCCGAGCCCGATCATGGGGACGGAGGACGACATCGGTGAAGATCATTCCACCGAGTACGACGGCGAGGACGAGGGGAAGGCGAGGCATCATCCTTAAATATCGGCCGGAGCAGGCCGATCGTGCGAGGGGCAGCGTATCCGCTGGCGTCCCGCCAGCGTCGCTCGTACCATTGTGCGGTGTTCGAACACCTTGGGCGGGCGCTGGTCCGCTGGCGATGGGTCGTGGTGGCGATCTGGGCGGCGGTCGGCGTCGTGGCGGCATTTCGTGCCGGCCACACCGTTGAGCGGCTCGACGCGGGGGGCGGCGCGGTGCAGGTTACCGAGGCGCGCATCGCCGATTCGCTGCTGAGCGAACGCTTCGAACGTCCTCTTTCCGAATATTTCGTTGTGACCATCGAAGGTCCGCCCGGGATCACCACGGGCGCACCCGGCGCACTTCTCGATGCCCTCATCGCCACCGCCCGCGCCCAACCGTGGGTTCAGGGCGTCATCTCGGCACGTTCCGCCGGCGACTCGACATTCACGGGTGAGGATGGCCGGGGCACCTTCTTCCTCGCGGCCCTCAACGTCAAACACGATTCCACCGGAGAACTCGTGGTGCCGATGCGGCGCGCCATCGATTCCGTGGTTCGTCGGATGCCGGATCGCGACATGTATACGGTGCGGCTTACCGGCCGCGCACCGCTCGACCTCGACGTGCGCACCACGAGTGCGGACGACGCGACCCGGAGCGAGCGAGCCGTGCTCCCGATCACCCTGGCACTTCTGATCCTGGCCTTCGGCGCTCTGGTAGCGGCGGTGCTGCCGATCATCGTCGGAATGATGGCAATCACGATTGCGCTTGCCGTGGTGGGCATCCTCGCGCAGATCATGCCGATGTCGGTGTTCGTCCTCAACATGGTCACCATGATCGGGCTCGGCGTGGGCATCGACTACTCGCTGCTGGTGGTCACTCGGTTCCGCGAGGAGATGGGGCACGGACTCCGGCCATCGGAGGCGGCGGTGCGCACCGTCGCGACCGCGGGCCATGCGGTAGTTACCTCCGGGATGACCGTCGTGGTGGGTTTCGCAGCGCTGCTGCTGACGCCACTGCACGAGACCCGGAGCGTCGGCGTAGCGGGACTCGTGGTGGTCGCAGTCGCGGTGCTGCTCTCGATCACGCTGTTGCCGGCGGTGCTGGCGATGCTCGGCCCGACGATCGAACGGCCCAAATGGGTGGCGCGCCGGCTGGCCTGGTATCACCGCCCGCAGATCTGGGAACAGTGGGCACGATCACTCTCGCGCCATCCGTATCGCGCACTCGCGATGGGTGGGGGCGCCATCGCGCTGCTCACGGCACCGCTGATGCTCATCAAGGTCGGCCTGCCGAGCCGCGCGTGGTGGCCGGTGCAGACGGAGGCGGGTGCAGGGGTGCAGGCGCTCGAGCGTATGGGCGCGTCGGGTTACATCCAGCCGGTGCGGGTGTTGATCGATTTCCCCGAGGGCACCGGCGCAACGTCGGCCATCGCACTCCGCGGCCTGCGCAAGCTCTCCGACTCACTGCGCGCCGACCCGCGGGTGGCTGACGTCAAGTCGCTGGTGGATATCTCGCCCGGAAGCGGGATCCTGGAGTATTCACTGCTGTACAGCGAACCCGACACGGTGCGGGCGCGCTATCCCGATTTCCTGGATGCCTATCTCTCGCGCGATGGCCGCGCGACGCTGGTCGACGTGGTGCTGCACGACACCACCTCGCTCACCACCGGGATGGTGGTGGTGCGCGACGTCCGCGGGATCATCCACGGTGAATCGATCCGCCAGCTCAAGGGCGCCGACGTGCATGTCGGTGGGTACATCGCCGGCGCGGTCGATTTTCAGCGAATCCTGCTCGACCGCTTTCCGCTCACTGTTGCGCTGATTCTGGGCGTGACGGCGCTGATGCTGGCGATCGTCTTCCGGTCGGTACTCGTCCCGATCAAGGCGGTGCTGCTCAACTCGCTCTCGGTGGCCGCGACCTTCGGGTTGATCGTGCTGGTCTTCCAGTACGGCATCGGCTCACAGCTCTTCGGGATCGACGGTGCCACCTCAGCGATCTACGTGATGGTCCCGGTATTGGTATTTGCAGTGGTCTTCGGGCTCTCGATGGACTACGAGGTCTTCCTGCTGGCGCGGATCAAGGAGGCCTACGACCGCACCGGACAGAACACACTGGCGACCCGCGAAGGACTTGCCGCCACCGCATCAGTGATCACCTCAGCCGCGATGGTGATGATCGTGGTCTTCGGCAGCTTCGCCTTCGCACGGATTCTGGTGGTGCAGTTCATCGGGTTCGGGCTGGCGGTGGCAGTACTGCTCGACGCGACGATCATCCGGATGGTGTTGGTGCCGTCCATCATGCAGATCGCAGGCGAGTGGAATTGGTGGCCAGGCAACAGAAGGTTGAGAGGTTGAAAGGTTGAGAGGTTGAAGGGTTACGCGTTGGGCAACGCACCTCTCAACCCCTCAACCTCTCAACCTCTCAACCTCTCAACCTCTCAACCTCTCAACCTCTCAACCGCTCAGCTTTTCGCTTCTATCCAGTTCCCACCCGTCCCCACGCTCACCACCAGCGGCACCCTGAGTTCGGCGGCGCCTTCCATGTGTTCGCGCACCAGCGTGACGGTGGCGTCGGTTTCGGACAGCGGTGCCTCGATCACGAGTTCATCGTGCACCTGCAGAAGGAGTCGGCCGGAGAGCCCCGTGTCGGGAAGGGCAGCGTGGATCCGGATCATTGCGAGCTTGATCAGGTCGGCTGCCGAGCCCTGTAGCGGGGTGTTCTGCGCGGTGCGCTCGCCGAAGGAGCGCATGTTGAAGTTGCGGTCGTGAATCTCGTTGATGTAGCGCCGTCGGCCGAAGAGGGTTTCGACGTACCCCTGTTCGCGGGCGATCTCGACCTGGCGATCGAGGAAGGTGCGCACCCCGGCGAAGCGGGTGAAATAGTCGTCGATGAACTGCTTCGCCTCATCCATCGTGATGCCAAGCTTCTTCGACAGCGCGAACGGCCCCTGGCCGTAAATCGTCGCGAAGTTGATCGTCTTGGCCCGACCGCGCATCTCGCTGGTGACGTCTACGACATTCACGCCGAAGATGATCGCTGCGGTTTCCCGGTGGATGTCGCCCCCCCGACGGAACGCCTCGATGAACGCCGGATCCTCCGACAAGTGGGCCATCAGGCGAAGCTCAATCTGCGAATAGTCGGCGACGATGAAGGTCGAGCCGGGGTGCGGCACGAAGCCGCGCCGGATCCCCTCGCCGCGCGTGGTGCGCACGGGAATGTTCTGCAGGTTCGGGTCGTTCGACGAAAGCCGACCTGTCTGTGCACCCACCTGGTTGAACGAGGTGTGGATCCGGCTGGTGGCGCGATTCACCCGTGACGGCAGCACGTCGACATACGTGCTCTTGAGCTTCTGCAGCTCGCGGTAACCAAGGATCAGCCGCGGCAACTCATGCCCCATGTCTGCGAGCTGTTCCAGCACCTCGGCGTCGGTGGAGGCGCCGGTTTTGGTCTTCTTGAGGACCGGCAGCCCCAGTTCCTCGAAGAGGATCGCTGCGAGTTGGCGCGGGGAGTTGATGTTGAGCGCACGGCCTCCAGCGGACGCCTGGATTTCTTCCTCCAGCACGGCCAGGTCGCGCACCAGGTCGTGATCGAGTTCCACGAAATGCGCGGCGTCGATCCCGATGCCCGCCCATTCCATGTCAACCAGCACCGGGATCAACGGCATTTCCACCGTGGCCAGCAGTTCCGAGAGCTCGTGCCGCTCGAGCTCGGGCACGAAACACTCGTGCAGTGCCAACACTGTCGCACTGTCGGCGCCGCAGTACGCTGCGGCCTTCTCGACCGGCACTTCAGCGAACGGGATCTGCTTCTTCCCGCGACCGGCGAGGTCGGTGTAGAGCGTCATGGTGCGCCCGCAAAACTCGATCGACAGCGAATCGATCCCGTGCGAACGACGCGACGGATCGAGAACGAACGATGCCAGCATCGAGTCGAAAGCGAGTCCGCGCACCGTGACACCGGCACGCCGCAACACCTGCACGTCATACTTGAGGTTGTGCCCTGCCTTGGGCACCGACGCATCCTCCAGCAGCTCGCGGATCGGGGCACAGTTCGGATCGTCAATCGGGGGAAGGTTTGTCACCACAGCGGAGGTCTGGTCGGCGCTGTCCTCGCCGAAGAGGTCGCCGGCGGGACGCCGATGCCCGAACGGCAGATACCACGCGCTCGTCGGGGTGATCGCAAACGACAGCCCGATCAACTCGGCATTGTGCGGCTCGAGCGAGGAGGTCTCGGTATCGAACGCCACCAAGGGCGCCTTGCGCAGCGTCGCAGCCAGATCGGCGAGCTCTGTCGGGTCGTTGACGATCGTGACATCGATCACCGGAACCGACGGTGCTGTGGTGGTCGTCATGTCGGCATTCGCGGAAAACGACTCGGCTGGTGGCACCAGCACCGGCGCACCGGTGGCCTCAAGGCGATCGACCCGCGACATCAGGGAGTGGAACTCCAGCTCGTTGAACACCTTCGCGAGCGCCTGCCGGTTCGGAACCCCGGGCACGAGTGCGGCGATGTCGAGATCCACCGGCACATCGCACTGGATCGTCACCAGTCGTCGCGAGAGGCGCGCGAGGTCGGCGTACTGCTCCAGTGCCTCGCGAGAGCGCTTCTGCTTCACCTCGCCGGCGTGCGCCAAGAGGTTTTCGAGGTCGCCGTACTCGCCGAGCAGCTGCACAGCGCCTTTTTGCCCGATCCCCTTGACGCCGGGAACGTTGTCCGATGAATCGCCCACGAGTGCGAGGTAGTCGATCACCTGATTCGGCGGGACTCCCAGGCGGTCGGACGCATTCGTTTCGGTGACCCAGGTTTCCTCGACGCCTGCGGCGCCGCCGCGACCCGGGTTGAGGAGCGAGATGTTTGGCGCGATGAGCTGGTAAAAATCCTTGTCACCCGACACGATCACGGCGTGCATCCCGGCACGGGCAGCGCGGCGGGCGAGCGTCCCGATCACATCATCGGCTTCGTAGCCCTCCACGACCGCCAAAGGAATCCGGAACGCGCCGAGGAGCTCCGTAACCCGCTCGACCGAGCGGTCGAAGTCGGCCTGCAGCTCGTCGTCGAGCTTCTCGCGCGTCGATTTGTATTCAGGGTACTCGGCGGTGCGGAACGAATCGCCGGCGTCGTTGATCCAGACCACGTGGTCGGGTTGGTATTGCTCGCGAAGGCGGAGGAGGAAGTTGGTGACCCCCCACGCCGCCGATGTGTTCTCGCCCTTGGCCGTGCGAAGCGGGCGGCTGATCATGGCGTAGAACGCCCGGTAGATCAGGGCATAGCCGTCGATCAGGAAGAGCTGGGGCGGAGTGTGGGGCATGCCCGAATTATAGAGATGAGAGACTAGAGATGAGAGACTAGCGGTGAGAGAGGAGGGCACCCGCAATCGGCAAGCTTCCCGCCTTGCTCTCGTCTCTCGTCTCTAGTCTCTAGTCTCTAATCTCGATACTCGCGTCTTCACCCTCTCGAACTCCGACCGCGACTGCGGCGTCAGGCGGTAGCGGCCGAACCCGGTCTCGTCCTGGAATTGGAGCGTAACGCGGAGGTCGTTATAGCCCCATACCAGGTAGCGACCCTGTTGGCGCGGGGTAGCGTCGTACGTCTCGTCGGGTTCGCCGAGTGCGATGAAGACTTCGCCGCGGTCGGTGCGCCAGCCGGCGATGCCTTCGTCGCGGAAGCGGGTGTTGGCGAGCGCGATGCGCGCGAAGTAGCGATCGAGCGCCTCGTTCTCGGGTGTCGCGGGGTTCGGGTCGGTGGAGCGGTAGAACTCGCGCCAGCGCTGGCCGCGCTCGCCGGCGCTAGCATTCTTGAGGCCGTTGACCTGTTCGGGGTGACCGAAGTAGCGGAGCAGGCCGACAAGGTCGTCGAAGTTGGTCACGACCCAGTTCTGCGAGAACGACACCAGCGCCGACGTGCGGCGTGCGGAGGTGCCCTCACCGAGAATGATCTCGAGTTGGCCCAGTGGTGCGGCTTCGGGGGCGAGGCGAATGACCTGGCCCTCGATCTCGCGCGCGCCGGTGAATCGCACCGTGTTCCGGTAGATCACACTGTCGCCCTCGTCGCGCACCTCGAGGGGCACCGAAGCCGGGGCCTTGAAGCCGACACCTTCGAGGTAGATCAGCAGTGTATCGCCGCCGTAGGCGACAGTGCCGCGCGAGTTGAGGATCACCTTGAGTGAGTCGGCGCGGCTGCCGCGTCCGGCCACCTGATAGGCGAGAATCGGAGATGTCACCGAGCCTGGCTGGTACGACGGCGCTACGAGCGACTTGGTGGCGGTGCCCGTCGTGGAGTTGCCGAGGTCGCGAATCCGGACCGTGACGTTGTAGGTCCCCGGTGCCAGCGTCACGTTCTGCTGGAGGAGGATGCTCTCGTCGGTACGCAGCGTTTCCTGGAACTGTGCCACGCGCACCGCTTCGTCGCGCGAAATGGTGATGGCGGGGCCGCTGGCGGGGCGGAACTCGTAGTCGACGTGATAGCGGGCGCCGTACCCGTCGCCGGCTCGCTGGAAGGAGAACGCTCGGTTCTCCAGCGACACGCCGACGATTGCCAACGTGGAATCGTGTCGCCCGGGGAGGAAGGCAACGGTTCCAATGAATGGGACGCCCCCGGTGGCCACGAGGCGTCCGAGCCGAGAATACATTGCCCCCGGATTGAACAGCTCGGTGAGAGTCTGCTCGGGGTTGGGTCCGGACGGACTGCCGACCCGCTGCCAACTGGTGCAGGCGGGTAGGGCGAGGGTCAGAATCGTGGCTGCTGCGGTGACCGCACGCATTGGCCGAAGGGTGCGAGGATCCATGATTGATTATATGACGTCCGAGTCGCGGGCGCTTGCGCTTCCGCGATGGAACGTGCTGCGGTATCTTCAGGGACCCCATGGCAAAAGATCCAATGATCGGGCGCACGGTCGCCGGCTATACCCTGATCCGCGCGGTCGGCGAGGGCGGCACGGCCGAAGTCTACCAGGCGCAGCACGCCGAGCGGGGCACGGTCGCGCTCAAGGTGCTGCGGCCGCGGCTTGCGGGCGATCCGGTCGCGATCAAGCGCTTCCTCCGCGAAGCCGCGTTCGGGGCGCGGGTGGTCCATCCCAACGTGGTGCGCACCTACGACTTCGGCGAAGAAGACGGGGTCCAGTACCTTGCCCTTGAGTGGGCTCCGGGCGAACCGCTGGAGACCTTCCTCACCCGGTCGGGCAACCTGACACCCCCGGTGGCGGCCAATATCGTCCAGCAGTTGGGCAATGCGCTGCAAGAGGCCCACCGCGCCGGGATTATCCATCGCGATCTCAAGCCGGCCAACATCATGTACGACCCGGAGGAGCAGAAGGCCCGGCTCCTCGACTTCGGGATCGCGCGGGACGCGGAGTTGCCGGCGGAGGAGCGGCTCACGAGGGCGGGATTCTTCGTGGGGACGTTGCAGTATGTCTCCCCGGAATCGCTGTCCGGCGAGCTG
>JBDSMU010000126.1:0-17110 GCA_039915685.1 Gemmatimonadales bacterium | reverse complement strand
CAGCGCGTGCTGGTCGCCGGCATCACTCACCAGTTCGCCGCGCCACCGGCCATCAGCCATCGATTGCGCCGCTACCGGTGCGGCCGCGGCCCCACTCGCAACAACGATTGCCATCAGGATCCGATGCATCAGTCCTCCCCGGTCTGCCGTCGGTCCCGCTTGAGTGCGCCCCGGCGCTTCTTGGCCGTGATCCGCCGCTCCTTCGATCCCTTGGTGGGCTTGGTGGCCCGCCGCACCTTGGGCTCGACCAACGCTGCTGCGATCATTCTTGTAAAGCGCTCGACCACCTCTTCCCGGTTCCTGAACTGGCTCCGCTCGGCCTGTGACACCAGCCGCAGGCGACCCGATGTGTCGAGTCGGCTCGCGAGGCGCCGCAGAAGTGTGGCGCGCATGTGCTCGTTGAGCGACGGCGATTCAGCCACATCCCACACCAATTCGACCCGGGTGGACGAGGTGTTGACGTGCTGGCCGCCTGGCCCGCTGCTGCGAGTGGCCCGGAGGGACAGCTCGCCCCTTGGGAGCTCCAGCCGGGAGGAAATCCAGATCGCATCGCTATCGGCCATCCCCGACGCTAATCGGTCCGGCCGGGGCCACCAACCGGCACGGTCGGGCATTACGTTTCGGCATGCGCTGCCTCGGTCGCCTCATCTCGCTGATTGTCCTCCTCCTCCTGCTCGCGGTGGGGTGGCTCTACCGTGACGAACTGAGCCGCTGGATCCGCGGCAGGATCGATCCGATCACCATCCAGCGCCGCATCGGGCACCCGTCGCAGAAGGCGCTGGCGTCGGCGGTCGGGAAGGTCCGCCTCCTCGAACGCGAGAAACCCGATTCGATCCTTCTCAACGCCGATGAAATGGCGTCGTTGGTGGCCGCGGGATCGTCGTTTCTCAGTGGCGCGTCGGTCGACTCCATATCCGTGGAACTCGGTGATCGGACCGTTCGCTTGCGCGGCTTGATCGACGGCACGCGGATACCGAGCGGCTGGCGCAAGGTGATCCCGTTCGATCTGAATGGCCCACAGGAAGTCGTGATGGGTGGCACTATCTCGCCGGTGCGGGCCGGTGTCGCCGAATGGGATCTCGACCGGGTGATGCTGCGCGGAGTGCCGGTGCCGAGCAGCCTCATTGCGCGCGCAGTGGGTACCGCCAGCGGCGCCGGCACCGACGGCCGTCTGGAGATCACCCTGCCGCGCGGTATCCGGGGATTCAGGGTGCGGCCTGAGGGCGTGACGGTCTACCGTGATCCGGGTCGCAAGTGAAGGGGCGCTTGCTGGTGGTGGACGACGAAGCGTCGATCCGCGAAGTCCTCAAGCAGGTGCTGGGCTACGAGGGATACCGGGTGGAGGTCGCCGCTTCCGGAGGAGAAGCACTCACCGCGTATCGCGCACGACCGTTCGACCTCGTCTTTCTTGATGTCAAGATGCAGGGGATCGACGGTCTCGACACTCTCGAGCAACTTCGCGCCATCGACTCCGACGTCCGGGTGGTGATGATCTCTGGTCACGGCACCATCGCCACGGCCGTGCAGGCAGTGAAGCAGGGCGCATTCGACTTTCTGGAAAAGCCGCTCGATGCGGACCGTCTACTCGTGACCGTACAGCGCGCACTCGACAATCGTCGGCTGCTCGGTGAGAACGCCCGCCTTCGCGACAGTCTCGCCCGCGCCACCGACACGAAGTTCGCAATGATCGGCACCAGCGATAATTTGGACGCTGTGCGCGCACTCGTCAAGCGACTCGCCCCCACCAATGGGCGGGTGTTGATCACCGGCGAGAACGGCAGCGGGAAGGAACTCGTCGCACGGCTTATCCATGAGGGTTCGCAACGCCGTCGCGAACCGTTTGTCGAGGTAAACTGCGCCGCGATCCCGAGCGAACTCGTCGAGAGCGAGCTCTTTGGCCACGTGAAGGGTGCCTTCACCGGCGCGGTCAGTCAGCAGACCGGCAAGTTTGATGCGGCCCATGGTGGTACGCTCTTTCTCGACGAAATTGGTGACCTCGCCCTCGCCGCGCAGGCCAAGATCCTCCGGGCACTGCAGGAAGGGGTGATCGTGCGGGTCGGCGACTCGAAAGCGATTCCCGTCGACGTGCGCGTGATCGCCGCTACGAATCGCGATCTCGAGCAGGACATTGTCGAGGGATTGTTTCGCGAAGATCTTTATTTCCGGCTGAATGTGCTGCCGGTGCGCGTCCCGCCGCTGCGCGAGCGGCTCAGCGACGTTCCCGCCCTGGTCGCACATTTCGTCAAGGTGCTCGGCAGCGGGCCGGGAATGGTTCCGAAAAAGTTTTCCGATGGCGCACTCCGTCGGCTGCAGAAGCGCGGATGGCCGGGCAATGTGCGCGAGTTGCGCAACGCCGTCGAGCGCTTGCTGATCCTTGCCACAGGCACGGAAGTGACGGAAGCGGATGTTGACGCGGTGCTGCCCGCCGATCCCGGAGTCGTGATCGATGGCGATCGACTTGGCCGGGATGCACCCGACGGCATGCTAACGGCCTTTCGGGTCGACGCCGAGCGATCATTCATCCTGGCGCGGTTGCGGGCGCACGACTGGAATATCGCCGAGACGGCGCGGGTATTGGGGATTCCGCGTTCCAATCTCTATAACAAGATCGAGAAATTCGGCATCGAGAGGGAGGAGGCATGACCGGACCACGTGATTGGGACAAGGAAATGGCCGATATCGACAAGATGATCTCGGCGAACCCCGCACCGGCGTCGGGCAGCAGCGCCTCGCCGGGTTCGGTTCCAGCGCGCACCAGCGGCGTACCGGCCAGCGTCCAAGCGCCTCGAGCCACCACACCAATCGCCCGGGTCACTCGTCCCCGGGATACCTTGGGAGTGTGGCTCAAGACGGTTCTCGGCGCGCTCGGCTTCGCGGCGCTGATGGTCTGGCCATACGGTACCGCCTGTGGTACGCCGCTTTACGGCTTCCTCACCGGTGCCACCGCGGTGGCTGCATCCGGGATCTGGACCATGGGGTCGGCGTGGAAACATCGCCGTGGCCTCGCCCACATCGTCGGCGTGTTCATTCTTCTCGGCGGGCTTGCCCTGATCGGCTCCGAGATTCTCCCTCGCATCGGCTACGCCGCCGTCGCGAAGACGTGGACCTGTAACTGACGGATATCATGGCAAAGAATTTCAAGAATTACATCGCCGGAAAGTGGGTTGCACCGACCACCGGACGCCACCTCGAGAACCGCAACCCTGCGGACACCACTGACCTGATCGGCCGTTTCCCGCTTTCGGGCGCTGCCGATATCGACGCCGCAGTGAAATCGGCGCAGGACGGTTTCGAGCGCTGGTCGCGGATGCCCGCCCCACTGCGTGGCGATATCCTCCGGAACGTCGGCGACATCATGTCCGCGCGGAAAGATGAACTTTCCGACGCGATGACCCGGGAGATGGGAAAGGTCCTCGCCGAAACAAGCGGTGATGTGCAGGAAGGCATTGACACGGCATACTACGCCGCGACCGAGGGACGCCGGCTCTTCGGGCACACGGTGCCATCCGAGCTGCGCCAGAAATGGGCGATGAGTGTGCGACGGCCGATCGGCGTGTGTGGCTTGATCACGCCGTTCAACTTTCCAATGGCGATTCCCACTTGGAAGATGTTTCCGGCTCTGCTCTGCGGGAACAGTGTGGTGCTCAAGCCCTCGGAAGACGTGCCGCACTCGTCGCACCTGCTGGTTGAGATCCTGATCGAGGCCGGCATTCCCGAAGGCGTGCTGCAACTGGTGCACGGCGGCGAAGAAGCAGGGAAGCGCCTGGTCGAGCACCCGGGTGTGCCGGTGATCTCGTTCACCGGGAGCACAGACACCGGGGCGAAGATTGGCGAGGTGTGCGGCAGGATGCACAAGCGGCTCTCGCTGGAGATGGGCGGCAAGAATGCCCAGATCGTGATGGACGACGCCGATCTGGACCTGGCGCTCGAGGGCGTACTCTGGGGCGCGTTCGGCACCACCGGTCAGCGCTGCACCGCCACGTCGCGGTTGATAGTCCACCGCAAAGTGCACGACAAGCTGGTTGCCCGCATCGAAGAAGCCGCCACGAAGCTGGTGCTCGGCGACGGCCGCCAGGCGAAGACCCAAGTCGGTCCGCTGATCCACGAGGCGGCGCGCGAGAAGGTCGAGCGGTACGTGGAGATCGGTGCAGAGCAGGGCGCCGAGCTGGTGAGCGGTGGCGCGCGTCCGCGCGGGTCACGCACCGCTGACGGCTATTTCTACAAGCCGACGATTTTTGCCGGCGTGAAGCCCGGCTCGCGTCTCGCGGTGGAGGAGATTTTCGGCCCCGTGCTGAGCGTGATCAAGGTCGGCTCATACGAACAGGCTGTGAAGGTGAACAACGAGGTGAAGTATGGCCTGTCGAGCTCGATCTACACCAGCAACGTCAACACCGCGTTCCGTGCGCTCGAAGACCTGCAGAATGGCATCACCTACGTCAACGCGCCGACAATCGGTGCCGAGGCGCACCTACCGTTTGGCGGCGTGAAGCAGACCGGCAACGGCCACCGCGAGGGCGGCTGGGAAGTGTTTGAGTTTTACTCGGAAACCAAGGTTTGCTACGTGGACTTCTCGGGCACACTGCAGCGGGCGCAGCTGGACACGTACGACGTGTGAGGGGCCGCTGCCGCCCGCTTTGCGGGCACGGGCTCGCGGGGCGCGACTCGCTTGCCACGGTCCGACCAACGCCTGACGCCCCCACAGGTGCCGCATTTTATGCGGCACCCGCGTTCACGCGGAAGGGGATCGCACGGAGCCCCCGTTCACAGGGGCGCATGGCGGGCTTCCGAGCCGACGGTGTGCGCGAAGGGCGCGACGGCGCGGCAATCATTGGCGCTACGATTGGGCAGAGCGCCGAGGGTGGGCCCGGTGACCGAGCCGCGTAGCGGGCCTGGATTCAGTCACCCTGTCATCTACTGCACTCTGCGTCGCAGCACATCAAGCGAATCCGCCGGAAATCCTGTTGGCGCCGTGAGCCGGACGATCGGCACCCCGTCCACCACCGACTGCGCCAGCACCAGCTCGCCCTGCGCGAGCGGGTAGATCACCCGAACTTCACGACCGATCGCCTCCAGCCGGACGGGCACCAGTCCTTCGATCAAGCGCAGCCGCCCGCTAAGCAGGCGCACCGCCTCTTGGAACGAAATCGTGTCCACTGTGGCCTGCTTGCTAGCTGCCTGATCGCGCATCGCCACTTCCGGTCTGGCGCCGCGGGCAAGGCGGGCAGGCGCATTCGCAGCCGGAGCCGCAGCCTCGGTTGGCGACGCCATCATGCCGGGCTGAAGTGCGGCAGCACTGCCGATCCGGTCAGTCGGCAACCTGTTCGCGAATTCGCCACCAATTCGCTGGCGGGTCTGCGCAACGGTCGGCGCTGTCTTCGGGGCGGGCGCCCCGCCAGCTGCAGGCGCATCGGACCGGGCGACTTCGCGTGAAGCGGTCGCCGACGGTGCTGTCACCGGCGTGGGGCGGGTTGCACCCGACGCCTCTTGCTCCCGCGCGTCGTCGCCCACCGGGAGCTGCGAGACCGGCGCCGACGTGCGGGGCGGCTCGCTCCCAGTTTCACCGACAACGACGGGCGCTGTTCCGACCAGTGGCACCACGTTGCCCCGTGCGTAGTAGCCCGTGCCGACTGCAACGGCGATGGACGCAGCCCAGGCAAGCTGACGCATCCAGGGCCGCGCCTGGTGTGGCACGTCACCGATGGGCAGCACAATCGCTGGCTGTTCGGGCTCGTCGAGTGACTCGATCAAGTCGTCCGCTTCGCCCACATGCGAGCGTGCTGCGTCGAGCCGAGCGCGACACTCGGCGCAGCTTTCGAGGTGTGCCGTGACTGGCGGCAGTTCGGTCGACGGAATCTCGCCATCGAGCAGCTCGTGAATCGTTCCGTCCTCAAGATGCGATGTCATGGCTTCCCTCCACGGCGCGATACGCCTCGACCAGTTTGGTGCGTGCGCGCGAGAGTGTGGTCCCGATGGCACCCCGCGCGAGCCCGAGCGTGGCGGCGATGTCGTCGTAGCTGAATCCTTCTGCCTTCAGCAGCAGGGCGTCGCGATCGCGTTCGCTCAACGTGGCTAGCGCGGCGCGCACTGCCGCCTGTCGGTCGTTGCGATCCATCGTGTCGTCCGGGCTTTCGTGTGCGGCCGGCTGTTCTGCCCGATAGAGGACGAGGCGGCGTTGCTGGTGCACGTCGCGCCGACCCTCCTCGCGCACGAGGTTGAGCGCCACCGCGAAGAGCCAGGGGCGCGGGTTTCGTGGAGGCGCCGCCACCGCACGCGCGAACACCTCTTGCGCGATCTCTTCCGCACGGTCGGCGTCGCCCGTACGACGTGTCAGCATGCGCACGAGCGAGCCGTGATACTCGCGAAAAAGATCGCCCACCGGTCCGCTCATCGGCCGTCAAAGTCCGTCAGGAAGCGTTCCATGGCACCCGCTTTCCACTCGGTGATGCCGCCCACGGCGACCTTCAAGCTTACCCGCTTGCCCGCGACAACGAGCGGTTCGCCGATGGCGAGAGCTTCTGCCAGAGCCGGCCGTGCCTTCGCAATCGCAAACCACGCTGCTGAGTATGGCGCGATGGTGTTGACCGCCATCGAATCGGAATGCGTCACGTCGGTCCAGACGCCCTTGCGGAGCACGAAGGTGTGATTCCCGCCGCTCTTCATTTCGGCGCGGGCCCGCGGTGCTACCTCACGCGCGATGTTGGCCTGCTTGCTCGCCGCCTGGTCGCGCGCCTCCGCCAGCGTCGAGCTGCCTGACATGGCGGCGTCGCTACGGGCCGACTCGAAGGCCCGTGCGCCCGAC
This sequence comes from Gemmatimonadales bacterium, assembly GCA_039915685.1. Lineage (GTDB taxonomy): Bacteria > Gemmatimonadota > Gemmatimonadetes > Gemmatimonadales > GWC2-71-9 > Palsa-1233. The sequence continues at coordinate 10,311 of JBDSMU010000126.1, read as the reverse complement.
GCGGCGGGTGCAGACACCGGCCTTGCTTGCACAGGTACAGCGTTGCCCATTCGGTCGCGCGGCGCCAACGCCAGGTCGTTCGACCCAGGTTCCTGCACGAGGTACGAGGTGTACTCCGTCAGGATCCCGTAGCGCAGCCCGAGGTCACGGATCTGGGTAATCAACTGGTCCGATGCGCCCTCGATCCGGGCCTGACGACTCAGTTCGCCGATTCGTCGCGATGCCCAGAGCGGTGCGATGTAGTCGTTGCTGTTGTCGTGGCGCACGAAGTGACCTGCAACCTGGAATCGTTCGCGCCGGCCCTTGCGGCTCCCCTCGATCACCACCGGCCCGTCACCGGCGCCTCGGTAGCGAGAGAGGATGACCAGCTCCTCGCCGTAGAACAGGTCGGGCAGCAGGGCAGGAGCCTGGTCGATGAATCGCACGGGTGCGCTCACGATCCTGAGATCGGAGAGCGCTGGCCGCGACAGCTTGGTGAGGACGCCACCGACTGCATCGCTCACGTTCGCTTCCGGTGCGACATACGTGGCGGCGCCGCGTCCCTCGACGGCGAGGCGATCGAGCAGGTAGGTGTTCACGTCGTGACCGACGCCGAATGTGAAGATCCGATGCCTACCAATCCGACCGGCGGCATTTGCTGCGATCTGGTCCGGAGCCTGTTCGCCAACCGATGGCACGCCGTCGCTCAACAGGAAAACCAGCGACATCCGATCAGCGTTGGCCTGAATAGCAAGCGCCGCGTTGACGGCTCCCTCGAGATTTGTTCCGCCGGTAGCGGCCAGCCCGTTGACGAAATCTCGAGCTTCGGTCAACGCGCGCGAATTCACGGCCGTGAATCCTTCACGGAAATGCCGGACGCCGCTGCTGAACGCGATCAGGCGGAAGCGGTCGCCCGCCCGAAGACTCGCGAGGGCCTGCCGTAGCGCAGCGCGGGCCTGTTCCATCTTGACGCCGCTCATCGAACCCGAGACGTCGACGACAAACGTCAGGTCGCGAGGCACGATCTCCGACTCACCCGATGCGGGCGGTGCGAGAAAGAGCAGCGCGTAGCCATCCTCGCCCGGGTTGGCGTGGGTGAGTACGGTGCCGCCGATGAGGCCGCGCCGCAGCGGGAGGATGAGGTCAATGTCGCCGCGCGCCGGCGGAGTGACCGTTACGTGCAGCACGCCGCTGCGACGCACGGTGCTGATCGGATGCGTGGGTGAATACGGCGTGGCAATTTCCGCTTCACGCGGGATCTCGAATCGCACCGTGACCGGCGCGTCGCCCCGGCTTCCTGCCGCATACCGAAGGTGCAGGGCATCCCCATCGCGCGCCATGAGTTGCGTGTACCGCAGGATGACGGTCCGCATCTCGCCGGGCTGGATCGGGAATACCTGGGCGCGAATCAACCCGTGACCGACCAGCGTGATCAACGCCGGATCCTTGAGTTGCCTGACGATGCCTTCATAGATGCTTCGCGCTTGCTCGGCAGCCATCATCTCGCCCTTGAGTTCTGTCTCCGCTTGGAAGAGCGAGAAGTCGCTGAACACCACCTCACCCGGCAACGGGTAGTGGTAGGTCCCTTCGGCGATTCCGCGCCCGGTGTTGCGGAACTTCTCCTCGACTTCGAAGCGGGCGATCCGGCCGTCGACCACGACACGCACGGTCGAGCTGACGCGTACGACCGCCGGCGAACTGCGGGCGGGGATCACGGGTCGTTCGTCGATCCACCCCTGCGCGGCAAGGGAGGCACACGGCACGGCAAGCAGGCACAGGGTGCAAATGATACGGCGCATCGGGACTTCCCCGGTTTGGAGTTGCCGGGAGATGCAGGTAGGGTGGAAAGTTGCACACGGGGGAAGGGCAGTCCCCGATCGTCGGGCGCGTTCGTCGCCGCGGAGGCTCCAGCGCGGGTAACGGCCCGCGGGCCGTTGCATCCGTCCCGCGGTTTACGGCTTCCGGCACAGGCTCGCGGGTCGCGACACGTCGCTTGGTCGGACTTACTCCGAGCGCCTCGCTTCCCTCGTCGCCTTCCGCCGCTGCCGCCCGCGCTGCGGGCACGCAGCGGCACGGCTTCCCTCGGGAAGCGAATGGCTCATGCGGCGGGGGCGCGCGGAAGAGAAGTCCTCCCGCCGCCGCGCGCCGCGGACCCGCTTGCCACGGTCCGACCAACGCCGGACGCCCCCACAGGTGCCGCATTCCATGCGGCACCCGCGTTCACGCGGAAGGGGATCGCACGGAGCCCCCGGTCACGGGTGCCGAATGGGCGGGCTTCCGAGCCGACGAGTGCGCAAAGGGCGCGACGGCGCGCCAGTGACTAGCGCTCGCCGCGGGCAGGGCGCCGTGGCTGGAATCCCCGCGCCCGAGACCGCACGATGGACCCACGACCTCTCGTCTCTAGTCTCTCGTCTCTCGTCTCTTGTCAGCTCAGAAACGCTTCCAGTGCCTGCCGCCCGCCCGCTTGGCGGAGCCGCTGGAGTGCGCGCTCCTTGATTTGTCGCACCCGCTCACGGGTGATGCCCATCACCACGCCGATTTCCTCGAGGGTGAGTGGTTCCGGTTGTTCCAGCCCGAAGTAAAGCTTCAGAATCGTAGCCTCGCGATCCTGCAGGCTCTCGAAGCACGCAGCAATACTCTCCTGCAGGGCCCCGTCGATCGCGTCGGCGTCGGAGCCACGATCGGCAGCGTCGGCGAGGTAGTCGAGCAGGCGCCCGTCGTCACCGGGTGACATGGGCGCATCGAGCGAGAGGTACACCTGCGAGATCACCATGCTCCGTTCGATCTCCTCCACCGCCAGGTCCATCCCTTGGGCGATCTCGCCGGCCGTGGGGTCCCGACCAAGCTCCTGTTGCAGTGCCGCGGTCCGCTTGCCGATCCGGTGCAATTCACCGGCGCGGTTGAGCGGTACACGCACGATGCGGGATTGCTCCGCGAGTGCCTGCAGGATCCCCTGGCGGATCCACCACACGGCATACGAGATGAACCGGATTCCCTTGGTTTCGTCGAACTTGTGCGCGGCGCGGATGAGGCCGAGGTTGCCCTCGTTGATCAGGTCAGCGAGCGAAACGCCCTGATTTTGGTATTTCTTGGCGACGGAGACGACAAAACGGAGGTTACTGCGGACGAGGGTGTCCAGGGCTTCCTGGTCGTCGAGGCGTATCCGCTGGGCGAGTGCGACTTCGTCGTCACGGGTGATGAGCGGGTATCGCCCAATCTCGCGCAGGTACACGTCGAGCGACCCCTCATCGGCGCCGCCCCGGGACCCAGCATTCCCACCACCAGCACCCACCCGCAACGGTCGCATGCACCACCCTCGATTCCGCGGGAACCACCGGAACTGTTGAGCGTCGGGGGAAGCGTACCCCGCACTTTCGCACGGCGCAAGAACAGGAAAACGCGCAACGACACTTTCCCACAGCTGCATTGGCGATCGTCGTGCCTCTCGCTTGGCGCACTGTCGTATTATCGTCCACGCATGGCCATCACTCAATCATTCGACATCTCGACCGGTGTCGACCTCCAGGAGGTCGACAATGCGGTCAATCAGGCGCTGAAGGAGATTGCCCAGCGCTATGACTTCAAGGGCACGCACTGCACCGTTGAGCTTGACCGGGAAAAGGCGACGATCGCACTCGCCGCGGACGACGATTTCCGGATGGAGGCACTCCTCGACGTGGTTCGTACCCGCCTGATCAAGCGCGGCGTACCGGTCAAGAACCTGACGGTGGGCGACAATGTGCAGGGCGCGGGCAGCTCGGTGCGTCGGACCCTCACTTTGGCGCAGGGCATCGCGCCCGAGACCGGCAAGAAGATCCAGCGGGCGATCAAGGACGGTGGCTTCAAGAAGGTGCAGGCGAGCATCCAGGGTGATGAGCTACGGGTGACCTCTCCCTCGCGCGACGAACTGCAGGCGGTGATGGCGATGCTCCGTACCGGCGACTTCGACGTCGACCTGCAGTTCGGCAACTTCCGCGGTTGACGGTGCGCGCACGTAGCCGCTGGGCGCTGCTGGCATTACTCTGGCTTGCCACCGGCTCCTGCGTGCCTCCCGACGCAGCGAGTGCTTTTCCCGAACCCGGCACCGCCGCGCCCGCCTTCCGGCTCGGCATCGTCGTCGAGGCGTCCAAGGCGACCATCGGCGGAGGCGGCGCGTTCCACGTGGTCGATCCCGACGAGGGCGAACTCGGTCTGATCGATGCATCTACTCAGATTGACGCCGCACCGCGAGGAAGCGGCGTGGCGATCGGTGGTCCCCTTCCCGACATCCAGCGTCGGACGCTGCAGCTGATCCCGGCAGACAGCGGCGGCACCATTCGGATCAACGGGCGCGAGTACCGCGGTTCAGTGGAACTCCGCCGCGGCGCCACTGGCATGACGGTGATCAACGTCGTCGACCTTGAAGATTATCTCGCCGGGGTGGTCGGGGCCGAGATGGGGCGGCGCGCTCCTGGCGAGGAGGAAGCGTTAAAGGCGCAGGCGGTGGCGTCGCGGACCTACGCACTCCGCAACCGTGGCCGGTGGAACTCCCGTGGTTTCGACCTCGTGGCCAATGTCAATGATCAGGTGTACATCGGCGTGGCCAACGAGAATCCGATGGGAGTAGCCGCCGTGGAGGCCACGCGCGGCCAAATTTTGATGCAGGACGGCGAGCCGATCGAGGCGTTCTTCTCGTCGACATGCGGCGGTCGCACCGAAGAGGGGAGCGCCGCATTTGCCGGTGCGCGCCGGCCGTATCTCACGGCCAACGATGACATCGACCCTGCGACCGGCAAGGCATGGTGCGCAATATCCCCGCGGTATCGCTGGACCGAAACGTGGACGGCGCGTCAACTCACCGCGGTGCTTCGCCAGTCGTTGCCAGCCAATGGCCTGACAAGTGCCCGCGCGAACGACATCACCGACATCCGGGTGATCGACCACACGCCGAGTGGTCGAGTCGCCACTGTGGAGCTACGCGGTCGGGGCGGCAATACGCGGGTGAGCGGTCAGGCGATTCGCCGGGTGCTCGCGATGTCGGGTGGAGGTATCCTGCGGAGCACCAATTTCGAGCTCCGAATCGACCGCAGTGGCGGCCGGATCGAGCGGCTCGAGATCAGCGGGCGCGGCAACGGCCACGCGGTGGGAATGTGCCAATGGGGCGCGGTCGGACGCGCCCGAGCCGGGCATGATTATGTCGCGATCCTGGCGAGCTATTTTCCGGGTGCGGAACTCACCCGGATCTACTGAGAGGGAGCAGCGCGATGGGCGAACGAATCCGGCTCGGCATCGTGGGCGCAGGAGCGATTGCGCAGGTGGGTCACCTGCCAGCGCTCAAGCGGATGAAGGACATCGAGATTGTCGGCATCTGCGACAACGACCTGCCCAAGGCACGGGCGCTGGCCGATCGCTTCGACATCCCTGCGGCCTACGACGATCTCGCCGAACTGGTCGAGTACGACCAGGCGGATGCGGTGCTGGTGTGCACACCCAACCACCTCCACGAATCGCACATCCAGGCGGCGGTGACGGCTGGGATGCACGTGTTCATCGAGCGCCCGTTCGCGCTCACTGCTGTAGGCGCGACGAAGTTGACCAAGCTGGCGCAGAAGAAGGATCGGGTGGTGATGGTTGGCGCCAACCACCGCTATCGCCCCGACATCCAGCAAATCCGCTCGTTCATGCAGAGCGGCGAACTCGGTGAACTCGAATCGATCCGGGCATGGTGGTTCCTGTCGCGCTCCGGCCGCGCATCGCTCGGCTGGCGGCAGAAGCGCGAACTCTCAGGTGGCGGTGCGATGCTCGACCTGGGCCTCGGCCTCCTCGACATGTCGCTCTGGCTGGCAGGATTTCCGGAGGTTGCGCGGGTGTCGGCGATTTTTCCCGAGAAGGGTCGCGACCGAAGCGTAGAGCCGTCGGGAATCGCCCTGGTGTCGCTCGCTGGTGGCGCCGCCATCCACCTTGATACCACCTGGCGATTCGTCGGTCCGGGTGAGCGTTTTGGGATCGCGGTGCGCGCCTCGAAGGGTTCTGCCCGGATCATGCCGCTCGCGATCTGGAAGGATTTTCACGGCGTGGCGCGCGATGTGGCCGCCTCCGGCGCTCATTCGCGGGAGACGCCATTTGCGCTGGGCGTTCGGGCGCAGTGGGCCCATTTTGCTGCATGCGTGCGCGGCGAATCGCAGCCGCCGGCGCTGGCCGAACAGGTTACCCTGATGAAAGTGATGGAAGCGATCTACCAGTCGGCGGAAACCGGCAAGGACGTCGCGCTGTGAGCTGGTTGGGACGCATGATGGCGGGCATCGCTGTCATGCTCGGAGTGTGGGCACCTGCCGCTGCACAGGAAACGCGGCCGAACGACGTGTCCGGTGAGTCGCTGCAGGTGTTCCTAATGACGATGGGTCCCGGTGCGACGGTGTACGAACGCTATGGCCACAACGCTATCTGGATTCGCGACGCGGCGACCGGGACCGATCTCGTGTACAACTACGGCACCTTCGATTTCGCCGCGCCCGGCTTCATAATGAACTTCGTGAAAGGCCGCCCGCGATACTGGCTTGGTGTGTCGGACCTCGATGGGACGCTGAGGCAATACACCCAAGCCCAACGCGACGTGGTGGTGCAGGAACTCAACCTGCCCGCCGCGAAGCGCGCCGAGCTTGCGGCCTACCTCGCCACCAACGCGTCGCCTGAGAATCGCGTCTACACCTACGACTATTTCCAGGACAATTGCTCGACGCGAGTGCGTGATGCGCTCGATCATGTGCTGGGTGGCGCCCTCCGCACCGCCACCGTGGGGCAGAAAGCCGAGGGAAACTTTCGCTTTCACACCCAGCGCTCGCTGACCAACGACGTGCTGATGTACACCGGCATCATGTTGGGGCAGGGCCCGCGCACTGACCGACCGATCGATCAGTCGGAAGAGATGTTCCTCCCGGCCAAATTGCAGGAGCGAGTGCGCGAACTCACCGTAACCGGGCCGGACGGATCAGTGGTGCCGCTCGTCGCGAGCGAACGGAGTTTGCTGGAATTCGGAGTGTATCACGTCGAGCCGGCGCCGCCGGCGTGGGGTTGGAAGTTTCAGCTGGCCGGATTGGTGATCGCGATGCTGATCGTAACCGGGCTGATGCGTGGTGGCGCTCAATCGCTGGGTCGCGTCATGGCAACGCTTTGGTTGATCGTTTCAGGGATTGGTGGGCTGGTGCTGCTTTTCCTCTGGCTCGGCACCGACCACGTGTTCAGCGCATCCAACCGAAACATCCTCTTCATGTCACCGCTGGCACTGTTCGTAGTCCCGCTCCTCTGGGGGCGAGTCGTCCACGGTCCGAGCCGCCTCGGCGTGCTGGCGGCTGCGGGAATGATCCTGTCGGTGGTTGTCGGCGCACTGCTCGCGCTCGCGCCCTCACTCGGTGGTCAGTGGAACCTCCAGGTGATGCAACTGGCCACCCTGCCCGGCATCGCGGCCTGCCTGGTGGCGCTTGGCGTCAGCTACCGACGCGCTGGAGCGCTGCCGCCGCCTCACTGAAACCGGGCGCCGCACGCACCGCCGCACGATACGACTCTGCTGCCTTCGCCCGATCTCCGGCGTCCTCGTATCGAAGCCCCTTCCCGAAACTCACCAATGCATCGACCGGTACTGCCGCCCGGGAAGCGCCATTACGTCCCGCCGACCCCTGTTGTTGGGCAAGACGGTCGGCGAGATCGGCGATCGCCTGGGCGAGCTGCTCACGCTTGACCAGCGTCGGGTCGCCCCGGACCACCGCAATCGGCTCGCCGGTGGCCGCGTTGATCATCCGAGCCTCGACGTGGATATCGCCGTATTGGTCGAGCAGCGACCCCACGACCAGGACCTTCGCGCCGGCGGCCTTGGCGGACGCGCGGACCGCGCTGAGGTCGACGGCCCCCGGCTTCCCGGCCACGGAAGGAATGGCTATTACCTGGACGCCTGCGGTCCCGCGCACCTCTGCGGTCAGGAGCGCGGTCAGGGCGCGTCCCAGCGCGTCGTATTCGTCCCGGCTGAGGCCGATCGAACCCTCGGTCTCGAACCCGCCTACCGACACGCCGCCCTGCGCCACTGCGGCTGCGGCGGGGGTGGTTACGACCGCGAGGGCCATGATGGTTTTCCGCCAGAACGTCATGCCGAACCTCCCTGAATGGTGGGTCGTCCACTGTTGGAGACGCCCGACAGCCACCGGGTTGTACCTCAGCCCGCCACCCCGGTATATTTACCGGCTATCGTGGTTCCGCTTCGGAGCCACGGCAACGAACGTGAGGAACGCCGTGAAGCCCAATATGCACCCGGTCTACGAGACCATCACTGCCCACTGCCAGTGTGGCAACACTTTCGAGACGCGCAGCACCGCCAAGGGAATCAGCGTCGAAGTCTGCGCCCAGTGCCACCCGTATTTTACCGGGAAGCAGCGCATGATTGATACTGCGGGACGCATCGATCGGTTCCGCCGGAAGTACGGCAGCGAAGCGCCCGTCCAGTCCTGAGCCGTGGATAGCCGACTCCGCCAGGCGCTCGCCCGGGCGGAGGAGGTCGCTCGGCAACTCGGGGATCCCGCCATTGGCGGCGATCCCGCCCGGCTGAAATCCCTCGGCCGCGAACACGCCCGGTTCACGCCGATCGTGCGAGCGGCCGATCTGCTTGCCCGCGCCCAGCGCGAACTGGCCGACGCCAAGGAGCTCTCGGGCTCCCCCGACCGCGACATGGTCGCACTCGCCCAGGAAGATCTCGACCGTCTCCCCGACGAGATCGACGCGCTCGAGGCCGACCTCCGCGAGCTCCTGATCCCTCGCGACCCCCACGACGATCGTGACGTCATCCTCGAGGTGCGCGCCGGAACCGGTGGAGACGAGGCCGGTCTCTTTGCCTCGGAGCTGCTCAGGATGTATACCCGTTTCGCGGAACGCCGGGGGCTGCGGATCGAGGCCATTGAGATCGCCGAGGGCAATGTCGGTGGCCTCAAGGAAGCCATCGTGGCCGTGCGGGGCGGTGGTGCGTATGGCTTGCTCCGCTTTGAATCCGGTGTTCACCGGGTGCAGCGGGTTCCCGCCACGGAGACGCAGGGGCGGATTCACACCTCAGCGGCAACTGTGGCGATCCTGCCCGAGGCCGAGGAAGTCGATGTCCGAATCGATCCGCAGGATCTGCGCATCGACGTGTTCCGCGCATCCGGCCCCGGTGGCCAGAGCGTGAACACCACTGATTCGGCGGTGCGGATCACCCATCTCCCCACGGGGCTCGTGGTGAGCCAACAGGACCAGAAGTCTCAGTTGCAGAACAAGCTGAAGGGGATGGAGGTACTGCGAGCGCGCCTCCTCGACCGGATGATCGCCGAGCAGGAAGCGACCCGCTCCGCGACCAGGCGCGCGATGGTTGGCACCGGCGACCGGTCCGGGAAGATCCGCACCTACAACTTTCCGCAGAGCCGAATCACCGACCACCGTATCAACCTCTCGGTGCACAACATCGACGACGTGATGGATGGTCGCCTCGAGGAGTTGATTGGTGCTCTCCGCGCCGCCTCGCGAGCGGAGTCGGACGATGCGTGACATGGCTGCTACAGCCGGCGACATGATGGCGCAGATGGCCGCCATCCTGCGCGCGGCAGGTGTCGACCAGCCGCGGCGAACCGCTGCTCGGCTGTGGCGCGACCTCGAGGTCGACATCGATGCCGCGACCGCGCCTGCCGCTGGCGTGGCAGATCGCGACGCGGAGCGATTGGTCGCTGCTGCCCGACGTGTCGCGACAGGCGAGCCGGTGCAGTACGCGACCGGTGTCGCCGGATTTCGTCATCTGACGCTGAACTCCGACCCGCGCGCCCTGATCCCGCGTCCCGAAACTGAGGGTCTGGTCGAGGCGGTGCTTGCACGGGTGCGCACCGGCCGCGCCGCCGATATTTGTACCGGCTCGGGAGCGATCGCCCTCGCGCTCGCCGATGAGGGTGATTTCGACGAAGTGATCGGAATCGATCTTTCCCCTGGCGCAATCGAGCTGGCGCGAACAAACGGGAGGCGGACGGCGCTCGACGTGACGTGGCTCGAGGGCGACCTCGTGGCGCCACTCACCGGGGCGGTGGACCTCCTCGTGTCGAACCCGCCCTACATTGCGATGGAAGAATACGAGGCGCTCGATGCCAGTGTTCGCGACCACGAGCCCAGAATGGCGCTGGTGAGCGGAGCAGATGGACTCGACGTCACCCGGCGGCTGCTCGCCGCTGGTCGGTCGGTAGTTCGAGCTGGCGGCTGGATCGCGATCGAAGTGGATTGTCGTCGGGCGGCGCAGTCAGCGCAGCTCGCAGGGGCATCGGGCTGGTCCGATGTCATGGTGCAGGATGACTTGTTCGG
>JBDSMU010000093.1:0-20027 GCA_039915685.1 Gemmatimonadales bacterium | reverse complement strand
CCGGTCTCGCGGCGTCGAAGGGCGACGCACGCCGGGGGCTTGATGGGGGCGGATTTTCCGTCAATGGGGTGACCGCTGAGCCGACTGCCGTGGTTCGGATGACCGACTTGCTCGCGGGGGGAGTGGTGCTACTCCGGAAGGGGAAGCGGAACTGGGCGGCGCTTCGCATAGGTGCATGACCTGACAGGACGCGACTCCCGATGTTTGATGTCCCCCAAATCAATGGGGCACCTCAATACGAGAGTGGGTTTGCGGTCACGGATAGTGGGGGGTAGTCAGCCGTCTGCACGGGGGTGCAACAAACCCCACGCCATGCCGCCCGCTCGGACCACACGACCGCAACCTGACACCACACGACGTGGGTTCATGGTTAGCACCCCGCCGAATGCATTCAAGCACCCGGTCAGAGCGAATCGGACTAGCCAGATTGGAATTGGACCGAATCGGGTCTTCCCTGCAACAGGACGATCGTACCACGCCTCGGCCATCGCGCCACGAAAAAGATACTTGAAGGTGTGCCTCAGCGTGAGGCGGCTCTCGTCGACGGGGTGGAAAACTCGAATCGTCGGCTCATACCGAATCGTGCCGAATTGCAGAATGAATCTCCGACAGAAATCCATATCTTCGCCACCGATTGGCTTTCCGCCAATGTGCCCGAGATCTTCCCGAAACCCCACATTTCTGGCAAGATCCAGGCGCACCCCCAAATTCGCCGTGAACGGTAGCGGACCGCCTGCTCCCAGACTGGTGGGTTCATCTCCGGGGACAAAGTGCACCGTCACGCCGGGGAACGGGGGTGACCGTGTGTCACCCACCCAAGCCGGGACATCTTTTGGCCAGGTTGACTCCACGGCACCAGCGACGGCTGTTCGCCCCTGGGAGACCATCTCGCGCAGATACCCGGAATACCAACCGTCACAGAGTCGGACGTCATCATCCAGGAAGATGAGGTACTCACCCACTGCCTCCCTGAGAGCTCGGTTTCTGGCGAACGTGTTCCCTTGGGCCCGCTCAACGACGACCCGGAGCGGGAGACGGTGCGCCCATTGTCGAAGCACATCCTGCGTGGAGTCTGTGCTGTTGTTGTCGACGACCAGAACCTCAATGGACTCACGGTCCGCCCCGAGTTGTGCGGAAAGATCGGAGAGGACCTGCGCCAACAACGCGGAACGATTGAAGGTACAGACCGCAATCGAGACTTTCGGGCCACTCATGTGGGCCTCGTCGAATCGTTCTCAGCGGCCCGTTGCTGGTGCGAGAGCAGGTCAAGTACTACACCGACAGCTTCGGGCGAGGCGGCTACTCGCGTGATCCTGAACCCCGGTGGGAGATCAGTGGCGAATCGATGATTGAACGATGTCACCTCGGTAGCCAGCGCGAGATCGGCCAATGAACCATCATCCCCGCGACTACGAACGGGTGACAGGTGCCACCCGACCACAGGAATCCTTGTCTCCGACCCGAGCATCACGGAGCCCAAGCGGATTGCGGCATTGTAATCTTCCGGTGAACCAATATGTAGCCGATCCGCTCAGCAGCACGCACTGAGATCATTCCGCTTGCCCCGTGATCGCGAGTTCTAGGTCCACAACGCCCCCGTAGGAGCGATACTCGTCCACCCGGAACATCGCCGCAGGATTCAATACGGCAAGCCATCGATTGGTTGGACTGTGGATCAGATGCCATTGGAAATGATACTGTCCACGAAGCAGGTGTGCCGCCAGCTTCGCCGTTACGTGATAGGTAATTCCGGGCCGGAGGGAATCCCACCCGAGTTCGTTCATCTGGAAAGAACTATCGTGCACGGCCAATCCATCAGTCGACCGAATCACAACGAGCGACAGACTGCAATCCGCCAACGCCTCGGCTGTGGTGAAGGAAAGGCGCTGGGTCAGAACTTGCCCGGGGGTAACCACGCGGGCCGGGCTACCATCCTCCAGGGCCAACGCTTCCACGCTGAGGCTCGCCAGGTTTCCCGTGGCCGTCTGCGCACTGCCCTCCATCGAGGTGAGAAACGCACCGATTACCTCACCTGCGGGCCCTTCACAGATGACTTCCCCATCCAGGTGGATTGCGGTATCACAGAGATCGCTGATTGCCTGCATGTTGTGCGACACAAACACGATGGCAACTCCCGCAGCCTTGAACGCCCGCATCCGTTCGATACACTTGGCCTGAAAGGCCCCGTCACCGACTGACAACACCTCATCGATGATCAGCACATCGGGATCCATGTGTGCCGCGATGGAGAAGCCGAGACGAGCATTCATTCCCGACGAGTACCGCTTCACGGGGGTATCGATGAAGGCCTCTACGCCCGCGAAATCGACGATCGCATCGAAGGCGCTTTCCACCTTCGATTTCGGGAGTCCAAGAATCGCGGCCTGAAGGAAGACATTCTCGCGACCGGTCAGATCCGGATGAAAACCGGCCGCGACCTCAATCAATGACCCCACCCGACCCTTCGTTGAATAGTGTCCAAGGGTTGGTGCGAGCACTTTTGTCAGGATCTTGAGGGTCGTCGACTTCCCGGCACCATTCCGCCCGATAATTCCGAGCGCGTGTCCGGTTCCAACCTCAAAGGAAACGTCGCGCAGGGCCCAAAAATCATTAACCCCGAGTTCGCTCGGCTTCGGTCGGATGGTCGACTTCACCAGCGAGGGAATCAGGTCACGAAGGGAGTCATAACCACTCCCCTTCCGAAACTTCTTCCATACTCCATCGAATCGAACGCGACATTCGTCAGTCATTTTTCAGGCCAATTCAGCGAATCGGTCACTGTGTGCCCTGAAGTAGCGCTCGGACCCTGCCAAAACAATGACACCGAACACCGCTGACCCGAGGAGCGCCCAAGGAGTCCAATACGGGGCGCCGCCCGCTGGCGCCGCCACGGTGTAGGCAAGGTTGGAACCATGAGATGTCACCAGGCGCAGGCCCTCGAGAACAGGAGTGAGTGGATTCAGCCACATGAGTCGTCTCGCAGTGGGCCCCAGCGAGTCAAGTCCGAAGAGTACAGGGGTTGCAAAAATGCCGAATGTCACCGCCACTTGGACCAGGTACTTGACGTCCCGATAGAAGACATTGGCTGCGGACAGGAACAGCGACAGGCCCGAGGTCAGGAGCACGAGTAGCCCGATCAGTGGGAAGAGCCAGAGCAGGTTCAGGGTCCAGTGCATCCCAAGCAGCGGCGCAAGGCAAATGATGAACGCCAGTCCAACGAGAGAATCAACGATCTGGGCGCCAACCGCCGCAAGAGGAAGCACCTCGCGTGGAAAGTAGATCTTGGAGACCAGGTTGATGTTATTGAGCAAGGAGGTTGTCGAGAAATTGAGGCTACCGACAACAAACGCCCAAGCCCACGCCTTCAAGGCTGGCCCGGCAAGCGCCTCACCTGAGGATGCCGGATCGACTCCGCCCCTTGAAATTAGTGCACGCACCAGCAATGAGGCACCAAGCACCAGACACGGCATCAAGAGGGCCCACAAAAACCCCATGAATGCCTGACGATAACGCAAGCGAACATCGCGGATCAAGAATTGCCGAAGGAGTTCCCGGGCTGACCAGATTTCCCGGGCCGCAAAGCCTAGTGAGTGTGTCGTGGGGGACCCGATTACGTCAGTAGGCAGAGTGAGCTCCCGCGGGCTCAAGGTGAACTGAGGTGGAATCTAAGGTAAAATTGCGATTATCGTGCCAAAAAGCGAGCCGTCTGACAGGGCTCCCGGACTACGCGAGTGAGGCTGTTTGATGAATACAACAGGGCTCATCACGGTCGCTATCTGCACTTACAATCGAGCAGAATACCTTCGCCTCGTCCTTGAAGACTTGGCGTCGGACTGGGCGGAATGCCAACTCCCTATCGAACTTCTCGTGATAGAAAATAACTGCCATGACCATACGGCTGAAGTGGTCAACTCTTTTTTGGTTCGGCTGCCAATTCGCATCGAGTCAGAGCCCCGGCAAGGTCTAGCGATTGCGCGAAACCGGGCGATCGCTCTAGCCTCGGGTGAACTCTTGCTTTTCCTCGATGACGACGTCCGAGTGAAGTCTGGGTGGCTGCGGGCATACCAGGATGCATTCTCAGACTCATCTGTACTCATCGCTGGAGGAAAGATCATTCCAATTTGGCCTGAGCAGAGGCCCAGGTGGTGCGGAACGGACGGCCCCCCCCCTTTTTCAACCATAGTACCCCACGTCGACCTCGGGGATGAGCCATTGGACATCTCCGACATCGACATCGTCCCCGTAACTGCGAACTTGGGATTCCGAATGAGTGCGTTCGCAGCCTTGGGCGGATTCAGGGAGGATTTGGGCACAGTTGGTGGGGAGGACATTGAGCTGATCAGTCGTGGGCTCGCGCTCTACGGCTCGGTCAGGTACGTACCGGCGGCGGTTGTTGACCACCCTGTCTATCAGAGTCGCCTCAGCCTTGGGTTCAATTTCCGGTACCTTCATCGCGGGGGCATCGCACAGTCCAGATTCGAACCCATCATTCCAGGAACCCAGTGCCTTTTTGGCCTCCCCCTATGGTTGTTTCGAAAGCTGGGACGTTCGGCCGTGAGTTGCGGAATCCATCTGTTGCGTGGTCAGTGGCGGGAGGCTGCGGTCGCGGGTGGCGGTGTCGCGACAGTGGCCGGCGTGATACGGGGCCTCTGGCAACAAAAATCCGAGCGAAACTCGAGCTGACGACGATGCCTCCAGAATGCCAAGCGAAGATGGCCCGAACGTATTTCGACCGTACCAACTCGCTGGCCACACATGCTAGCGCAAACTGTTTGACGAAAAGGGGTACAGAGCGGAAACGTTCGTTATAGATCTACAGCGTGCTGAACCGATCCGCGGCCAAGCTAAAGAGCGTCGAAGCCTCCAGGCGTCGCCACTTGTATGTGCGCATCGGCCCAGCAGCGCCGGGGCGACACGCCGCCGCCCAGCCGGCGCCCACCCCCGGTGCTCCGGGAATAATGTGTCCCACGGCCCCCTGCGATACTCAGGCGCGGACAAGCCCCTCAGCGCCGCGTCCACCTACCGGGCCCGGTTGTACGTTCCAACCACCCCACCGATCGCGAGTCCATCGCTCACAGGATTGGGTGCGTGGTTTGCGTGCATTGCATCGCAGGGTGCGATGGGTCAGGCACCCAGATCCATGCGCGATACATGGTGCCGGGAAGCTGCCGGAGTCCGGCGAGTCTGCCCAACTCACGAGCTCCCTCCGGGAGGTTCGGGACGAACAGTTGCCTGCCATGGGACGCGCCGAGCGTGAGGGCGGTGCCCACAGCCTCCGCCAAGCTCCTGGCGGTGAGTGGCTCGGGTAGGTGCTCCAACAGCAACACCGGCTTGCGCCCGTTTTCAGTCTTCTGCCAGGCGGTCACCGCGATCGCTCCGCCCACACCCAGATCGAGTGCCCCGCGTGGATCGCGAAGCAACTCGGCATGCACCGCAGGGGTCCGGTCAAGGGTCAACACCGGCTGTGTCGGGGACCACACGTTCTCCTCGGCCGGAATGGCGGGGGGACGGATTGCCCCGAACAGCGGCATCTGTGGAAGGATGCCTCCGACGAACCCACGTTCCAGATACATCGATTCAATGAATGCCACGCTTCGCGCGCCTTCAATGGCATACGTGAGCACGGCAAGCCCACGTTCCCGAATGTCATCAATCAGTCTGCCGTAGGTTGTGCGAGCCATTCCCCTCCCGGCCGCGGTTGGCGAGATGGCAAGCCAGGACGGGATCGTCACAGGAATGGCGGTGTCGCCAACTCTGAAGATGCGCGTCGGCGAGCCTACGAACGAGATTGCTACCCCGTCGAGGTGTCCCATCACCGTGAATGGCTTCTCCGCGCTCCCTTCGCGGGTCTCGCTGGCCAAGACCCAGCGCAAAAACGGTGCGTCCATTTCCACGGTGGGTGGAGCGAATGCCTCGGCCACCAATCGGGCGGCGGCGTCGCCACATGCCTCGATCGGCGGCGTCGATAGCACCACATCGGTCACGACGCCATCCCCTGTAGAGCAGCCGGCCATGCCTCGGGATTGCTCCCATGGTGGGCCAGAATCGCGTGGGCCAGACGCTCCAAACCGAATGCGACGCAGACCGAGTGCGCGGGGCCAGCATCTCCGACGTTGGTTTCGAATGCACGACCAAAGAAGTCGGTGTGATAATTGAAAGAACCAACCGCCAAGCGTTCGTCGCCACCGAGCCCAACGGAGATTTCGTACTTGGTCTCGCTGCTCAGTTGGAAGTATGTCTTGGCAGTGGCATCGGGGGCCACAAAGAAGGGATCGCTGGCAGTCCGAATTTCCGCGGGCAACTCCAGGCGCTCTAGGAGAGGGATGAACGCCGCGATGGCCTCCTCGCGGCGGGCCAGAACCCACTCCCGCGTGCCCACAAATACCAGCTCTCGCATGGTGAACTCCCAAAGCCGCCGAAGATCTGAGAGGTTGGTCGATTCATAGCGAAAGCACCGTCCCTGCAGCTCGTATGTAAGCCCGGCCTCCGGAACCCGTGCGTTGGCGTGGCGGTGATAGACGTGATAGCAGACCGCCGGCGATAGACAGACCCCAGGAAGATCGAGGTCTTGGCGGGACTGCTCATCAAGGGTGTCGCGTTCCTGATGGCGGGTACGAAAGCCGTCGATGACCCCAAAGTCTTCGTGCAAGTGACTCACGAACGAGACATACTGCGGGAACGAGCGGAAGTAGTCACACCGGGCCAAGACCGGTGCAGGGATCAGTGTCGGGGTCTGCAGCGGCGTCGGGTGCCAGGCCCGCCCGTACTCCTCCAACAGACTCTCCAGCCGGCGCATCGCCAGAAGCCCCGCTCCATCGAGTTGGACCTGCCCAACGCCGGAAAACCAGATCCCGGCGCCCGCCGCCGGAAGGGTGGGGGCCCGATCCCAACCGCCGGCAGTTCGATGGGCGACCTTCCTTTCAAGGCGCCGGAGGGAGCGCTGGATCTTCGTTGCAACCGCAGCGACCTCCGCCTTCACGCTCTCGGCGTTGGCTGGATCGCCAACGAACTCAACGTGCAGCTCCATGCCGTCAGCCGAGAATCTGGGCGTCCGGACATCGCGCGAGACATGGGCCACAAGCTTCAAGATTTCTTCCTGCACCATCTCGTTCGGAGCCGAGGCCAGGGCAATCGTCCACGGGGTCACGCAACCTCCTTCAGGGCGTCCTGCACCAACAGCGTGAGAGCGCTCACTGTACGCGCATCGATGAACCGGTCGTCTGGCACGACAATGCTGAAGCTATCCTCCAGTTCGACCAGTAGTTCGAGTGCGTCGGTCGAGGCGAATCCGGCCAGGTAGATGTCGTCCTCAACCGCCGGACGTGAGATCTGCGCGATTCGGACGATAGTGTCTGTGATGGTGGTGCCGATAATGTCGGGGGTCATTGTCCCTCCGCAGGTGACGACGGGTCCGTAGTCCGGGGCGTGGTCACTCCAATTCTGCGACCTGGGTTTCCTGCGATGAGGCTACCCGGCGGCACATCGGACAAGACCACGGCACCACTTGAGATGACGCTTCCCGCACCAATCCGAACTCCGCCATGGATGATAGCTCCTTGACCGACCCACACATTGTCCTCGATAATGATCGGCTTGATGGCGTCCGGGGTCGGTGCATCGCCGCGCTTCCGGGCTTCAGAGTCGAGTGGGTGTCCAGGTGAGTCGCGAAAACTGCAGCCGCCGGCGATTCGGCAGTCGTTGCCGATCGAGATCGCCTGCGCAATGACGAACACTGCGTTGTGTCCGACACCACTGCGATCACCAATGGTCAACGTCGGCGACTCGCTGAAACGAGCTGCAAACGTGAATCCGATCTTGCCGTCCAACGTCACGTCGTCGCCCAGAATGATTCGGCCACGACCCTGTACCCAATGCACGAAAATACCCGTTCGGAATCCGCGACCGACCGAAGTGCAGTACGAGCGGAAGAGTGGCTCGGCGATGAATGCTCGGCGAAAGGTATGAACGACCCCCCGAATGCTGGTATACAGCACTCGATACGGCACGGTGAACACCTTTGGCCACGGAATGGAAATTCGGTGGGCCGCCTTCCGGATCTGACGCGCGGTCGCGACCCACGGCTGTTGGGACGTGGCGAGATAGTGGCGGATTCTGCTCATCGTGATCCTGTTGGGCAAGTCTCGGGCCGCCAGGGCACCCCACTCCCCATCCGGACCACGTTGAAATCCGCACCGTTCACCAGTCTCAAGGTACTGAAGTTGACCCGCTTTCGCCGCCAAGCATGTAAATCACGTCCTGAGCAACTTGTCCGGCCTCATAACGCGCGGCAGCAACGTCCAGCGCTTCGGTGAATTCGGCGAACCGGGTTGATTGCCATGCTGCCACTAGCGCCAGCAGTGCCTCATCAAGCTGATCCCGTCCGCACGCGATTCCGATACCATCTCGCATCACCAGTTCAGCGGTCGCCCCATCAGCCAATGCAAAGATCGGCTTCCTCATACCGATGTACTCAAAGGTCTTTGCCGGAACTTGTAGCGGTTGACCCTCGGCGAGCAGCAAGCCGCAGTCGGCCTCGGACAGGACACGCAGCGCGTCGGCCTGCGAAACAGGCGGCTCTGCCGTGACTATTCCCAAGAGTCCCAGCCGTGCGATCAGCACATCCAGCGACTCACCGGCGACCTCGAAACTCCCCACGAAACGGATCCGGATGTCATCGCCGTCAAGGCGACCGTCACCACGCAGTCGCGCCAGTGACTCAAGGATCGGTACCGGCGAACGGTGTCCGTAGAGCGTGCCGACGTGTGCCATCACGAGCTGGCCGTGCGCGCGTACCGTCGCTGGCTGGCGTGGCGGCAACTCCTCTGCGGCATAGCTGCACGGTAAAACGACGGGGGGAGGCATCGCATAACGGCGCTCGAGGCGTTCCCCCAGTGCGTGGGTCGTGACCAGCACGCGACTGGCCCGGCGCGCAATCATCGCCTCAATCCTCCCGAGGATCGCGGCTGCCCAGCCGCGGTCGGCAAAATAAGGATTGTCCGAGAGGGGGTCATGAACCCACGCGAACCAGCGGGTTGCCCCGCGTGGCACTCCGCCTAGCCGCACGGCGAGGTGTGCAGACACCAGTGGCGACACGGAAATCACCAAGTCCGTGGGTTCGTCCCGGAGAAGTTGCCGGAGGCGGCGCGACGCCGGGACAATCCAGCGGTTCGCGTGATCTGGGAATCGCGTGGCACCGATCATCCGTCGTGCCAACCCACCAGCGACTGGCCGTGCGTCTGTGGGTTTTTTAGGGTCGGGAAGTGGGCTGTTGGCGCTGACGGCACTACCCTGCCGGCGGCGACGTTTCCATTCGACGGCTGCTCGGACTGGATCTCGCCAAGCATCGACCCGCTCCACCTTCATCCCGGCCGGTATGGACGCACCGTAGGCCGCATCGACCGCGACCGCCTCACTTGCGGGCGGCGTCAGGACCCGAACACGCACACCTCGCACGGTGAGCGCGCGCGCAAGGCGCCAGACTGCCTTGCCCGCCACCTCGGACGAGGGCGGGAAGTGCCAGGAAACAATGATGATGGAAAGGGGCCGCGAATTCATGCCGATGCGACGAATGGCTCGCGGCCGATCCTGCCGGTGAGCAGCACATCCGCAATCCGTTTGCTCGCGTGACCCTCACCGTTCACCCGCTGGGCCGTAGCCATCGTCCCGAACGCTTCGATGCACAGCCGGGCGGGGCCCTCTGGCCGAGAGATGAGCCTACGCGACATACCGCTCACGATGAGGGGGCAGAGGGACTTGTTTGCGGCATCGTACCCACGATTCCTCCACAATAAAGAAAATACCGTAGCCGGGCAAGCTAATCAGGGTTGGAAGGTGTTCAACGAGCCCCACACGCAGTGCGTGAAATCTGGGAAACTGCGCCCCCCCTACGCGGCAAATCTCGACTTGATACGAATGAAGGGCGCTTCGACGAATCGGAAGGATCCGTATGCTACGGCCACGACCGCCCCGACGACGAGAGGGAGCTTCACGACAGCGGGCAGGCCAGCGGGGAGCACGCGCAGCATTGGGTACACCACAATCTGCTGGTACAGGTAGATGGAGTAGGATGCGCCGCCTAGGAACTTCATCGGCCGGGAGTCGAGCCAGCGGACTAGCGGGTGATCGTGCTTGGCGATTAGCTGCACGATGAGCAGACCTACGAGCGCCGGCTCGATGCAGAATCCGATAGTGTTGCGATAGTTGTTTCCGATCGTCACACTGAGGTAGACGGACCCGCAAAAAAGCGCGAAGGTGACTACCCCGGGGATCTTCGTGACGAACCGGACAAAACTCCCGGCCAGCCCCGCGCGCAGCGTGACGGCGAGAAGGCAACCGATGAGGAGTTGGTCGCAGCGAGTCTCGAACGAGGTATACATATACGCCGCGGGCGCGCCGGCGAAGTGCAGCGTGTTGCGGACGCCCCAAAAGAAAACCACGAGCACGCCAATGACGATGGCACGGCGGCGCGGCGCGAGGCCGACGAGAGCGATGAAGAGCGCAGGCCAGAGGAGGTAAAACTGCTCTTCGACACCTAGCGACCAGGTGTGGCTGTAGGCCGAAGAGGGGTAATCGTTGAGGCCTTGGTAGTAATTCGAGAGGTAGAAGAACGACGCGATCGCCTGCATCCACGGCACGGCCTTGCCACCCGTCAGGTTCCAAGCCACGAGTAGTGCAGTCACGATGCCCCAGTACACATAGAACGCGGGGAAGATGCGTAGCGATCGGCGCGCGTAGAAGCGCCGCAGCGAGATGCGTCCGGTGCGCTCGGCCTCGGCACACATGAGCCATGTGATGAGAAAGCCCGACAGCACGAAGAACGTCAGGACGCCGTAGCCGCCGATGGGAAAGTGAACCTCATCGAAGTGGTAGGCGACGACGGCGAGCGCGGCGAGGGCACGCAGACCGTCGAGGATGGGCAGGTGCTTGGTACCGAGCCCAGCGACCAATCCCGGGGGGTATTCCGCCTCTCGGGCGGGCGCGCCCGGGTCCAAGGTGCTCACGCGGACGAGCCAACCTCAAGCACTCGACGCGGCGGTAATCCCACTGCGGTGTGTCTGCAGGCCATAACGGCGGACGGGAAGTGCCAGGACACGATGCTGAAGGAAAGGGGCCGTGAGCTCATGCCGATGCGACGAACGGTTCACGTGCGAGCTTACCGGTGAGCAGCACATCCGCGATTCGCTTGCTGGCATGACCGTCACCGTACACCCACCGCGGTGTGGCCATCGCCGCGTAGGCGGCCTTGTCGCGGAGCAGGGTTCCCACTGCATCCACGATTGTATCCTCACCGGCGCCGACCAGCCGCGCCGAACCTGCGTCGATTCCCTCAGGCCGCTCGGTCACATCCCTCATGACGAGCACGGGCAAACCGAGACAGGGGGCTTCTTCCTGCACCCCGCCTGAATCGGACAACGCGATCGTCGCCCCCATCATGATCCGCATGAATGCTTCGTACGGCAGCGGGTCGGTCAACCGAACGCCTTCCGACGACCCAAGCTCGCGATGCATCACCATCCGTACCTCCGGATTCGGGTGCACCGGAACGACGATTTGCAGGCTCGGGTGCTCCCGCCCGATGCGCCGCACTGCCGAACATATGTCGAGCAGCCGCGCGTCGAAATTCTCCCGACGGTGCGCCGTGACCAGCAGAAGGGGCCGGTCCGCTGACAGCCCCAGCGGCAGCGGCGTGTCCATGAGGCGATCACGCAAACTGAGGAGGGCGTCCACGACCGTGTTCCCGGCCAGCACCACACGGTCTCGGGGAACGCCCTCATTCAAGAGGTTCGCCGCGGCGCCGGCGGTGGGTGCGAAATGCCAGTCAGCAACGACGCCCGTGATTCTCCGGTTGATCTCCTCCGGAAATGGATGCCACTTGTTGCCCGACCTCAGGCCCGCCTCGACATGGGCCACCTCGATTCGCCCCAAAAATGCGGCCCACGATGCGACAGCCACCGTCGCGGTATCACCTTGCACGACAATCGTGCCCGGACGGACTCGATCGAACAGGCCTCCCAGCGCGTGGAAGAGCCGACCGTGCAGCTCCGCCAAACCTTGACCCTCGATCATCACCTCAAGTGTTTCATCGGCAACGATACCGAAGGCGCTGATCGCATCGTTGAACAGTCCGAGATGCTGGCCCGAATGACAGACCACCACCTCGCGGGTGTTCCGCGCCCGCAGTTCCTGGATGACGGGCGCAAGCTTGACGGCCTCCGGTCGGGTGCCGATCACCACAAGGATTGGTCCTGTCTGCTGCAGACTCTCGTCGGTCACCGGCTTCTCCTGGTATCTCATTGATGCGTATTCGCGCGCCGCCCCGTCCCGTTGGCGTGTCACGATTCAAGCCCTCCGCACCGTGACCACGGAGTCACCATGCGCTGCAATAACACAATCAACAGATCCGAGGGCGGATGCCAGCGCATTGGCACCTCCCGGAACCGGCCGATCGTGCAACTCGATCGCTACGGCGCCGGTCCGGGCGAGCCACGCCAGCGGTCCGCGCATTATGCGTGCCTCCGCTCCCTCGACATCAAGCTTGAAAAGGTCAACGCCCTCCCAGCTCTGGTCACGGAGCAACGTTTTGCACGGTCCACGCCTCGACATCGGATGTTGGCGCAGCCCTGACATGGAGCTCATATTCGCCACGACTCCGGGCGATTTCGAGGGCCGGCGCCCCACTCGCAGCCTGTCGCAGCGCCCGCAGGATCTGCTCGGGCCCATACTTGACCTTACGCATCAGGCCCCCCTCCCCCAGCGAGAGTCGGGCCTCGATTCAGCCGTCGGTCAAAATGAGAGTACTGGTGGATTTAGATTCTGGGACCCAGGCCCCGTTCAACCGCGTTCTCAGTTCTCCGAGCTCGGAAGAAACACCATGACATTTTGGTGGTACCAAGCAGTAACTCCAGCACGTTCCCATTCCCGTCGCATCCAATCGGAATGACTGGCGGAATATCGCATCCCGTGCACGGATAGAAGTTCGATCCAATATGACTGCGGTTGTTCATTCACGTGGTCAGTTCCACCTTGCCCCGGAGAAGCAGCGGTCATAACCAGCGTTGCTTTCTGATCCGCGAGCAATGCCGCGTATCGTGGCGCAACTTCTGGGGGGAGATGTTCAGCAACTTCCATGGACATGACCAAGTCAAATCCACACTCAAACTGTAGCGATTCATTAGATTCAAGGTCAAATTTATGGACTTCCAGCCCTCGTGATTCGCACACATCTAGGGCGGCCGCGGCGTATTCTAGCCCGACAACGCGCTTGACCCCGGCCTCACGCAATCGATGAAGCATTGCTCCCGTCCCGCAACCCACATCCAACACAGCACTCGGCGCAAATCGGGTAACTAATCCCCGGACGATACCTTCGGCAGAAGCAGATGCTTCTCGGTCGATGTATTGGAAATATCTTTGGTCATAAATCACGTTGTGTGGCAGAAATCGACGAAGCAACTCTGTCAGTCGCGCACGTCCAACACGGAATCGCCAGCCGATACCCGCCATAAGTCTTGACGCCATTTTGTTTCCCCTTGGGGAACGCGATGAATCCCGCGCCCACCCTCCACAAGATTGAACCCTACATTGCCAGTGAAATCGGGCCCCAGTAGATCCATTTCGGAATCGGAGTAGGGCGGCCTCGTCGAACTCGGGTCTTGGCCCTCGGGCAATGAATACGATCGGGTTGGGTGCCCGGGCACGCATCGCGTTCGTACGACCAGTCATATTTTGCCGTGATGGCCTCGGTGCTGGAAGCGCCCCCTCCACTATGGGTAGCCCACACCCGTTCTCCCGCCGGCACACCGCCCAGCTCATCCGACATGCGCGCCTCCCCTGACAACACTGGACACTGCCTCGGCCAATACCCGCGCCTCCTCGATCTCCGTACACACCCCCGGGCTCAGGCGCACTGCCCCCTCCCGCGACGAGCAGATCACCCCCTGCAACGTCAAACGCTCATGAAGCGCGGCTGTCTCAGCCGCCGTCCGACCCGCAACCGCCACTATGCCTGAACCACGCGCGTCGTGTGGCGACTTGATCACCAGTCCAGCCCCGCGTGCCGCCTCAAGGATCGGTTGCTGCAGCGCCGCAAGGTGCGCGGCAACCGTCTCGATGCCCACCTCGAGCAGCAACTCGATTGAGGCAGTCATTGCCGCAAGATCCTGTACCGGAAGCGTGATCAACTCGAAGCGTCGCGCATCATCCCACGGTTCAGGATCGTACGATGTCAGCTGCGTATAGTCGGCACTTGAACGGTACGCCGCCCACCCCACAAAGGTAGGCGTGATGTCGGCAATCAGCGCCTCGCGCACATACAGGAACCCCGTTCCCCATGGACTCATCAACCATTTCTGGGCGCCACACGCCAGGAAGTCGACCGGCGTGGCCACCACATCCACCGGCACCTGTCCGCAAGCCTGGATCGCATCGATGATCAGCCACTGCCCGCCAGCCCTCGTGGCCCGCGACAATGCACCCAGATCGATGGTGTATCCGTTGATGAACTGGGTCAACGACACACACACTGCGCGCACCGCCGGGTCGCGCAGTCGTTCATAAAGTCGTGCCTCATCCGGCCATCCTTCGGCGGTACACGGAATCCGTTCGACGACGATGCCTTCACCCGACCGCGCCATCCACGGATACAACACCGCCGGAAACTCGCGATCGAACGTCAGCACTATGTCTCCAGCGCCGAGCGGCAGGGCGCGCGCGGCGATGTTGAGTCCTGTGGTCGTGTTGGGCATCAGCGCGATTTCGCCCACCTGCGCGTTGATCAACCGGGCGGCAGTGCGGCGAGCATCTGCGAGCACGCCATCGAGCCGGTCCCCGGTCCAGGTAGACGGCCGCGCGCGGTCGCGATTCGCAACCTCCAGTGCACTCACACTCCGTCGTGGCACCGGGCCGACCGACGCCATGTTCATGTAGATGCCATGGCCGTCGAGTGCTGAGAACTCATCACGGCGCAGCGCAGCAAAATCGGTCACGCGCTGCGCTCGAGGGTCGGGTCGAGCGACTCACGGAGGCCGTCGCCCACGAGGTTGAACCCCAGCACCGCAACGCCGACCGCAATCCCCGGGAGCACGCTGACCCACGGCGCAACCCGGATCAGGTCACGCCCCTCGGCCACCATCGAGCCCCAGCTGGGCGTCGGCGGCTGCGCGCCAAGGCCAATGAACGACAGTGCGGCTTCGGCCATGATCGCCCCGGCAACACCGAGGGTGGCCGTGATGATCACCGGCGCCTGCACATTGGGCACGAGGTGCTTCCAGAGGATCCAGCGGTCGACTGCGCCCAGCGCGCGCGATGCCATCACGTACTCGCTGCGCGACAGCACCAGCACCTGAGCCCGAACTAGTCGCGCCATGCCAGCCCACCCGACCGCACCGATCACCACGAAGATCATCGGCAACGACGGCTTGACCGCAGCCGCCACGGCGATGAGGAGCAACAGGGAGGGAAACGCGAGGGTGATGTCCGCCAATCGCATGATGAGGAGATCGATCCACCGACGGTAATACCCGGCGAGCAAGCCCATCGTGAGGCCGAGCGTCACGGCGACCAGCTGCGAGATGGTGCCCACCAGCAGCGAGATCCGCGCGCCGTACAGGACCCGCGACCAGACGTCTCGGCCCTGCGCGTCAGCCCCGAACAGAAACTTCCCGCCCGGTCGGGCGAGATAATCGTTGGCGAGGTCACCCCGGTACGGATCGTGGGGTGCGAGCCACGGGGCGAACGCGGCGGCGACAAACACGACAGCAACCAGCGTCGCGCCCAGCTTGAAGAGGGGATCGCGTCGCCACCGTGACCGGACCGCCAGCCATCCCGGAGATGCCATCATCGTCTGCCGAACTCCTCTCCCAGGGACTGAAGCCTCGTGACCACCGCATCCCACGTGAACTCAGCGATAACCCGCTCGCGGCCAGCCCGCCCTAGCCGTGCCGCGTGGTCAGGATCGTCGAGCAGCGATGCGATGACGCGCGCGGCATCGTCCGCCGACAATGGATCGATGAGATGGCCAGTCACGCCGTCGGCCACCGCATCGCTGGTCCCGCCGCTCCGCCCCGCAATAACCGGGAGCCCAGTGGCCGCCGCCTCGAGCAGCGCAATGCCGAATCCTTCGACCTCGATGCCGTCCTCTCGCGACAGTCCAAGATAGATGTCACCCATGCCGTACGCCGACGGAAGTTCCTTGTCATCCACGTCCGTGACAAAGTGGACCCGTTCACGGATACCTAGTCGCGTGGCAAGATCCGCAAGCCGGGTGAGGTCGTCGCCACGACCGATCACGGCGTACTGAAGGTCGGGGCGCGCTTCGGCGATGGAAGCCAGGGCCGCGATCGCGGTATCGATTCCCTTGTGGTGGACCAAGCGGGCCACCGTCACCAGCCACCGACCCGCGGGCAGTCCGCGACTCACCCGAAACCGATCGCCCGCAACTCGATCTGGATGGAACCGGACGGGATCGGTACCTGGCGGGACCACCCTGACATCGCCATCGATTCCGAGTTCGGCCAGAAGGTCGCCGCACGCACGTGCGGTCCACGAAGAGTTCGCGACGAACACCGATGTCGCCGCGAGCATCCGGCGAAACAGATGGCGCTTCCAGCGCCCGGCGCGCATCCGCTCCCGGAGGGTCAGCAGGTCGCCGCCGTGGACGATCACGCCAAACGGAAGTCCGCGCCGGTGATGCGCGGCGAATGCCGGATAGATCGCGGGCCGAACATTGCCACACCACGCAAAGCGCACCGTCGGCGGAGCGGCAAGCTGGAGCGCCCGGCGGCTCCACGCCAACAGACCGCCGATCGTCCGTAGCCGGGATGCAGGCACGCCGATCCGGTCCACCCGGCTCACGCATCCAGCATCGAAAGCCTCCGACCCCGCGAACGCGCCCGTCGATACCACCAGCGACTCGGGAGGATGGCAAGCGGCCAGCGCCCCAATCCACCGGGCGATCCCCCCACCCATGGGCGGGAAGTCGAAGGTGAAGAGCAGATCAGCACGCGTTTTCAGGGACGCATCCTGCGAGAATCGGCGGGGGGAAGGGCGAACAGGACAGTTAGGTTACACGCTGGAACCTCTTGAGCCCCTTTCCGTAGGTACCACGGTTCTGCAGATCGGGACCGAAAGGCCGGGTCCCGGCCCCCACCATAACTGACAGGAGTCCCCATGCGTCGTCTGTTCTCCCTGGGTGCAATCGGCATGGCACTCATCGCGCTCCCGCTGGCCCCCGTTGCCGCGCAGTCAGCCCAGTTTGGCGTGGCCGTCGGCGCGTCGCTTGCGACCCTCACTGGCGACCTCATCGACGGCGCGAAGAACTATAGTCCCTTCATCGCCGGCGCATTCGCGCGCTTCGACATGTCGGGATTCTCGATCGAGCCGGGGATCTACTACACCGGCAAGGGCGCTAAATTCACGGACGAGGGGTTCGATGCCACCAACAAGCTGGCGTACGCCCAGATACCCGTGCTTGTGAAGGTCGGATTTCCGATGGGTAGCACGTCGCGTTTCTACCTCGGTGCCGGTCCCGCCATCGGGTTCAAGTTGAGCTGCAAGTTCAAGGCTTCAGGAGGGGGCGTCAGTGCGTCCACAGACTGCGAAGACTTGGAGGACGAGGGCGGCGGCGGGCTTCGGGCGAAGTCCACGGAGTTCAGCGGCCTCGGCGTGGCGGGGATCGAGTTCGGCAAGTTCGCCGTGGGCATTCGCGCCGACCTCGGCCTCACCAATGTCTACGAGGCTTTCTTCGATGACGTGTCCCTTCAGCCGAACATCAAGACGCGGACGATTTCGCTGATGGGATCGATCAGGCTGTAGTACCGACGGCGATGGCTGGAGGCCGCTGTCGCGCGGCCTCCAGCACCCGGTGTCACCCCGCGACCACTGCATCAAGCACCCTGCAGTAGCCGTCAACCATTCGGGCCATCGGATACATCGTGTGCGCCCGCTCCCGCGCCACCGCACCGAGCCGTTCACGCGCTTCGGCATCGCCGAGCAAGCGCGCGATCGCCGCGCCCAGTGCATCGGGGTCCTGGGGCGGAACGAGCACCCCCGAGTCGCCCAATACTTCCGGCGTTCCCCAAGAATCGACGGCCACGATCGCTCGCCCCGCCATCATCGCCTCCGCCACGACGTTCGGAAATATTTCCCGTTCCGAGGGGTGGACCACCACGTCGGCAACGCAATGGGCCGCGCGCATGCCGCGCGCATCAAGCAGCCCGGTGAACACCACCGGCACCCCAAGCGACCTCGCAGCGTTTGCGATCGACTCGGCCTCTCCCCCCGTCCCGCACAGCACCAGCGTGAACGAATCACCGAGGGCCAGGCGCCGACGAGCCGCCTCGAGGAGCACATCGTGTCCCTTGCGACTCGCCAGCATCGCCCCGCACACCACAACCGGATCCCCGGCACCCAAGCCAAGACGGTGGCGGAGCGCCCGCGCTGCAGCCTCGTCCGCTGCATCGTCAGCAACGTCGTATCCGTTCGGGATCAGCCAGCGCGGATGATCGGCGAGCGACGGATACGCCTTCAGGAACTCGGCCATGATGGCCCGGCTCTGAAACACACACCCCGCCCCGGCCCGCAAATACAACCGCTCCACCATTCCGGTGTGTGCCGGGCGGTACGACAGGTTGTACCGGTACACCACCGGCGTGCGACGGAAAAGCCGGGCGAGAACGGCGACCCGGTAATCGCGCGGCGTGTCGGCGATCACCACCGATGCCTCGACCGCCGCGAGCCGTCGGGCCAGTGCCTTGGCGGCCCCAAGGCCCGTCGACCGCAGCCGGATGACATCGACACCCGCACCGCACGCCTCGAATAGTGCGCGCAGCTCCTCGCCGCCCACGAGCGCGTGCACCCCCCATCCATTCGCGATCATGCCGACCGCTATCTTGTGATACGACGTGACGGAACCGCGCCACCCCGTCACCGACGTCAGCAGGACCACAGTACGCGGCGAGGTCATTCGTGGCACCATCGGCTCATTCCACCGGCTCGCCGCGCTATCATCGCGTCGCCATTGTCGGCGCGAATGCTTCGCATCGCTCGGAGGCCCAGATCGCGCGTGCGATGCGACGCATGGGCGCGACCGCGAAAGTATACGACGTGCTCGGTGATTCTCGCCGGCTCGGTCCGCTCGCTGCGCCACTTCTGGTGCGTCGCATCGAAGCATTCGACCCCGATTTCATTCTCTGCACCCGGCACGCCATCCAGCTCGGCGCGCCCCGGCTCCGCGCCCTCGTGCATGGTCGGCGTTCCGTGTTCTGGTTCTTCGACGCGGTCGAGCACAACGGCGTGGTTGAGCTTGGACAGATCTGTGACGTGATGTACACCACCTATGCAAACCAGCGGGAGTTGTGGCGATCGCGAGGCGTGCCCGAGGTGCGGTTTCTCCCTCAAGCACTCGATCCGGACACCGAGCGGCCTGCCAGCAAGCTTCGCCCTGCCGACATCTGCGAGGCAAGCTTCGTCGGTTCGGGACCGTATCCGCATCGTTGGCCGCTCCTCGCCGGCGTGGCGGCGGCGTGCGACCTGCAGGTTCGCGGACCGGGGTGGAACATTGCACCGCGCACAATCCCGGTACGTGGAGGAAGGGTTGTAGGCAAGCGCTTCGCCGAGGTCGTGGGCGCGGCTGCGATCTCGCTCGGCGCGCATGCCGTCCCCGAGCAGGAGGGCGAGTTGGCATCGGCATCGGATCGCATGTGGAAGGTGATGGGTTGCGGCGGTGCGTATGTGGGACCCTGGGTGCCGGGGATCGAGATGTACGCGCAGGACCACGAACATTGCCGGTGGTTCCGGAGTTCCGATGAATGCGTCGCGATCGTTCTCTACTTGCTCGCCCACCCCGGTGAACGGTGGGCGATGGTCGCGAGGGGTCACGCTCACGCGATGCAATGCCACACCTATGACGCGCGCCTCGCGCTGCTCTTCGATGGTCGGGAAATGGCGCTCCCATCGAGCTGAACTGCGGTCACACCATCTCGTAGTTGCGGTACTCGAACGGCCGCCATCCGGTGAACTGCTCGACGAAT
>JBDSMU010000055.1:0-34164 GCA_039915685.1 Gemmatimonadales bacterium | reverse complement strand
TCCATTCCAGACCCTGACACTGGTCCTGTTCAACCGGGTCGCACGGGCGAGATCGGGTATCGCAATACCGCTTGCAACACGAACCCCGAGACCCGCGTCACTCCGACACTACCAAACCCCGGCTCGCGCTGGGCGATCGGGTCGCAACGGACCAGCCTTGCTGCGGGACTGATTTCGCAAACCACTGGAGTACAACGACTTGCGATCCATGCACTGCCTGTTGTCGAGCCCGCAGCCAAGAACGAGCATGGCGATCGGGCGCAGCCAACCGACTTCGAGTGGGCAACTTCCCTGCCAGAGTGGTTAACGCCGCCCACTTCCTACCGACGGCCGCCCGGCTTGAAGCGGAAAGTCGCCACCCCCCCCCGCTCGATTGGCCCCATGAACCGGATCGGAGAGGCACGTAGCACCCGGCTGAGGTCGTCCTTCCCCTCGATCCGAAGGGCTCCGATTACTCCCTGCACCTCCATCGGCGCCGCCTCAACCTGGATTTCCCAACTACTCAACCGCAACCCAGCGTATCCGAAGGACATCGACCGTGTCGAATCGACACGAGCAATTCCAGTTGGGTGGCCCTGCCAGATGATCTTGGCCTTGTCGAGCTTGAGCTCGATCTCGTCATCATCACTGTCCGGCACCTTTTTGATATCTACGGATCGATCATGTGTTCTGATGCCGGCGACTTCACCCGCCCGCGCGAGGCCGCCCCGATCGGTCCCCAACTCTATCAGGTAGTGCCCTGCCCCCCGGATTCCACGTGGGTCGACCGCAGCCACGGAATGGGTAATCACCGTCACCCGATCGCCGTCCTTGGCGGCCACGACCTCCTTGCCGTCCACTGATGCGCTGGCGTACATGCCCACACAAATCGCCCCCGGCACCCATGACGCAAACCGGGGTTCATCCTGAACTACTCTGGCCAGCGCCGGCGGCAATGCCGACCCGACAGCCGACGCCGCTTGGGTGGACACATCTTTTGGGAGGAGGTCGCGGACCATCTCGGGATCTGCCAGATACCAAATGCAGAACCCACCCCGAGCATCGCGCAGAATCCACTCGGTCTCGGCGCGATTCTGCGCAGCGAGCGGGGTAACTGCCAGGACCGCGAGGAGGCATGTCAAGTGGCGCATCAGGACTCCTTGGCTGCCTTGACGGCACCAGCGAGGTTGTTGTAACTCGGTGACTCGAGCGCTGAGAACCCGCTGTCGATATAGCGAATCTTGCCATCACGACCGATCACCATGACGGTGTGCCGAATTCTGCCGGTGCCATCGATGAACCCGAACCGGCGCGCATACACCCGATCGGGATCGCTCACCAACTTGAACGGCAATTCCTGCCCAGCGGCAAACTGGGCCAGCGGGCGAAGCGAATCAACGGACACGCCGACCACTACCACTCCCGCGCCGAACATCGTGGATTGCTGGTCGCGAAATGTGCGCCACTGCGTCAGGCACTCCACGGCAGT
The DNA here is from genome assembly GCA_039915685.1 of Gemmatimonadales bacterium. GTDB lineage: Bacteria > Gemmatimonadota > Gemmatimonadetes > Gemmatimonadales > GWC2-71-9 > Palsa-1233. The sequence continues at coordinate 32,696 of JBDSMU010000055.1, read as the reverse complement.
GTCGAGGCGACAGAACGACATCACGACCACCAGACCGAGCTCCTTCCGGAGTTCGAAAGGCTGGCCGGCAGGTCCAACTCGGTCCCGGGTGACGTACGGAAGGACGAGGTCGGGGGCCAGTTGGCCGACCCGAGGCGCCTCGTCGAGCGTGAGCCCTAGCCGGATTGGCTCGCCGTCGCGCCCTTGCGTGGCCGGCGCGACCGCACAGCCGAGCAGCGTGGCCACGACCGCCAGCCGGACGATCACCGGCCCACCACCTTGGCGAGTTCCCCAGTGATGTCTTGGCTGGCGCCGCTACCCACGTACCGGATGACTCCGCTGGCATCGACGATGACGACGTGAGACGTTGTCGGCGCGCTGTAGGCCCGGACCGCGACTCCGCCATTGTCGTAGACCACGGTAAACGGCAGCCGGTGCTCCGCCACGAACCGGGTCACCCGGGCCCGCGACTCGTTGACCGTGACATTGACCCCGAAGAAGTCCACCTGCGAACCGTAGCGCGTCTGCGCCGCTCGCATTCTCGGCAGCAACGCCTCGCAGACCTCGCACCAAGTCGCCCAGAACTCGATGACCATTGCCTTCCGACCGGCCGTTACAGCAATCGGAATCTCCCTCCCGTCGAGACTGGCGACCCTGACGGCTGGCGCCCTGTCGCCGACGCCCTGCGCGGCAGCCGGTGCGGCGAGGGCCACCGTCAGTGCAACCCCAATGAGCCCACGTGAGCCAGAAATCACGTTACCCGTCCCATCCTGATGAAGTAGTACTCCGCCATGCCCAGAAGCAGCACCGCGCCGGCGCGCTTGATCCAGATCATCCACCGCCCTGCTCGAGGCATGGCCGTGAGGGTCCCGGAAAATAGACCGACTCCCACCAGTACAGCGGTCATGCCAAGGGAGAAGACGAACAGGTACACGAACCCCCACCAGCCGCTTCGCGTCAACGCGACCCACGAAAGCACTGCCGCGAACGCCGGCGCACCACATGGCGCCGCCACGAGGCCCGAGGTCGCGCCCATCAGGAACGCCCCGCCGGTCGAGTCGGCGCCACGTCCACCCGCCCATGCCGCCAGCCGCGCCGGCGCAGCCACGGGAATCACGTCGAGCATGACGAGCGCGGCGACCACCAGGACATTGCCAAAAAGAAAGTATGACCACGGATTGGACGAAATCGAGCCGAACAATGTTCCACTGAGTCCTGCGACGAGTCCCAGCGCCGCGTAAACCAGGGCGAGGCCGGTGACGTAGCAGGCGGTGATCACCGCAGTCCTGGCGCGCGACCGACCGGCTGCTGCACTGCCTCCCAGGATTCCGGCCGTGATCGGGATCATCGGGTAAATGCAGGGCGTGAGGGATGTAGCGAGGCCGGCAAGGAACACAGCGGGCACGACGGCGAGCGGACCGCCCGCGAGCACGTCTGCCCAAGCGGCGGCAATCACGGTGTGTATCGCTGCGCAACGTACGCGTCGAGGATGCCGAGGAAGGTGGAGACGATCGCGTCGCCGCGAAGCGTGGTGCGCAGTGCGCCATCGACGAACACCGGCGCCACCGGATCCTCGAACGTTCCGGGCAGCGAGATACCGATGTCGGCGTGCTTCGATTCGCCCGGCCCGTTCACCACGCATCCCATCACGGCAACCTTGAGTTCCTCCACACCGGGATACCTGGTTTTCCATAACGGCATCTGGGCGCGAAGGTGTGCCTCGATCTCCTCGGCCATCGACTGGAAAAAGGTGCTGGTGGTGCGCCCGCATCCTGGGCATGAGGTGACCTGTGGCGTGAACGCGCGCAGGTCGAGCGACTGCAGGACCTGCTGCGCCACGCGCACTTCTTCGGTGCGATCGCCGCCCGGGGCGGGAGTGAGCGAAACACGGATCGTGTCGCCGATGCCGTCCTGCAGGAGCACGGAGAGCGCGGCCGCCGATGCGACGATGCCCTTCATCCCCAACCCGGCCTCGGTCAAGCCGACATGAAGCGGGTAGTCGCAGCGACCGGCAAGCATGCGATACACCAAGACCACGTCCTGAACGTTCGAGACCTTGGCGGAGAGGATGATCCGGTCGTGCGCCATACCGGCGTTCTCGGAGAATACCGCTGATCGTAACGCCGACTGCACCAGCGCCTCCAGCATCACATCACGGGCCGAGGCCGGTGCGGCAAGGGCCGCATTGGCGTCCATCAACTCGGTAAGCAGCACTTGGTCGAGCGATCCCCAGTTAACCCCGATACGAACCGGTTTGTCGTTGGCGATTGCCACATCGACAATGGCACGAAAGTGCTCGTCGTGCCGCTTCCCGCCGACATTGCCCGGATTGATACGGTACTTCGCCAGCGCCCCGGCACATTCGGGGTGGCGGGTGAGCAATTGATGCCCGTTGTAGTGGAAGTCACCGACGATTGGCACGTTCACGCCGACCTTGCCGAGACCGGCCACGATCGCCGGGATTGCCTCGGCCGAGGCGTCGTTGTTGACCGTGACCCGGACGATCTCGCTCCCGGCGCGTGCAAGTTCCGCCACCTGATGGATGGTGGTGGCGGCATCGGCCGTATCGGTGTTGGTCATCGACTGGACGACGACCGGGTGAGCCGACCCGACGGGAACCGTGCCGACCATCACAGTCGGCGTGGTGCGCCGCACGGGACCCTGCACCAATTCGCTCAGGCGAGGCCGAGCTGGGACACGAAGCGATCCCATTCGACCGGGGTGACCACGCCGTCGAGACGAAGCGGCTCAAGCGCCGCCATGATCTCGGGCCGGGTGCCAGAGATCTGGCGATCACGAAGCTCGGACACCATGCGGGCAAACTTGTGCTCGTACTCGTTCTTGTTCAGCTCGCCGCACTTGTGGGCGGCAGAGAGCTTGGCGAGTTCCTGCGCGGCTCGGGCCGGGGAGATCGGGGTCAGCTTGTCAGACATGGTGGCTCCTGGAGTTGGCATCGGTGGCAGCCCCGGAAGTTAAGGGCGGCCGGGGTCGGCAGAGAAGGTCACGGAACCGGGACCTCGAGTCGGCGGCTGGTCACGGCGCATCCCGCGGTCCGGCGGGTGTCTGCCACGGCGATCACCTTCCACCCCGCAGAGGTGCGCATGAGCTGGAATGCATCCACACCGCAGTGGGAGAGCTTCTCGTCGACCGAGAAGGTGTAGAACATCCAAGCGGTGGCGAGTCCGCCATCAAGCCGGATTTCGGCGTCGTACACCCGTTCCCGATATACCTTCGCGGCCGGCGCCGCCGCGATCGACTGGAGAAACCCATCGACCGAGACGAATCCTGGGGACTTTCCCGGTGCGGGAATGACCCCGAGGACCGCTCCCGGTGCGAACGCCGTGCGCATCATCGCGGTGTCACGGGCTGTCATGCCCGTAAAAATCGCATGGACCGGCTGCATGATTGAATCCCGGGCTGCCGGGGTAACATCGGGAATCTGTGCAGCCAACCGCGGTGCAGCCATAAGCGGCAGGCACACGGCAGCGATTGTCATGAAACGCATGGCAATATCCCCTGAGGGAGTGGACAACATTCAGACGTGGTCGATCAGGAGCTCGAGTTTCTTGCGCAAATCGGCGAGTTGCTTCGACTTGAACGATGACTTGGTCTCCTCGAGCACGTCGATCACCTCGCGCAGCGCACTGTGCAACTGGCCTCCGCGCGGACAGTTGATGAGCTGGCAGGCGTGCTGGTCGACCTGGTTGCCGGTGAGGGCGTGCCCGAGGTTCTCAAGGTCTGACAGCGAACCCATCACGTTGCGGAGGGTGAGCGCGAGAAATGTGTCAACGCTCGGGGGGGCTCCCGATTCCAACGCCCTCGAGGCGGAAAGCTGCTCGAAATCCTCACGCCACTTCGCCATGCGCGTTTCAGCCTCGCGCATGGTGCGGTAACTCCGGAATCGCTGCACGGCATTGTCGATCCGTTGCAGCAGGTCGGGGAACTGCACCGGCTTGAGGAGATATGCCGACACTGGCAGCTCAATCGATGCGATCGCCGAGCGAGTGCTCGGGAAGCCGGTGATGATAATCACTGGCAACCCACCGGCCACCAGGCCGACCTCACGGATCAACCGCAGTTCCTCGTTGCCCGGCATCTCGAGATCACTGATCAGCAGATCGTACTGAGTCTGGCTTACATGCTCAAGCGCCGCACCGCCATCGGGGACGGTGTCGACTTCGTATCCCTCGCGCCGAAGCAGGTCCGCCGTTGCGGCCAGAAACGTCGGTTCATCATCCGCGATGAGGATGCGTCCGCGTGATGCCATCAGTCCGTCCTTCTTCAGGTGATCGGCAGGCGCAGGCGGAACTCGGCCCCGCCGCCGGGTGCATCATCGACCTCGACAAGGCCGCCCATGGCCTGCACTGACCGCCGGACCAGCGACAAACCAAGCCCCATGCCGCCCGTGGTGAGCTTCGTCTTCGTCGTCACGAACGGCTCAAAGATCTTCTCGCGCATGTCAGCGGCTATCCCCCGGCCTTGGTCACGCACCGCAAGCCAAAAGATGTCGCCATCGCGCCACGCCGTTACCCACACCGTCGCGCCACCCAGTGGGGACGCCTCCACCGCGTTCTGCACCAGGTTGTACACGGCCTGGCGGAGCAACGGACTCGGGATCGGGAGCACTGACGGCGCCCGCGAGGTGTCCACCTCAATCTGCACCTGCGCCGCCCGGTTGACCTGCTTCAGCATGTTCACCGCGTCAGAGATCACCACGGCCACCGATGAATCTGCCGTGCCGTCGCTCTCGGGCCGGAATGTCTCGTAAAGCTGGCGGGTCACCGCCGCGATCCGTGCGATCTCCCGCTCGATTGCTCCGACGTACGAATAGTACGGGTGTGATTCCGGGATCGCATCCTTGACCAGCAGGAACGAATTCTGGATTCCGGCGAGCGGGTTGTTGATCTCGTGCGCCACCCGCGCCGCAAGCCGGCCCATCGTGCCAAGCGCGTCCATCTCCCGCACGGTGTCCTCGGCCTTCTTGCGTTCCGTGATGTCCCGCCCCTCGGCCAGCAACTGCACCACCCGCCCATCGGCGTCGAGGATCGGCTTGAGCGAGAAATCGATGAACGCGACTCGATCGCCCGCGCCGCGCAGCCTGTCCTGATACTGGACGGTCTGACCAAGTCGCGCCTCGTCACAGGCACTGCGCAGTCGCGTCATCGTCTCGGGTGTCTCCATCCACCACGGCGTGTTCCAGAACGGCTTGCCCCGCACTGCTTCGAAATCGAGCCCGCAAAACTCCAGAAGTGTGTGGTTCGCCTCCAGCACATTGCAGTCGAGATCGAGCAGGGATTCAAACTGGAAACCGCTGTCGAACGCCGCACGGAAGCGCCGCTCGCTCGACGCGAGCCGATCATCGGCCGCCTTGCGCTCGGTGACATCGGACACCGTTCCGAGCAACCGGGATGGACGATCGAGCTCGTCGCGCTCGACGACTCGTCCGCGGTCGATGATCCAGTGCCAACTATCACGCCCCTGAATACGATACTGCACCTCAATCGCATCGGTGCGCCCGGCAACATGATCGGCAATAACGTCTGCGACCCGCGCGTGGTCGTCTGCGTGAATCAACGATGCCCATCTGGCGGGCCATTCGCCCGGGCGCACATCGTCAGGATTGTATCCCAGCAGACGCCACAACCCGGGACTGCGGATTCCGTCTCCAGTCAGTAGGTCGATTTCCCAAATCCCTTCGGTGTTCCCCTCGATCGCCGTCGCGAGCCGGACACGTTCGTTGCGGCGGGCGGCGGTCACCGAGTTGAGGACGAGCTGGAGGGTAGCCGCAAGCAGTGCTGCAACCAGGAAACCAAGTCCTGCCACCACTTCAGGCAGGTCAGAGATCAGGGTGGCCGCCGCTCGCGGTTGCGGCCACGCGCTGACCGCCCAGTGCAGGCCATCGGCCACCGTGTCGGCGTGGGCCGTCAGGTCGGGGCGCACCGGCGGATCGGGATCCATATACACCGGGTTCACCGACGTGGACAGTTCGATACCGTATCCCGGCGCGGCGTTGCGCAGCACCGGCGTGAGTAGAGTCCTTGGGTCGAGGAGGGCGAGCGTGTATCCACGACAATCGAAGTCTCCGCACGACGGGACGCCAACGACCAGCATCAGTGGAAAGCCGGTGGCCGCCACAAATTGGCTCCCGGGTTCGGTCCGCTCGTTGACGGGCCAGGCCGCGAACAATCCGGCGAGGCGGACCGGGTCGAAAGGAGCCCATAATGCGTTGACCGAGCGAACGACCGGCTCGAAATTCTCAGTCACCACCTCCACACCAACAAGTCCCGGCGTGTTTGCGATGGCGCTATTGGCCGCCTTCGTCCAGTCCACTGGCTGCGCTCCCGCATCGCCATTGCGCAATGCGCCGAGCTGGCGCACCGGTCGGAGCGCTGCGGCGAGCTGTCCGGTCACGTGGTGGTGAATCGCCACCGCCTGGTCTTCGACTTGCTCAACCGCGCGCGCCCGCTCCGCGATCGCGAGCGATCCCGACATCAGGAATGTGGCCACCAGCACCGATGAGCCGGCTGCGACGGGCACCCATTTCGGGAACACCGAAAGGCCCGATGTGCGATCCCATCCTATGAGGACGAGGGCGCCACCGAGCAACGCGGTACAGATCGCGGCGGGGATCGACATCGCGGTGACGTATCCAAACCGGAGTTCGCCGAGGACATCAGTGGCGTACGAAAAAAGGACCGCGAACGCGAGCGTCGCCGCCATGCCGCCCAAAATACCCGCCACCTGACGGGCGCCGGGCCGCGGGCGCCGGACCGTGAGCTCCAGCATCGCCGTGCCAAGCATCAGCACGGAGAGCGCGCTCGCCGCGGGCATCCGGCCAGGGTAGATGGCGGCATCATCCGCCCCAAACGGCTCCATCACGAGCCGGTCAATCGCGAAGTCGATGTCGGTCAGGTACTGCAGCACGGTGGCGCCACCCACCATCAACGCGATCATCGCGCCGCCCACCCCGATCACCCGGCGGCCGGTGAGGACGCCAAAGAGTGCTGCCGATGCAGCCAGTAATGCGATCGCGGTGTTGACGTGGGTCACCGGATACCCGGCGACGAACTGCAACGGCGGCGCCTCATTGATGAGATGGCCGATCAGCGTTCCCACCGAGATCACGGCCGCAATGACGGCGGCGGCACGGACGTGCCGAAGAAATCGATCTGCGACCAGAGGAATGGTGGGCGTCATCTCGGCGGAACATAGCAAATAATGCTGCGTGAATGCGGCGGGACGGCTGGCCGCGCCGCTGATCGTTGCCAGCTGGGGATTACCGATACCAAGACGGGCCGCGGAGGCGGCCCGTCAGGAAGTTGGAGGGCGCGAACGCCTCAGCGCCGGTTCCGACGTGTCAGCCGCACTCTGAGAAGCCGCACACATGACACTTCATGCACCCCTCGGCCATCTCAAGTTGCGAACCGCAGTCGGGACACGCACCCGGCAACGCCTCGTGCCCGCCACCGAGGAGCATCTGTGTGTTGTCCTGGATCACGGCGGTCGGCATAGGAAGTCCTGCGACGCCAACCGGGCCGAGGTTCAGCAACTCCTGCTGCACGCCCTGCTTCTCGAGGATGTACTTCTCGAGCGCGATGCCGACCGCGTCCGGGACCGAGAGTACCTTGTGCGGCCCGAGGCCGGTGGCACGGTCGGACGAAATGCCGCGTAGTTGGCGGTAGATTGCCTTTGCCGGCACACCCGAGCGCAGTGCGAGGGAGATCAACCGTCCGATCGCCTCGACATCCGCCATGAGTGCGCCACCCGCCTTTCCGAGCGACATGAACACCTCGAATGGCTGCCCCTTGTCGTCTTCGGTGATCGTGACGTAGAGGTCACCGAGCGGCGACTGGATTCGCCTGGTGGTGCCCCGGAGCAGGTCGGGCCGCGACCGCTTCTGGCGCCGCTGCAAGTTCTCGCTCTCCAGCTCGTGCACCATCTGGTGCAAGCGGGCGATCTCGGCGCGCGCCTCCGCCAGCTCCGAGACGCTGTCGGCCGCTGCCTCGCGCGCGGCTGCTTCGTGCTCGACCGAGAGATCGGCGCGGGCCTCCGACCTGCCGCTGGTGGTGGCCTGCTCGTGCACTTTCTTCGCGGTCGACCCCGTCGAAAGCACCTGCATGTCGCGCGAGCCATCGCGGTACACCGTGACGCCCTTGCAGCCGAGCTGGTATGCCATGCGGTAGATCTCCTCGACATACGCCTCCGTGGAGTCGTGCGCGAAGTTGCACGTCTTGGAGATGGCGGAATCGTTGTGTTCCTGGAACGCGGCCTGCATCCGGATGTGCCATTCAGGCGCAATGTGATTCGCGGTCACGAACACGCGCTGCCACTGGACCGGGACCTCCGGGAAGTGGATGTGCCCCTCGGCGGCAATACGACGCATCAGCTCGTCAGAGTGCCAGCCCTCCTTGCGCGCAATCGCGACGAAATCATCGTTGACGTCGGGCATGAGCATACCGGCCTGGTTTCGCATGAACGCAACCGCGAACAACGGCTCGATACCCGACGAGCAACTCGCGATGATAGAGATCGTTCCGGTGGGTGCCACGGTGGTAACATTGCAATTGCGCAGCTTGCGCAGCGGGCGGATCCGATCGCCGGCCGCATCGCGGGCACAGGTGGCGTCGGGCCCCCAGATGCTTTGCTCCCATTCGGGGAAGACGCCGCGGACCGTGGCCAGGCGCTCCGACTCGACCTTCGCTTCGTCATCAACGAACTGCTGGAGGCTGCGACCCAGCTCGACCGCCTCGGCGGAATCGTAGGGGACGCCCAGCCGGATGAAGAGATCGGCAAGCCCCATCACGCCGAGTCCGATCCGCCGGATGCGCTGCGCCAGGTCGGTGATCTCGGCGAGCGGATAGGAGTTCGCATCGATCACGTTCTCGAGGAAGTGCGTGGTGAGGTGCACCACCCGGCGGAGGCTCGTGTAGTCAACGGCACCGTCGATGACAAAGGCACCCAAGTTGATCGATCCGAGGTTGCAGACATCGTACGCGAGGAGTGGCTGCTCGCCACACGGATTGGTGGCCTCGTACGCGCCAAGATGCGGAACGGGGTTGAAGTGGTTGGCCCGGTCGATGAAGAACACGCCCGGCTCACCGGTCTTCCATGCTCCATGCACGATTTTCTGCCAAACCTCGCGGGCGCGCAGCGAGCCGGTGCGCTGCTGCGTGCGCGGATCGAGCAGATCGTACTCCACGTCAGTTTCCAGCGCGACCATGAATGCATCGGTGACGCCCACCGAGATGTTGAAGTTGGTGATCTTGGTCGTATCATCCTTGCAGCCGATGAACTCCAGAATGTCGGGATGGTCCACGCGCAGGATACCCATGTTCGCACCGCGTCTGGTGCCGCCCTGTTTCACCACGTCGGTGGATGCATCATAGAGCGACATGAACGAGATCGGCCCCGAGGCCACACCCATCGTCGAGCGCACGATGTCGTTGCGACCACGCAACCGGGAGAACGAGAAGCCGGTGCCACCCCCCGATTGGTGCACCAGCGCCATCGCACGAAGCGTGTCGTAGATGCCGCTATGGCCGTTGGACAGGGTGTCATCGACGGGCAACACGAAACACGCAGAGAGCTGACCGAGGGGCCGACCGGCGTTCATGAGGGTGGGAGAGTTCGGCATGAACAGGCGCTTCGCCATCACGTCATAGAAGGCCTCGGCGAGCTCATCCACCGCACCTTGGGAAGCGCCGTATCTCGCGTCGGGAGCGGCTACCGTGGTGGCCACCCGCCAGAAAAGATCTTCGGCCCGTTCAGCCGGCTTTCCCTTTTCATCCTTGAGCAGGTAGCGCTTTTCCAGCACGGTGATCGCGTTGGGCGACAGTTCGACTGCGCCCCGCGACGGAGACGTGTTCATGCGGCCTCGATGACAATGATTCATGGGTGAGAAAATGAGCGGTAGCCGGGAGTCGACGGCTGAAGGTCAGACCAAAGGAGCAAGTCCGTCGCAGCGCCGAGCAGCGGCCAACCGAGAGCAAGCTAGGGACCGAACCCGGCGGGAGCAATGCGCACGTTTCGTCAGGAACCGCGAGTGAAGCACCTAGTAACATCACAAAACAACCTCAGAGGCAAGTTATCCACACCAGCTCAGCGTATCACCAGCCCACGGCGCCGGCCGGTGATCCGCGAGCCCTGAACCACCTTCAGCTCCAAGACGTACGACCCGGGCTCGAGGCCGCCCAGCGCAAGGGATCGCCGGATCGACAGGACGTTCCCGGGCACTCTGATCGGCTCGGTCAGGGCGATCTCGGTGGCGGAGGCACCGAGGAGGCGGGCCAAGCCGGTGCGCCGGCGAGTGACCGACAACTGGACCATCGCGGAAGCGCCTGCCCTGAGGCCGTAGGCTTCCGCGTACACGACCAGCGTGTCACCGGGGGCGTACACCCCCGACGCGTCGATCCAGGCGGTGTCAGCCGCGATAATGGGCCATGGCAGCGCTGGCCCAGCCCGTCCGACGAGGATCGCTGAGAGCACCAAGGAGTCGCCTCCCACCTTCGGCACGATCAACGAGTCGAGCGGATACACGGCGCCAAGGGCCGGGCTCGCCTCCACCCCGAGGCGGACCCGCACCGTACCTGGCTGAACCGGCAACTCGGCCCGCATCGCGATCTGCTGGACGCCGGGCGCCGGTACGGGCACCACCTGTACGGTATCAAGACCGCCGAGCAGTACGCCCATCGAGTCGAACGCGACGGCGCGAACGTGCAAGGGAACCGTGGCCCAGCTGCCAAACGCCTCGCGCAACGCACCCGCGTCGACCGCGTACACGATGTGCACAAGAGGCTGCCCGGTGCGGATCCCCACGGCGAACCACTGCGCTCGCCCCCCGAGCCGGGTGGCGTACTGGCGCTCCCAGGAATCGCTGCCGGTCGCGATGCCCATGCTGCGACGCCCGAGCAGCCTGACTTCCTCGCTGACCCAGGACCATGCCGGCGACTCCTCATTGACGCGCAACAGCCGAGCGACACCTGGCAACTCGTCCGCCCGGAGCGCGATCACATCGCCGGGTACGTCGAGGAATGCCGGCGACTCGACCACCCTGAAATCATGGGGATCAGTCTCGGCGACGAAATGCAAGACGAGCGCTCCTTCCGGCCGATCGTATCGCCAGCTCTCGTTGCCGTGATTAGGCGATATCGGCTGCCCATTGAGGCTTCGTTCGCGATGCCGGGTAGTGGGCCACTCGATCCGCAGCGATGGCTCACCGTGGCGCAGCCAGATGACGCCGCGATCGTCGAGTTCAAGGTCGCCGCTGCGGAAGAGTTCGGTGCCGAAGTTGTACCGGCGCCGGAACGGCGGAAGTCGAAACTCGCGCCTGGCGAAGGCCCAGCGCTGGAAATGTTCTTCCAGTCGATCGTCATCGGCGCGGAGATCCAGCGCCGCACGACGATGCCAGAAGTCGCGGAGCCAATGCACGCGCGCCGTGTCGTCAAGTGCGTCGAAGCGGCGCAACGACGAGTCGGGTGCGATCGGCTCGAGATCTCGCCGATACATGGCAATGAGCTCCGGATCGTCACTCGACGCGGCGGCGTAGTACGCTTTCGAGGCGGTGAGCGATCGGCTCCGAGGAACACTGCTGTCAGGAACCAACAACGGCAGGGTTCGGGCAAGCTCGAGCAGTGCCAGATCTGTCCGCCGGCTCAGGAGTGCGGCGAGCGTGAACATCCGGACCGCGGAATCGGCGCTGCCCCCGAGACGTTCGAGACGGCCGCGTTCCAGCAGAAGATCGGGATGCCAACCCACCGGGGTGGCGGTCGCACCCCTGAGCGCGTCGAGTGCCGGCGCGATGGGCGCATCGATGCGCTGCGCCTGAGCGGTACGGCCGAGGGCCAAGATTCCGTCGACAAACGTGGGGTCGGCGTGGATTGCGCGGGCGAACGCCGCACTCGATCGCGATTCCCGATCGAGTCCCAACATGTACCAGAGCCCGCCCACCGCACTGCTCGACCGGTCCCGGACCGCTGCCTCGGCGACCCCCAGCCCGAACCATGCCCAGGGCCATTCTGGCTGCAGCGACACCGCCCATTCGAACTCGCCAATCGCATCGTCAACGTGCGGGACCGAGTCTACCGCATGAAGTCGAAGCGCCAGCAGGCCGAGTCGCAGATGGAGCATCGCGTTGTCGCGGTCGCTTCGCGCCACATCAATGAGCGCGGTCTCAGCGACGCGAAGTGCCGCCACATCACCGACGTGTTCGAGCGAATCCCGAAGTCGCGATAGCGACGTCCGCTGCAGCGTCGACTGGGCGCGCAGTTGGGGGGCCGCCAGCAGCAGCGGTGCGCTGCACGCCATTGCCATCACCCATGATGCACTGATCACTTGACGAGGGTGAATTCCTGGCGCCGTGACACGCGCTGGCCCGAGGGCATGGACGTCGTCACCTCAAGCACGTAGTCCCCGGGTGCAGGCGGCTGAGATCGAGCTCCCGCTGGATCGCGTCCACGCCACCACGATGCGCCTGGTCGATTCGCTGCCCGGCGGTGACGGGGATGGCGACGTCTCGAGGTCAATGATGTCGGGCAGTGCCGAAATTGGCGTGCGCCTCACTTTGCCACGCTGATATTGCGTTGTCGCGTCGAAGCGTGACCTTCCTGGTCAGTCACAGTCACTTCCAGGACGTAGTCTCCCGGCTTGATCTCGGCCAGGCTGAGCGTGCGCGCCACGGCCGCGATGCCACCGGGATGCGTCCCCTCGAACCCCACCTTGATCGCCGCTCCCTTGCCCCCGAAGACCCGCTTGAACAGCGAGCCGCTGCTCGCCCGAGCCATCGTGATATCGATCCGATATGGCGTGCCGCGGGCGACGCCGGTGACCTCGAAGTAGAGCTGAAGTGGAAGCGCACGCGGGAACGTCGCGAGTGGATTCGCCCAAGCGGTGTCGCCTGAAGCCGTGACCCACGGCAGCTGCACGGTCCGCGAACCGACGGCGAGGTCACTGAGGGCGATAGACGGTCCGCTGGTCCCGGCGACGCGAATTGGATCGCGTGACGTCACCATCCCAGCGTCCTCGGTCTCGAGTGCAACGCGCACCGAGAGGTCGCCGGCCGGCACCCGCAGTGCGGTGTGTCCAAGCAGGTGCTCGCGAGCCGGCACCTCCCTGTTCGTCATGAATGCCCGGGTAGTGTCGATCGATGCCACCATCCGGCCATCGGCGGCCAGCACCACCGCCCGCATTCGGACGAGGTAAACAAATCCGCCGGGGGTAGGCTTTCCGCGCAGCGCGCTGCCGGGAACTGCGAACGCGAGCTGCAGCGATGGCCCGGCCCCGTCCTGCCCCACTGCGACGGACTCAATTCGGGCCGGAAGGGCGTCTGCAAAGTGGGGGCGCCAACTATCGGAAGACGTGCCTTCTGCGATGCTCAGTCGTCCGAACTTGCGTTCTGCCGCCTGGAGCTGCGCGCTCCCACCCCGTCCCGCGCCAAGAAGGCGCGAATAGATCGGGTCGATGCTTTCCCGTGACCGGAGCAATCCGTTGACGCGGTCGGACTGAAGCAGGCTGTCGGTCCCGTCACGCAGCGCTACGGTGGCGGCAAAACCAAGCAGATCAAACACGCTCTCCACCAGACGGAAGTCCTGCACATCCTGCCGGGCGACGAAGTGAAAGACCTGGGCGTCGCCGTCACGCCCGTATCGCCAGGTCTCGTTGGGCTCGATTCCGGGAATGTTGTACGCCGCGCGTTCGTCCGGCGCCCCATGGCGGATGTAGATGATGCCACGATCGTCGAACTCGGTCTGCCCTGAGCGATAGCGTTCAGCGATATCAAACTGTCGGTTGGGCGTAACCAGACTGAAATTCCGACGTGCGTGGTCGAGCCGACGATAGTGCTCGCGCAGCCGCTCGCCGGGGCGGTGCAGCTCGTCATTGTCCCGCATCATCCAGAAGCCCCGCAGGATGGAAACCCGTTCCCCGAGGGTCGCGACCTCCAATTTCCTGAACACGCTGTCGGGGAGGATTGGCCCGATGTCGGTCAGGTATTCTGCCATCGTGCCCGCGTCGGCGATCGCGAGGCCGCGATACCACGGGTCGCCCCCGTCTAGCCGACCCTGCGCAAACCGCACCCGCGCCATTTCGAGCAGCGCCCGGGCGTTGCGGGGTTCGATCCGCAAGAGGGCGTCGAGCGCGGACCGGGCGGAGTCGAGCGATCCGACCCCGCGCTCAATCTGTCCGCGGGCGAGCATCACCGCGGGATGACTCCCAGCAGACGTGCCCGCTGCGCGGCGCAGTGCTGTCAGCGCGACGTCCGTGCGGCTGTTTATGCGCTGCTCCAACGCGGTGTTCGCCAGCTCCACCAAGCCGTCGACGAACTCGGGATCGACCTCGGCACTCTTGGCGAAGGCATTCGCGGCCCTCGTCAGCGCATCTTTGCCGAGCATTGTCTGAAGTCCCTGCACCAGCGGCATGTCGGAGTCACCGACCCCATACTCAGCAAGGCCCAACCCGTACCATCCGTAGGGCCACCGGGGCTGCAGGTCGACCACCCACTGGAATTCCGACCCCGCGTCCTCGTAGTGACCGCGGCCACCGATGTCGGCGAGTCGCAGGGAGAGGAATCCGAGGCGGAGGTGCACCATGGGTTCGGATCGCTGATCCCGAGCCGCCGCAATCAGATCCCGCTCGAGCGCCTTGAGCGTGAACGTGTCGCGCCCATTCCCGATCGAATCCCGGAATGCACTGATATTGAGGCGCTGTTCGCGAGACTGGGCGCCAGCCGACGCCCCGGCGGCGAGCAGCAACAGGGTGGCGGCCGCGATGGCCTGGCCGGCATGCGTCCGCAAAGGGATTTTGGGCATCCATTGGAAAGTAGCCATCGCGAGTCGCTCCGTGGTCAGGGGACGGTCAACCGTCGGGCGCGAAGCGCGAAGGGTCAACCGGCGAAAACTGGTCGTCAAACGTTTCGCGTTGACGCCCTTCCGCGTGGTTCGTATCTTGCGACTCGACACGTGAGCACCCCCGCGCCCTCACCGGATCCCGACCACGCCCAATATTCGCACGTCCTATCACGCCCTGACTGACTCCGGCCGCACGCGCGATCACAACGAGGACGCCTTTCTCGTGGCTGATCTGGCGTCGACCGCGTCGCAGCGCACCTCGGAAGGCAGCGCCCACAACCTTTCCGAGCGGGGAGCCCTTTATCTCGTTGCCGACGGCATGGGCGGGGCAGCCGCGGGCGAACTGGCGAGCGAGATGGCCGCGACGGCGATCCACCACCACATGGTGGAGACCTGGCTCCATGACCCGGAGGTCACGGCGGAGCGATTCACCCAGCACCTGCGCGAAGCGGTCGAGGCCGCCAATGGCTCGCTCCACAACTATGCGCGCGAGCATCCGGAAGTGCGCGGCATGGGCACCACCGCGACCGTGGCAGGGGTGTGGGGCGACCGGCTTTACCTGGCCCAGATTGGCGACTCCCGCGGCTACCTCGTGCGGGATGGTGAAGCCCGCCAGCTCACCCGCGACCAGTCGCTCACCCAGCGGCTCGTCGAAGTGGGCGAGTTGACGGAGGAAGAAGCAGAGGCCAGCGAACGGCGAAACATCATCTTGCAGGCGCTGGGGCCCGACCCCCGTGTGAACGTCGACCTGAGCTGGCAGCCGCTGCAGCGTGGGGACGTGCTCATCATATGTTCCGACGGTCTCTCGACCATGGTTCGGCGCGAAGATATTGCCCTGGCGGTCGCGGGCGAATCCGACCTGCAACGAGTGTGCAGCGGACTGGTCGACCTCGCGAACGACCGCGGCGGCCCCGACAACATCACGATTGTTGCGGTGCGCTTCGAGGGCGCCGATCTCCCCGACGCCGCGGACGCCGAACCCGGCTATCACGAATTGCTCACCACCGATGACCGCCCCTCCCTTGGCCCGACCCTCGCCTTTCCTGCCGTCCCGAAGCCCCCGGCAACCCGCACTGGTACCCCGCGCGGGCTGGTTATCGCGGCGTTTGCCGTGGCGCTCTGCATCGTGGTGCTGGCGCTCGTCCTGACTCGTTGAGTCGGCTCATCCAGGCGTGATCGCGCCGAGCACCCGGATCCCGCGGGCGCCGGTCACACCGGTCAGGTTTCCCGGCTGACCGTGAAGGGTGAGCCAGGCGAGCAGCGCAAAGGCCACGGCCTCCTTCGCATCACCGGAAAAAAACAGTTCGTCGAATCGTCGCACCACGACCTGATGCCTTGCCATGCGGTTGCGCAGGAGCTCCATCAGCACGGGATGATGCACTCCCCCACCGGCCACGACCATCTCCGGTGCCGCCGGCAGGTATTCGGTGCAAAACATCGCGATCGATTCCGCTGTCAGCGCTACCGCCGTCCGCACCCCGTCAACGCCGGGCACGCGTGCGTGCAACGCACTCGCATAGTCCGCTCCGAAGTGTTCGCGACCGGTGCTACGCGGAGGCGGGGTCGCGAAGAAGGGATCGGCGAGCAGCGCCGACAGCGCGACCGGATCGACAACACCCCGGGCAGCGAGCTCACCGTCGACATCGTAGGGAAGTGCAGAGTTGACCAACCGCGCCACGCCGTCGATGACGGCCATGCCCGGACCGGTGTCGGCGCCGACCACGTCATCCAGCACTCCGCGCCGGCCAACCCAAGTCACGTTCGCCATCCCCCCGACATTCAAGAGCACGCGGGCGTGGTCCGGCGCGCCGAAGCACAACGCGTCAGCGATCGGCACCAGTGGCGCGCCCTGCCCGCCGGCCGCCACGTCCCGCGCCCGGAATCCATGGACAACACGCACGCCGAACCGCTCGGCGAGAATCGCCGGTTCGCCCAGCGCGAACGAGACGTTCGGTGGTTCGTGCCACGCCGTCTGCCCCGGGAAGGCAATCGCGGCGACAGTGTCAGCGCGCACATGCGCGGCGGCGAGTAGCGCGTCAACGGCCTCGCACGCCCAATGGCTCACCGACGCGTGCAGCAATGCGACCTCCCGAATCGTCCTTCCCTCAAGGATCGCGGCGATTCGCCCTCGTTCCGTCACGCTGTAGGGACGGTGGACAAAGTGCACGAGTTCGAGGGCGGTGCTGCTGCTGATGCGCACCAGCGCGGCGTCCACGCCGTCGAGCGACGTCCCGCTCATCAGGCCCACCATCAGCATCGGCGGTTCGGTCATGTCATCCCACCGGTGGGGGTGGGCCGACGATCGCTCGGAGTCGTCGATCGACCGCCGCCAGTCTGGCCTCAGCGGCCGACGCGTCGATTCCCTCGAACGCCATCACGATTGCGGTGCGGACCCGACCCGAGGCGCGTTGCAGCATATCGCCCGCCACCTCTTCGGTCACTCCGGAAACCTGTGCCACCATGCGTGTGCCACGCTGGCGGAGCTTGGCGTTCGTCGCCTGCAGGTCGACCATGAGGTTGCCGTAGGTCTTACCGAGGCGAATGAGCGCTCCGGTGGTGAGCATATTGAGGACCAGCTTGGTGGCAGTGCCAGCCTTGAGACGGGTCGAACCGGTCACGATTTCCGGTCCCACATCGAGGTGGATCAGTAGGTCAACGAGGTCGGCCATGTCGCCCGCAGGCAGCGCGCACGTGACCAGGATCGTCGTCGCCCCACGAGCGCGTGCGGCAACCAGTGCACCGCGCACGAACGGCGTCGTGCCACTTGCCGCGATGCCTGCAACGATGTCACGTGGCGCAACGCCCCGTTCCGCAATTGCGGCTGCGCCAGCGGTCGGATCGTCCTCCGCCCCCTCGACCGACCGGACCAGGGCGTCGAGACCTCCGGCAATAATTCCCTGCACCAGGTCGGGCGGCGTGCCGAACGTGGGGGGACACTCCGACGCGTCGAGCACACCCAACCGGCCCGACGTCCCGGCGCCGACATACAGCAGCCGACCACCATCACGAAACGCCTGCTCCACTCGGCCGATCGCATCGGCGATCTCGCTCCGTGCCGCCGCAACCGCAGCCGGAACCGTGGCATCCTCAGCATTGAAAAGGTCGACCAACGCCGCGGGATCGAGCATGTCGATGTCAGCGGACCGCGGATTTCGGTGCTCGGTTGTGCGCAACACCGGTCCGGACTCACTCATGCGCGCACCTGGCGGAGGAGGATGACGGGGGCAAT
The DNA here is from genome assembly GCA_039915685.1 of Gemmatimonadales bacterium. Taxonomy (GTDB): domain Bacteria; phylum Gemmatimonadota; class Gemmatimonadetes; order Gemmatimonadales; family GWC2-71-9; genus Palsa-1233. The sequence goes on along the minus strand of JBDSMU010000055.1, from coordinate 14,648 downwards.
CGAACCCGCTTAAGTTATGGGAAGGTTGAACGATCGAGCAACTCCGCACGAACCCGCCCCGTGATTCCGAGGTCTTCGATGTCCAAGCTGGTCCTGCCCTGGATGACCAGGCTGTTCGCCTGCGCCGTGATCACCTCGCCGCTCACTGCACAGCATGCATCACTCCTTCCGCCGGAGTGGAAGTACACCGGCAAGTCGCGCGTGGTGGAGGCTCCGCAAGCCATGGTTGTCTCGGGCGCCCCGATCGCAAGTGCGGTGGGTCGAGACATCCTGCGGGCGGGCGGCAATGCGATCGATGCGGCAGTAGCGGTCGGGTTCGCACTTGCTGTCACCCATCCCGAGGCGGGAAACATTGGCGGTGGCGGGTTCATGGTCATCCGCATGTCCGACGGGCATGTCCACACGATCGACTATCGCGAAACGGCGCCCGCCGCCGCCACCCGGGACATGTACCTGGACGCGAAGGGCGAACCCAGCGAGCGCAGCGTGTACGGACATCTCGCGCCGGGCGTTCCCGGCGCCGTGGCAGGAATGCTCGAGGCCCACCGCCGCCTCGGTAAGCTTCCACTCGCGAGGATTCTCGATCCGGCGATCCGCCTTGCCCGCGACGGATTCGTGATCGACGACTACCGGTCTCGCTCCATTCGAGGGCACGTCGATCGCCTCAGTCAGTATCCCGCCTCGGCACGGCAGTTTCTCATCGACGGGAAGGAGCCAGCGCCGGGAACACTGTGGCGCCAACCCGAACTGGGGCGCACCTTGACCGCGATCCGCGACCACGGGCGAAACGGGTTTTATCGCGGCTGGGTGGCCGACTCGATTGTAGCAGAAATGCGCCGGGGAGATGGCATCATCACCCACGCGGATCTCGGTGGATACGTCCCGAAGTGGCGCTCCCCGATCGAGATCCCGTATCGCGGTTGGACGGTGTTCTCGATGCCACCGGCGTCTTCGGGCGGCACTACGCTGGCGATGATCCTCAACATCATGGAGGGGTACTCGCCGATGCCGGCGTTCGGGTCACTCGCCCTGATCCATCGCGAGGCCGAGGCGATGCGACGGTCGTTCACCGACCGGAACCAGTTCCTCGGCGATCCCGACTTCGAGACGCTGCCGATGGCACGCCTGCTGTCGAAGAAGCATGCCGCTGCGCAGCGCGCCACGATCGATCTGGCGCACGCCACCCCCACCCCAGAGTTCGACGCCTCGCTGCGAGAGGGGAACAGTACCACGCACTACTCCGTCGTCGATCGCGCGGGCAACGCGGTGTCGACCACAACCACGCTCAACAATTCCTACGGGTCACACGTCACCGTATCGGGTGCGGGCTTCCTGCTCAACGACGAGATGGATGACTTCGCCACCGCGCCTGGCAAGGGAAACATGTATGGACTCGTGCAGGGCGAGGTGAATGCGATCAAACCGGGGAAGCGCATGTTGTCCGCGATGACGCCGTCAATCGTGGTGGATCAGCGCGGAAGGCTGGCGCTGATTGTCGGCACCCCGGGGGGCCCGACAATCATCACGCAAGTTTACCACGTGATCAGCAACGTGATCGATCATGACATGACACTTCCGGATGCAGTCGCAGCCCCTCGGATGCATCATCAGGCGCTTCCCGACCTGATCCGGGTCGAGTCGCCCAATGGCTTCAACGCGATCGCTCTCGCCTGGTTGCAGGCGATGGGCCATCGGGTGCAGACCACGGGAAGCATGGGCGACGTGCAGGCGATCGCCCGCATACCGGGCGGATGGCAGGGTGTCAGCGACCCCCGCTACGGCGGGGGTGGCGCTGGCTATTGACCGCAACACCACGACGGGCGGAGTCGCATCCAGCGACCCCGCCCCCCGCTTCCATCACGTGCGCTCGGCTCAGCTCCGGCTGAAATCCTCGCGCAATGTCAGCGTCACCGAATTGCCTGCCTCGACCACGATATGACGGTCGGCCTTCTTGGCCGCCACGGCCGCACCAGCAGCTGCGCCACCCACCGCACCGACCGCAGTACCCGTCTTGCCGCCGATTACGCGACCGATGACCGCACCAGCCACCGCACCGGCGCCCGTGGTCGCCACTTGCTCGGCGCCGATCTTCCCAGCCGACATCTTGTAGGTGTAATCGGACGCCCGTGCGTTCATCGAGTACGTGGACCCGTTGATCGACACGTTCCGCGCCGACATCACCAACGTGCCGCGCTCACCGCGATTCTCCGCATCGGCAATTGCGACGATTGAGAGTGAAATCACCGAGCCGGCCGGGATCGCGACGCGACCATTTGCGCCGAGCACGTCGTTCGACACCCGCACGTTGACGATATCACCAACCTTGTGATCGTCGGACGAGATTTGCTGCATCGCGGTGGTGGCGATGCTCGTCCCCGCCTCGACCGTGAGACCGCGACTCGGTGCCGGGGCGGGCGACGGCGACGGCGAAGGGGCCGGGGAGCGGCGCGCTGGCGTACGAGCCGGCGCGGGCCGGGAGACTGGCGGCGCCACGTAGACTGTTTCCGCCGGCGGAGTCAGCCGGGTGCTGTCGGTCAGCGACGAGGCGTCGGCAATGGGAACGAGACTATCCGCCGGCGCGAGGCTGTCGGCTGCCAGATCATCGTTGCGACGGTCTCCGCACGCCACCAGTCCAACCATCAGCAGACATGCGGCGATCGTCCTGTTTCGTGCCATCATCCTTCACTCCGTCGTAAGGGTTCATCGGGGACATTCCCGCCACACCGATCATGGACGGTCGCGGGTTGTGTCGTCACTTCAGGAGACGCGGTCCAGAGGCCGGCAGGCACAACCCAGTGCCATTCTGAAACGACGGCGGCTGCCTGCCTTCTCCTGCTGTCCAATTGACCGGCCGAAAGACACCCTATTTGGTGTCATCCCGGGGAATTGGAGCAGTTCCCATGCCTACTGCAGCAGCCAGTCAGGTGTCATCGCCTGCAGCGCCGCCGAGAGCCGGGTAAACTCCCCCGTCACCATCAGGATCCCCGCCACGAGAAGGAGGGTGCCACTAACTCGTTGAACCCACGGCATCCAGCGCCTGAATCGCTGGAGCGCGGTGCGAAACTGGTCAACCGCAGCGGCCGCAAGAAGAAACGGCACGGCAAGCCCCGCGGAATAGGCACCAAGAAGTCCCATTCCCTCGGGCAGCGAATTGGTCTGTGCGCCGAGCGTAAGGATCCCGCCGAGGATAGGACCGAGACACGGGGTCCACCCGGCGGCGAACGCCATCCCGACGAGCACCGATCCGAGCATTCCCATGGGCTTGCGGTCGAAGTGCACCCGCTGTTCCGTGTCGAACAATCCGACCCTTAGCACGCCCAGGGTGTAGAGGCCAAACACGATAAGCAGGACTCCGCCGCCCCTCGCCAACCAGATCCTGTTGTATGCCAAGCTTGCTCCGAGTGCTGTTGCACCGGCGCCAAGCGCCATGAACACCACGGTAAATCCGCTGACAAACAGGAAAGCATGCAGCAAGGCCCAGCGGCGCCGGTCGCCCATCTCGTCCAGCGTCATCCCGGTCAGGAACCCCAGATAGCTGGGCACGAGTGGCAGCACGCAGGGCGAGAGGAACGAGAGCAGCCCAGCGGCAAAGGCGACGGCTGGTCCGAGTGCAGTTCCTTCAATCATCGCGGGCGGCCGGCTCGCACGATTGCGCCGATGTCGGCCTCACGACAGGCCCGGCAGAGGCCGTGCAGCTCCACTCGATGCCGCTGGTGCTGAAACTCGTGTTCATCGGCGATAAGCGCGAGAGCGCGTTCCATCCGGTCGGTGGAGAACTCGGTGACGGTTCCGCAACGGGCACAGATGAGGTGTCCGTGCTGCCCGCTCGAGAACATCGGCTCATAGCGGCGGTATCCTTCTCCGAAGTCATGCGCGCGCACCAGTCCCGACTGCACCAACACGTCGAGCGAACGGTAGATCGTGGCAGTGCCAACCCTGTGACCCAGTCCGCGGAGCCGGCGCTGGATGGCGTCCACCGAAAGGTGGCCACCGCCCGCGAACACCGCCTGGGCGACCACATCGCGCTGGCGGGTGATCGGAAGGTGTCTGTCCCGGAGCCAGTCCCGAAAGCGGTCGAGAAGCTGGCGGCTGGCGGCAGCGTCAGTGCGTGTGGCCAGCGCCCGCCTCCTGACGTTCAGCCTCGAGGTTCGACACGTCCGCCAGTTCGTCCGAGAGTTGGATTGGCTCCAGCTCGAGTTGCCGGTCCGGCTCCTCCGGAAACCAGCGGCGAACCCCGACCGGGGTCGGTGGATCTTCGTCGTCAGCGCGAACCGGCACCAGCTCGAGCAGCGCGTGCAGTGCCTCGATCGGACCGGTGCCGACCTCCTCCAGCCACGTCTCGAACCCGCCCCGTTGCTTGCCCTTCACGATCGCCGCGTAGCGAGCGGTGTAAATCCGGCGCCGGTCGCCCTCCACGCGGCTGACCACCGCGGTTCCAAACTCGCGCTGGTCGCGCCGCAGCACCCTGAAGACCCATACCGCATCAACTTCATGTGCAGGCACCTGGGTGCACAGCCACGCCGCCAAACGTTCCCAGTTGGCGCCTTCGCCGGGCTCGGGGGCGGTTACTTCAAACATTGTTCGACGTAGAATCGGAGGACATGCATGAAATCCTGTGCATTGGTGACGACACCGAATGCCTGGTGCGTACCGCGGTCCTTGAGCTTGTTGACGACGAACTCGGTCTGGTCGACGCAGATCGTCATCAATGGCACGGGATGGCCGTCCGGGGTCTTGGTGTGAAATGCCGGCAGCATGTTACCCACTGCGATGGCATGCAGTGCGGTGGCCACGAACACTGCGCCCGTGGCGCGTACGGTGTGCTCACGCATCGCGTCCTGGGCAGCGAGCGCATCGGGAATCACCTCCGGCAGCGGCCCGTCATCGCGAATCGACCCCGCCAGGACAAACGGCACGCCGCAGGTCACGAGCGCATGCATGATCCCCGAGGTCACCAGGCCGGACTGTACCGCGCCCGTGATCGATCCTGCCGCGCGAACGGCGTTGATCGCGCGCATGTGTGTCCCGTGCCCGCCGTCGGTCGGACGACCGAGATTGTCCATGCCCAAGGTGGTGCCAAAGATCGCGGCTTCCATGTCGTGTACCGCCACGGCATTGCCGGCCAGAACTGCGTGCACGAAACCGTTTCGGATGAACCACTCGAAATCGGCGCGGGCACGCGAGTGCACCAGCGCCGGGCCGGCGACCCAGAGCAGGTATCCCCCGTTGCGTTCCTCGACAACCCTGGCCGCGAGATCCTCGTAGTTGACGGGTCGCTCGCGCGAGACCTCGGTGCCCATGAACCGGAACTCGTTCGCACCGTGCGAGCCGCCGAGGAACCCCTCGGTGTGAACCACGACGCCATCACGCCCGTGCTCGTCCATGCCCACGACCACCTGCATTCCGCAACACACCCGCCGCGGCTCGAGGGTGACGATACCGTCTCCTTCCCGAACCAGCACGCAATCCATTCGCGGGCGACTCGGCGCGACCCATCCGCTCTCCAGCCGCACGTAGGTTGGCAGGTTCGATGTCGAAAAGAATCCATCCGGCAGCACGCCATCGGCAGGCGCGAGGGCAAAGTTCGCCACCGGTGCGCCGGAGAAGGGTTGCTGGGTGGTATCTGGAAGCCATGTCATCAGACCAAACCTAGGCCCGCCCGACAAGCGGAAACAAGCCATAACGTTGCCCGCGATCCGTAATCCCGGCAGCTTGCGCCCATGAAAATGCCCACGATGGTCGTGATGGGGCTGGTCGGTGCTGCCTGCGTTCTGCCGGCACAGGGCACCGGCGTCCCCCAGGTGCTCCCAGACCGCACCGTGACCGTGACGCGACGCACTGACTCCCTGGCGACGTTGGGTGCATCGGTAAGCGTGGTGGACGGCGCCGCCGTGATGCGTGGTCACCTCGCCACCGGGCTCGACGAGGCGCTCGCTTTTGTGCCCGGCGTCGTGACGGGAAACCGCTGGAACTACTCGCTCGACCAACGCCTGTCGATTCGGGGGGCGGGAGCACGGGCGAACTTTGGCGTGCGAGGCATCAAGATCCTGATTGACGGCGTGCCACAGACACTTCCCGATGGGCAGAGCCAGCTTTCCAACCTCGACCTGGCCCGGGTGGAACGGATCGAGGTATTGCGAGGCGCTGCATCCGCACTGGAGGGCAACGCGGCAGGCGGGGTGATTGCATTCACGACGCGCGGTGCCCCCGCCGAGGGAAGCGATGTCTCCGCAGGTTTTGAGCACGGCGCGTTCGGCGCCCAACGGTGGCAGGGCGCAGGCGCCGTACGGTGGGGGGCGTTGGGGACGTCGGTCGCCATCTCGCGGTTCACGACCGAAGGCTTCCGGCAGCACTCGGTTGCTGAACAGCTCCGTGCGTCATTCGCAATCGACTGGGCGGTCACGCCAACCACGACGTTCACCCTGCGGACCGCGGTCGCAGATGATCCGCGGGCGGAAAATCCAGGCGCCCTCACGACCGTTGAACTGGCCGCGCGCCGCGACAGCGCATCGGCGGGCAACATCCGCCGCGGTGCGGACAAGCACGTGAGCCAGCAGCAGGTCGCCGTGGGCGCGCGCGGATTTCACTCGCTCGGCGCGTGGAGCGTCACGTTGTACGGCCTCCATCGCGACCTCGTCAATCCCTTGGCGACGCCTCCTCCTCGGACTGCCTCGCCCAACGAAGGAACGTTTGTAACGATTGATCGCGCGGTAATGGGCGCCCGCGCGAGTGTGAACCGCCCGCTCGGCACCGGACCACACGCGGTGCAGGTCGCTGTGGGCGCAGACATGCAGGCCCAGCACGATGACCGTGAAAATCGGCGGTCATTGGCCGGTGTGCCCGGTGCCGACATCCTGTTGGCGCAGCGTGAAAACGTTCGCGAGATTGGTACTTTCGTGCAAGCCACCATTCCGATTGCAACGCACTGGCGCGCGCGAGCGGGCGCGCGTCACGATTGGACACGATTTACAGTGCGCGACGAACTCACCAGCGATGGCGACGCAAGCGGCGAGCGAACCATGGCAGCGGCCAGCGGGCACCTCGCACTCACCTGGTTGCCCATCCGGATCCTCACTGCTTGGGCCTCGGTGGCCACGTCGTTCGAGACGCCCACCACCACAGAACTTGTGAATCGCATCGAAGGCGACGGCGGGTTCAACACCCAGCTTGATCCCCAGCGAAGCGTCGCAACCGAGGTCGGCGTTCGCGCCGCGCATGGGCCCTGGCGGGTCGAGGTCGCCGCATACCGCAATGTCACCCGCGACGCACTGGTGGCGTTCCGCGAGATTGCGGGCCGCAGCTTTTTCCGGAACGCCGGACAGACTCGCACCACCGGGATCGAGGTGGCGGCGTCAGTCGCTGTGGCACGATCGATGTCGCTCCTCGCAAGCGTCACCCACACCAACGCCATCTTCACCGACTACACGCTGATGGACGGTGCTGAACCCGTCGACCTCGGCGGGCGGCGACTGCCGGGGGTGCCGGCCACGGTCGCCAGGATTGGCGTGCAGGGGATGGTCGCCGGCGCGATCGGATTCGATGTCGATCACGCATGGAGCAGTTCGATGCCGGCCGATGACCGCAATTTGATTGTCGTGCCTGGGTGGGGGTGGGGCGTGACCGGGGTGCGCGCGAGATGGGAGCGGGCATCGGGTCGGTATCGGCTGCAACCATTCGCCGGCGTGTCGAACGTCTTCAATCGTGCCTATGTCGGCTCGGTAACGATCAATGGAGCTGGCGGGCGCGTGTTCGAGCCCTCACCGGGGCGCATCGCGTTTGTGGGAGCATCGATCGGCCGTAAGTAGTCACGCGATCACAGCAATCCTACCGGGTCGCGATCGACGCTGACCCTGACCCCGCCCCGTTTACCGCTCAGGCGAGGCGCGATCGTGCGCACCCATCGTCCCAGTGCATCGGAAGGGCCCTTGAGCACCAAATGGAACCGCCACCGATCCTTGATCCGCTCGATCGGGCACGGCGCCGGACCGAGCACAAGGATCGGCAGTTCTGCCCGCGCCACGATCCGTTCGCACCAGTCAGCAAGCGCGCCAGCGCGCCGATGGACGGCGACGGGTTCCACCCCACTGAGCACGACATGCACCAGCGACGTGTGCGGAGGGTACGCCGGCGTGCGACGGGCCTCGAGCTCGCTGCCCAGGAAACCCTCGGCGTCGTGTCGTGCTGCGAACTGCAACGCCGGGTGGTGCGGCTGACGGGTTTGCACTAGCACACGTCCGCCCCGTGGTCCGCGGCCGGCCCGTCCTGAGACCTGCGCAACGAGCTGAAATGTGCGCTCGGCAGCTCGAAAGTCAGGCAGGTGCAGTGCAATGTCGGCATCGATCACACCGACGAGCGTGACATTGGGGAAGTCGATGCCCTTTGCGATCATCTGCGTGCCAAGGAGGATGTCAACCTCGCCGCGCCCGACTTGCTCCAGGATCCTGTGGTGCGACCACTTGCCGGACGTGGTATCGAGGTCCATCCGGGCGAGCCTGGCAGTGGGGAATCGTTCTGCCATCAGGCGCTCGAGTTGTTGCGTGCCGGCGCCAACCGCCCGTGTGGTTCCTCCTCCGCACAACCCACACGTCTCCTTCGGCATCTCCCGGTGGTCGCAGTAGTGGCATCGCAGTTCATCGGGCTGGCGGTGCATCGTGAGCGAGATGCTGCAATTCGGACACCCCGCGACATCACCGCAGGCACGACATTGCTGGAACGCCGCCCAACCCCGCCGGTTCAGCAACAGCAGCACCTGCTCCTCTCGCGCGAGCGCGCTCGTGACCGCGGTGTCGAGGGCAGTGGTCCACGGCAGTGCACCCGCGCCATCCACCTGATCGGCGGTGCGGAGATCCACCAGATCGACCGCGGGCATGGGACGACTGCCGATGCGCTCGGCGAGGCGGATAACGCGTCCGGCGGGCTCAAGCCTCACCCAGCTTTCCAAGGATGGCGTGGCGGACCCGAGAATGAGCCGCGCCCCTTCGTTGCGGGCGCGCATGGCCGCAACCTCGCGGGCATGGTACCGGGGCGATTCGCCGTTCTTGTAGGTCGATTCGTGTTCCTCGTCGAGCACGATCACGCCGAGGTCCCTGACCGGCGCAAACACCGCGGATCGCGCACCAACCGCGACTCGTCGGTCACCACGACGCAGCGCGCGCCACGCGTCAGCGCGTTCGCCATCACTCAAGCCGCTGTGCAGCACGGCGACACTGTCGCCGAACATCCCGCGAACCCGGCTCACGGTCTGCGGCGTGAGTGCGATCTCGGGCACGAGGATGATCGCGCCGCGTCCCTCGTTGAGCACACGGCGGATGTGGTGGAGATAAACGAGCGTCTTCCCGGACCCCGTGACGCCGAAGAGCAGCGCGGCCTCGCCAGCATCTATTGCATCGATGGCCGCGAGGGCGTCGGACTGCATCGCAGTGACGGTGTCTGGCGGAGGTGACACCGGGTGGGACGCGAAGGGGTCACGCTCCGCAGACCGTTCATCGATCGCGACCAGACCGGCCTCGACCAGCGCGCGCAATGGTGCACTGGAGCTCCCCGCTGCGTCCAGAAGCTCGCGCACCGCCATTGGGCCTACATGCGCCTCCAGCGCCCGGTAGATCGCCCCCTGCTTGGGCGAGCGCGCGAACAGTCGGTCACGCTCGAGCAGCTGGAGGGGTTCGCCCGGGAGCGACGCCACACGGATCGTGGTAGTGCCCGCGCCGGTGTCGGGTGATATGATCTCCATCGTCAGCGCCCCGACGCGCTGCAGCCTGTCGGCAACATCCCACATCGGCCGCTTGAAGTGCCGCGACGCCGTGGCGACCGCTGCCTGCCCACCTCGCGCTGACAACCATTCAAGGAGGCGCCCTGCGGTGCCCCCGACCTGCATGCGCGGCGGACCGGTCGCGATCATCTGCACGATCGATTCCCCCCACAGTGCCGCAGGGAGCATGCTCCGCAGCACGAGTCCGGGCGCCGCCCCATAGTAGCGGGCCACCTGTCCCGCGAGGTCGAGCAGTTCTGGCGGCAGGGCCGGATGGGGATCGGGAGCCGCCAGGATATCGCGCGACTCGCCCGGGGGCGGTGGCGCGTTGATCGCGGTCACGATGCCGATCAACTCGCGCCGCCGAACCGGAACGACGACGCGCGCCCCGGGGAGCGCGCGGTCGGCGAGTGATGGCGGTACGTGATACGTGTACGGTTCGGCGAGCGGCAGCGGCAGTGCCACCTGTGCAAACGCTGGTGTCATCGTCGCGACACGCCCAGTCCCGGGGCATCCGGGAGCGCAAGCTGGCCTCCGGTGATCGTGGCGCCCACGAACGGATCATTGCGCAGGAGCGCCGCACCATCGAGGTCCACGATATCGACGAGCGGAGTCACTTGTGCCGCGGCGGTGATGCCCAGCGACGATTCGATCATGCAACCAACCATCACCATCATCCCGTGCGATCTCGCGATGGCGATCATCCTGAGCGCCTCACGCAGCGAGCCGCACTTGGCCAGCTTGATGTTGATGCCATCGACCCTGCCAGCAAGTCGCGCGATGTCGATCGACGTGACACAGCTCTCGTCGGCAATTAGCGGAATCCGGGCAGCTCGGCGCACATGGGCCAAGCCGTCCAAGTCCTGCGGCATCACCGGTTGCTCGAGCACCGTGACGCCGAACTCCTCGAGGACCGGAAGCATCTTCACCGTGTGCACCGCGGTCCAGCCACAGTTGGCATCGACCCGGAGCTCGCGATCGGTGGCATCACGAACCGTCTGCAGCAGTTCGAGATCACGATCGGAGCCGAGCTTGATCTTCAGGATCGGGTACTCCGACGCCTCCGCTACCTTTTTCCTGATCATCTCGGAGGTGTCGATCCCGATGGTGAAGGTCGATTGCGGTGCCGCGGCTGCATCCAGCCCCCAGAGTCGCCAAACCGGAACTCCGAGTCGCTTGCCGACGAGGTCGTGCAGCGCCGAGGAGATAGCGGCGCGCGCCGCGGCGTTGCCACCCAGTGTCAACTCCATGCGTCGCTCGACGGCCTCGAGTTGGTGTGGATCGTCACCGAGCAGCGGCGCGTAACTGGCAACGGCGGCCTGAACCGTCTCGAGGGTCTCGCCATAGAAGCGAGTGGCCGCCGCCTCACCCCATCCCTCATGCCCGTCGGTGTCCCGGATTCGGACCATCAGCGTGCGGTACTCACTCTGACCACCGCGGGCGATAATGAACGGGTGACGAGTCGTGAGGCTCAGGATCTCGGTGTCGAGTTCGAGCGGCATGGCGTGCGTCCGGTTGGTGGGTGGCAGCGGTTGAACCTGAAGCTACGGCATTGCCTTGACAGTCGCGACCACACCGTCGGCGAGCCGCCGGGGCACGTACCCACCCTCCATAAGCGCAACGATCGGAACCTGAAAACGCTCGGCAAGGCGCTTCATCCAGGTGGCGTAATCGGTGGGCTCGAGCGTGAATCCGCCAAGCGGATCTCCCTGCATCGCGTCGTATCCAGCGGAGACTATGACGAGGTCGGGTTTCCACCCAGTCGTAGCCGCCACAACAGCGGCCCACAATGCCTCGACATACACAGCGCGGGGCAGACCGGGCCCGAGGGGAACGTTGAAGCAGTTGCCCACACCGCGTTCGTCCGTCGCACCGGTGCCAGGGTACCATGGCCATTGGTGCATCGAGACGAAGCGGGTGTTCGCCTCGTGCTCCACCAACGCCTGGGTGCCGTTCCCATGGTGCACATCCCAGTCGACGATCAGCACACGTTCGCGACCCTCCGCCCGTGCTGACGACGCCAGCACGGCCGCGTGATTGACGAGACAGAACCCCATGGCCTGCGCCGCGAGGGCATGATGGCCCGGCGGGCGGATGGCCGCGAACGCTCCTCCGCCAGTGGCCGTTGCATGGCGGAGCGCAGCGTGGGTCGCACCCGTCGCGCCGAGCACCGCATGCCAGCTTCCTGGTCCCACCGGGGTATCGGAATCGAGGCTCGCTCCCCGGTCAGCCGTTTCGTGCAGGCGGCGCAGGTGCGCAAGCGGGTGGCGGCCGAGCAGCGGGTCGATCGTTGCCGGCGCCGCGTCGGTCACGTCGATGCCCTCGATGGCGAGCGCTTCGAGGACAGCCGTGAGGCGTTGCACCTGCTCGGGGTGGCCGGGACCGGTGGCGTGCCGGAGCCCCGCGGTTGACGTGAAGACCTTCACCGTTGTACTCAGCGGATCGCGCGCCGACGGCGCCGCAACACGATCAGAGCGGCCCCGTCGGGAATGTCGGCGTCGGCGAGCGACGCGGCCTCATTGCGCACCTCGATGCCCCGGAACTTCACGACGAACTGGTCGGGCGCATCCTGCTCCCCCACCATGTCGAGCACCTGCTGCTTCACGGCGCCAACCGGTGTGGCCGCGGGAAGCGAAAGCGTGATGTCGTCCCACGTATCGTGCATCCGGACCCGCAGCGTCACACGGTCAGTCATGCGGCGGGGGCGGCGACGCCGTGCGGTGCCGACTCGGCAGCGGGGGGTAGCGTCGAGAGGAAACGCGCAACCTGCTGGTCGAACAAAAGTGTCGAGGCGCGAACGGCGGTGACGGCACCAACCGTTGAGGCTGACATCGCGATTTCCTCCCCACCCTGACCGCGAAGGAGGAGCCAGCCCATGCCCTCGCGTTCGGGAAACGCAGCATACTGCGGCACGCGCTCGGCGAAGAACCGCTTTGCCCGCCCGAGCACCTCGTCGGATCCCACTGACGTCGACACTTCATGCACCATGGATCACGGTTCCCGTGGAGGAATGGTCGGCAGCGGTCGTGCATCGACCACAGCCTCGTACGGTGAAGTGGCCCTGAAGAGATCGATGATCCTCGCCTTCCGCCGGATCACCAGCACCAGCTCGCCGGCAGGTGGATACTCAATCTCCCGCACCGAAAGATACGCGGGCAGCGTGGTGCCGGGTGGTACCGTCACGCGGTACGCGGCGCCGTGCCACGCAAAGTCCAGTGCTGCCGGGATATCGCGCACCATGCGGTCAACGAAACAATCCCCGTCGACCATGAAGGTGCCCGCCGACAGCTCTTCGCCGTCCAGAAAGAAAAGCGGATCCCACGAATCGCCCGCATGCCGAGCGTGGTTGGCATCGACCGCCCGGTCGAAGGCCTCAAGCGCGTGGTCGTCGGCCCGCCATTCAACGTGGTGCCGCAGCTCGTGCATCAGCGTGTTCCACGCCTCGGTATCCCAGTCGAATCCCAGATCGAGGGTGGCGAGCGCAGCGAACGATCCGTGGTACAGGACAACGCGGCTCTGCGATGCCGTGGGATCACCGCCGTCAACATTGAACGGCACGCACTCACCCATCGTGAACACATCCGGTCGTTCGGGATGCACCACCGTGCGGGGCGACACGACCACCTCCGCGATGCCGTCGAGGTATTCAGTCGGCACCTCGCGCACCATCACCGCGACGCTCGCCTCGAACTCGGCCAGCCGCACGATGGTCAAGCGTGCTCGAGGGCCTGCGCGAGATCGGCGATCAGGTCCTCGTAGTGTTCCACGCCAACCGAGAGGCGCACCAGCCCAGGCGTGATCCCGAAGCGCGCCTGCGCTTCCTTCTTCACGTCTGCATGAGTCATCGAGGCGGGATGCTCGGCGAGGGATTCAGTACCGCCCAGGCTCACGGCCAGCCGAACGAGCTTGAGTGCATTGAGCACCCGGAACGCCGCGGCCTCCCCGCCACGAACCTCGAACGCGATCAGTGACCCCGGTCCGGTGCACTGACGCTGGTAGAGCTCGTGCATCGGGTCATTCTCGTCCAGTTCACCGAGGTAGTGCAAAGCCTCGACCGCAGGGTGGACCTTGAGGAATCGCGCGACGTATCCCGCGTTCTTCATGGCAGCGGTCATGCGCATCTTGAGGGTCTCGAGCGAGCGCATCAGCAACCAGCCGTCCATCGGGCTGAGCATCGAGCCGAGGAACGTCCGGAGCGCCCTGACCGGCGCCATGGCGACGTTGGATCCAAGCGCTGCGCCAGCAATTACGTCGCTGTGCCCTCCGATGAATTTCGTCGCGGAGTAGACGACGATATCCGCGCCGTGCTTGAGCGGCTGTTGCCAGAGCGGGCCGAGCAGCGTGTTGTCGACGACCACGACAGGCTGACGGTCGACGGTACCAAGGCGTTGCGCCATCGCAGCCATCGCCGCGATGTCGGTGAGGCCGTTCGTTGGGTTTGCGGGGGTCTCGATGAGTACGGCGCCGACAGGGCGACCGGCAATCGCGGCCCGCAGCGATTCCTCGTGGGGTTCGGGCCGCTGTCCCGCCGGGATCGCGATCGCCTCGACATTCCAAGCCGGCAGCACATGATGCAGGAAATGATCGGAGCCGCCATAGATGGGGGCGGTGAACAGCATCACGTCGCCGGGGCGCAGCGAAGCGAGCAGGACCGTGGTCGTCGCCGCCATTCCGCTGGCGAAGGTGGCACAGGCCTCGGCCTCATCCCAGAGGCAAAGCCTGTCCTCCAAAATCTCGAGGTCGGGATTGTTGATCCGGGAATAGATGAGACCCGGTCGTTCACCCGGATTCGGCTGGCGAAGGCCGTAGGCGAGTTCGAAGAACGCCTTCCCCTCTTCGGCGCTCTGGAAGACAAAGGTTGATGTCTGGAAGATCGGGCACTTCACCGCCCCTTCGGAGA
>JBDSMU010000009.1:0-68247 GCA_039915685.1 Gemmatimonadales bacterium | reverse complement strand
ACGAACGTCATGACCAAGCCGATCGATCCGCCGAGCAGGAGGCCGGACGATCCGCCGAGCATCTGGCCGGCGACGAGACAGAGTGAGAGCATGCCGGCGAGCAGCACGAACGTCTTCATGGTGTTGATCATCGTTTCCTCCTGAAAACACCGAAGGCGAGACTTCGTCGCCCCCGGTTGGTCCGGGTATTCGACGAAGGTCTCGCCTGAAAAGCCACATGGGCTCCTCGATGACACCGTGCACGCGCAGAGGCGTACAGTCTTGACGATGTCACCGGCCGCCGGAATCCCGGGCGGCTGGGCTACTCCCCTTCCGTGGGGTCAAAGATAGCGGGTTCCGGAGCGGGAGAGGGAGGGAGGCAATCGAGACCAGTTTGGGCACCGTCCTGCTAGTAATTCATTGTGAACTCCCCGCCCTCGCCGGTTCGGTGAGGGGTGCTGCCACCCCCTGCCGGAAGGCAAGACATGGTCGAACTATTGCGCACCTCCATGGTGCATCAGGCCCACACCACCCGAACCCTTCTCGAATCATTCGGCATCCAGGCAACCGTACGGGGCGAGGCCACGGTCGGTATGGGTGTCCCGATCGGAGTATGGGTCAGCGAGGCGGACGCTGAGCGTGCCCGCGACATTCTGCGGGAAGATCAGGACGATCAGGATGACTCCGACCGCACCGACGAGTCGGCCGCACCGTCATGAGCCAACCCGAAGGTTCTGCGACACTGCGTGGCATCTGGATCAAGCGCGCCCATCGCGGCGTGTTGGACTCGGCTACGTCGGCAACACTGATCGCCGGAAAGGGCATCGACGGGAACGTCGATCGCTCGCGCCGCCGACAGGTCACGATCATCGACGAAGCTGCGTGGAAGCGCGCCCTGGCCGAACTCGGCGCCGCCGCATTGAACCCTTCCGCCCGCCGCGCCAACTTCATGGTCTGCGGGCTCGATCTGGAGCAAACTCGCGGTCGCGTGCTCGTGATTGGTGCGGTACGATTTTCGGTTGGCGGCGAAACCCGTCCCTGCGAACGGATGGACGAGGCACACGACGGTCTGCAGGATGCGCTCGACCCGGAATGGCGTGGCGGCGTGTTCGCGCAGGTACTCTCGGAGGGCGTCGTGAGCGTCGGTGACCCGGTAAGCTGGGAAGTATGACCGGCTCTCACGGTCCATCGACCGGGGCCGTGATGCTTAGCTCCGCCTTGGACCTGATACGGTTGCCATCCGGAGAGTCATAGTTAAGTGTATTAAACAAAGTTAACTATACCTTGTGGCAACGCAACTTTGGGAGGTCCTATTCCGGGCAAATATCTCCCCCAGACGTGGCAGTCCGACCCCACGATCTGCGCGCCCGCGAAGTACAAGCGGGCGTGCCGCTACGATGCCTTCGTGCCCGACCCGCTGATGTGCGCGGAGATCCGCGTCACCGGAACCACTACGGGGGTCGTGGCAGACGCTGAGCAGGCAGTGCGCCGTTTGAACGAGACCGGCGGAATGGCGCTGGCCCCGCTGTCCCGGTTGCTGCTCCGCACCGAGTCGATCGCGTCGTCGAAGGTGGAGGGCCTGCAGGTGGGAGCCGGGGAGCTAGCGCGCGCCGAGGCGAAGGTGTCGGCGGGGCGGTCGGTGGGGCCGGAAGCCTCGGCGATCCTGGCGAACATCGAAGCCATGACCATCGCGATCGACAGGGCAGCAAGCGTCGCCCGGTTCACGACCCGAGAGATCACGATGATTCATGGCCGACTGATGAAGGCCGATCGCGGGCGACACGTCGCCGGGAAGATCCGCACCGAGCAGAACTGGATCGGTGGCAACGATCACAATCCGTGCGACGCCGATTTTGTCCCGCCGCCGCCGAATCACGTGACCAGGCTTCTCGACGATCTCTGCGAGGCCATCAACGACGACCTGCTGCCGCCGCTGATGCAGGCGGCACTCGTGCATGCGCAGTTCGAGACGATCCATCCATTCGGCGACGGCAACGGACGCACCGGTCGCGCACTGATCCACGTCGTCCTGAAGCGCCGAGGCGTGACCCCGCACTATGTACCACCTGTGAGTGTCGTCCTGGCCGCCGCGCCGAAACGCTATATCGCCGGCCTCGCCCGCTTCCGTGACGACGACGGGATTGAGGAATGGGTGGAGCAGTTTGCGGGGGCTGTATCGCGGTCGGCAGGACTGGCTCTCGGCTACTTGACCGACATCAAGCGTTTGCAAGATCGATGGCGCAGCCTGCTCGCCGGAACGGCTCCGAGGCTGCGGCCCGATGCGACCGAGTGGCGGATCATCGACACGCTGCCGGCCCACCCGGTCATCACCGGGCCACTCGCTCTCACCGCTACGGGGCGCTCCGCGCCCGCGGTGTACCGTGCTCTTGAAATGCTCGAGTCGTGCGGCGTGCTGAAGGCGCTATCACAAGGCGCGCGCAATCGCTCGTGGGAAGCAGTGGGGATGATCGAGCTGATCGAGGCGCTCGACGCAGACTAGTCTGGGCGATAAGCGCCGACTGGAGGCCTCCCGTTTAAAGCACTATCGCATCAAACTGCTGCTCGGCCGTGCCACCCGCCGGCACCACCACCAACGCCTCTGCCCGCGCCACGCTGGTCAATATTCCCGACCCCTGTGCGCCGGTGAGTCGCGCCCGCGGCAGCGCGCCACCGCTCGGCCACTCCAGCGTTGCCCGCAGGTAGAGGTCGAGCCGCGCGTCGGGCTTGACCGCATCGTCAAGCATCACGGTAACGAGCCGAGGCAACGGTGCGGGGTCGCCACTCATCGCGCGAATCATCGGCCGACCGAACAACTCGAACGTGACCATCGCACTCACCGGGTTGCCGGGCAGCGCCAGCCACGGTCGGCCGTCGGGCAGCACCGCAAACGCCGTGGGCCCTCCCGGTCGCACCCGCACCCGGCTCACCAGCTCGCGCGCGCCCAGGATCTCCATCGCGCGGTGCACATGATCGTGTTCCCCAACACTCACCCCACCTGCCGTGATGATCGCGTCACAACTCTCAGCAGCTCGGATCCGCCGTACTATGTCGTCGACGTTGTCACGCGCAATGCCCAGCGATTCCGCGACACCGCCCGCATCGGCCACCAGCGCCGCAAGCGCCGGTCCATTCACATCGGCAAGCTTGTCGCCGCGTTGGATCGATTCGAGATCGTCGAACGAGACCACCTCGTCGCCGCCCGAGAGCACGCCCACCCGCGGTGCGCGATGCATCATCGGGTGGGACACGCCCAGTGCCGCGAGCAGCGCAAGCTGTCGCGGTCCGAGCCGCGTTCCAGCCGGCAATGCCATCGCACCACGCGCCAAGTCGCCGCCCGCAGCGCGCACATTCGATCCGGCGTCGCGATCGTTGAACACCCGCACCACCGCTCCATCGCTTTCGGTGTCTTCCTGCCGCACCACCGTATCGGCACCCTCCGGCACCCGTCCGCCGGTGAAGATCCGTACGGCCGTATCCGCCTCCATCATCGCCGGTTCGGAGCCACCCGCCGGCGCGTGCCCAACAATGCGCATCACCACCGGTGCCGACGCCGAAGCGCCGCGCACAGCATCGGCGTGGACGGCGTAACCGTCCATTGCCGAATTGGTCCATGGGGGAAGCGGGAACTGCGCCATCACGTCGGCCGCGAGAATGCGACCGATCGCGTCATGCAGTGGCATCGCCAGCGTGGGTTGCACCGGCGCGGCACCAATGATGACACCCTGCGCCTCGGCAACGCTTATCGGGGTGCGTTGCACCGTGATGTCCTTAGTAGCGCCGGCCGCGCCGCTTCTCGAGTACAATGTCCATCCCGACCACGATCGACGGAAGCACCTTGGTGACGTTGCGCGTCGGCGGAACGCTGTTCTGCGACGCCGTCGGTCCCGTTACTGTGAGCAACTGCACCGCCGTGAGGCGGCCCTCGAGTCGGAGCTGGTATCCCGACTTGGGAGCGGTCGAGAACCCGAATGCAACCACACCGGTGGGGCGCGCGTCCTTGTCGCCATTCTCCAGGTAAACCTGCAGCACCTCGTCCTCCCGGATGCCGAGCACGGCGGAGACCGGTATCGTGCTGCGTGGCACCAACGCGACCCCCACCATCAACCTCGCGTACGGCTGGATTTCGGAGCGACTCAAAGGGCGCAGCACCACACCTCCAGTAATCGCCACTGCCGACGCCGACCGATCGTCGCCGTTGATCATCCTGCACGCAGCCTGGTTGAACGGGTCGTTCGCGCTCGGCACGAAGAGGCACTGATCGGTGGTGCCGAGCCCGAGGTAGCTTACTTCACCCGAGATGCCGATGTGGTCGCTCGGGAAAAATGTTCCCTGTCCAATGAAGGTCAGGTTCGACCGCACCCGGCGTTCGAGGCCGAAGATGTCCTGCTGCTGACCACCGGCGAGGATCGGCTGGTTGGGCACGGCCCAGAGGTCGACGCCGCCGATCCACCCAGCGCTCACCCCGACGACAAGGCGCGACTGATCGCGGGTGGCCTGTGCATGCACCACCCTCGGTGAAATCAACAGCAGTGCGGCGAACAATCCGGCGATGCGGGTATGGTGCACGGGACCTCCATGGGTGGAGCGGTTCCTCAGCCGAGGCAGTCCGCCCAGAGCGTGTCGTCTTCGGCAACCCGCACGCGGTGCGTGCGGACACCGTCAGGCAATGAGGCCGCCACTCGTCCCCTGATCCAGCGCGCCAGCGCTTCGCAGGTCGGCAGTTCGGCACGGTTTGCAAACTCGGGAATCAAGTCGTTCAGCAGCATGCCATCGAGCGGGTCGATGATCCTTGCCACGATCCTGTCGAACATCCCGAGGTCGATGATCATCTGAGTGTCGGGAGCGAGTGGCCCAGTCAGCGACACTTCGACCCGGTAGAGGTGGCCATGCGCGAGGGCGTCAGGATACTGATGCCGGGCATGAAAACTCACCGCCCGCGTTAGCACGCACTGTATGGAATCTGTCAGAACGCGATTCCAAGTCCGACAAAGATCGCCGGCGTGACCACGTACTCGCCGCGCTTGCCCGTCGGGTTGACCGCGTTCGGGCTGTCGACGGTGCCCGGCTGAGCCGCGGGCTCGTCGGTGTACGATCCGGGATACTTGATCTTCCAGAACAGTGCGCGTGCCTCGACCTTCGCGTAGGCACGCTGACCGAGGAAGATCCGCGTACCGACATTGGGCACGAAGAAGAACTTGGTGCCGAAACTGTATGTTGACGTGTCGGCCAGCGGTGACTTCGAACCGCGCACCAAGCCGAGTCCGACGCCGAAAAACGGTCCCAAGGCATTCCAGCGCTTGCCACCGGTGAGGTTCATCTGGATCGAAGCCTCGCCGGCCGTGAGTCGCTGTGGCACCGGACCGGACACCCGTGTGGCGACCGAGTCGTCAGCATCCACGATGAACCGTTCAGTGTTGGCCGTCCATGCTCCGAATGCGAGCTGGACCGTGTTCTTGGCACGGAACACGACGCGCCCACCGTAGACGTTGCCGTCCTGCGGCGCCACCGGGATTGGGCCACCATTACCGAAGATTCGGCCGCCGATCGCCTCGATGTAGCGACCGTTTCGGATCTCGCGGTACGGCGACGAGATCGTCAGCCCGCTGTCCTGCGCCGCAAGCGCAGGTACCGTCATGGAAGTCGCAGCGAGCAGCAGCGCGAAGGCCCTGATTGGTGCAGCGTGCATCGTCTCTCTAGTCCTGAAGAAGTGTGCGACCCGTCATCTCGGCCGGCTGGTCCATGCCGAGCAGGCCGAGGACCGTGGGCGCAACATCGCACAATGCGCCCCCACCGCGAAGGGCATGAATGCCGGCTCCGAGCCCGATGATCGGGACGGGATTGGTGGTGTGCGCCGTGTGCGGGCCACCGGTTGCCGGATCGATCATCATCTCGGCGTTGCCATGGTCGGCGGTCACGAAGAGCCGGGCACCGGTCCGCTCTGCCTCTGCGACGATTCGAGCCAGGCAGACGTCGACCGTCTCGACGGCGCGCACCACGGCTGGGATGACGCCGGTGTGCCCGACCATGTCGGCGTTCGCGAGGTTGGCGAGGTAGAAATCGTGGTTGCCCCGCGCAAGAGCCCGGCAGAGGGTGTCGGTGATTCCGACCGCGCTCATCTCGGGCGCGAGGTCGTAGGTCGCGACGTGTTGTGATGCGACGAGATCTCGCTCCTCACCGGGGTACGGTGCTTCGACCCCACCATTGAAGAAGTACGTCACATGCGGATACTTCTCGGTCTCGGCGGTACGGAACTGGGTCCGCCCGTGAGCTCCCAGTTCTTCCGCAAGGATGCGAGCCATTGAGAACGGCGGGAACGCCTGGGGGATGGGGTAGGTCTCGTCGTACTGGGTCATCGTCGCGGCGGGGATGCGCGGGCAGTGCGCGACGTCGAAGCCGTCGAAGCCATCGATGCAGAGTGCCGAGACAATCTGGCGCATGCGGTCGCTGCGATAGTTGAAGAAGAATATCGCGTCACCGTCGCGCAGCGAGGCCACCGGCTCGCCATCACGGCTGATCACGAGGGGCTTCACGAACTCGTCGCTCTCGCCCCTCTCGTAGGCAAGGCGGACACCGACGCCGGCACTCGGGACGGCGGTTCCGATCCCCCGGGTCATTGCATCGACCGCCAGCTGGGTGCGGGGCCAGCGGCGGTCGCGGTCCATCGCGAAGTAGCGGCCGGTGAGCGTGGCGATAAGGGTGCGGCCGCCGCCGGACTCCGCGATGTCGCGTTCTAGCTGGGCGACCACCTCGGCGCCCGACGTGGGACCGGAATCGCGTCCGTCGAGAAAGCCGTGGATCGCCACGCGGGGCGCCCCCCGCTCCACGGCGACGCGAATCGCAGCGCGCAAGTGGGCATCGATCGCATGCACCCCGCCCCAGCCGAGGAGCCCCGCGAGGTGCAAGGTGCCGCCGGTTTGGCGCACGTGGTCGATAAGCGCTGCGAACTCAGGGATTGCGGCGAAGTGGCCCGACGCAATGCTCTCGTTGATGCGGACGAGATCCTGCGGTACAACGCGGCCCGCGCCGAGGTTGAGGTGGCCGACCTCGCTGTTGCCCATCTGTCCTGCGGGGAGGCCCACCGGGAGCCCACTCGCGTCGAGCAGCGTCAGCGGTGCTCCCGCGACCATCCGGTCCCATGTCGGGGTGCGAGCGAGGGCAATAGCATTTCCATCGGCTTCCGAGCGCCATCCCCAGCCGTCGAGAACGACGAGGATGACCGGCGCTACGCGCCTGCTGTTGTTTGACATGCTCCTCCGCGAGGTCTACACTCCCGGTCGTGATCGGCGCGCCGCAATCTACTTCCGCTCGATATCGCCTACCAGCCTGCATCATCATGGTGATGCTGGTGTTTGCGGCGTCGTTGCAGGCTCAACAGCCGGCGCGCCGAACTGTCGCGGACGCTGACCTGGTGAAGGATCCCGGCGGTACCGTCCTCGCGCGAATCGCGAAGGACGCGCTGCTTTTCGCCGGCGGTGTCCGGGGCGCATGGCACGAGGCCACGCTCGAGGGATGGATCTCGGAACCGGCATTGCGCGACGATCGACGCGAGGGATTCGACGTCGCGGTCAACATCAGCGCTGGAACTGCGGTTCGGATGGGCCCCGGCACCGGCGCCACGATTGCCATGGCGCGTGCCGGGGCGCTCTTCAAGCAGCTCGAAAAGAAAGGCGGTTGGATCAGGGTTCGCCGCACCGGGTGGGTGGTGACGAGCGCGCTCGTCGCCACCGGTCAGGCCGCCATCCCCGCACCGGCGACGAACGCCGCGCCGCCGCCAGCCGCCTCCGCTGGTGGCGCCGCGACCACTCTGTCGGCAGGTGCCACCATCAGCACCTCGCCACGTGGCGCCGCCGTCGGCACGGTCGAGTCGCCGCTGCGGGTCGAGGTGGTGGAGCGTCGCGAGGGTTGGACGCGGATCCGCATCGACGGCTGGACACGCGACGCATCGCTCTCGGATCTTGCACCGATCAATCAGGTGACCGGGGCCAATGTGCGCGAGAGCCCCGAGAAGTACGTGGGCCAGCCGGTGGAATGGACCCTTCAGGTGCTGGCGGTGCAGCAGGCCGACGAACTCCGCCCTGAACTGCCACCCGGGCAGCCGTATATCCTGGCTCGCGGTCCACTCCCTGAAACCGGGTTCGTGTACCTCGTCGTACGGGCCGATGAGGTGGAGCGGTTCCGCAATCTCGAGCCGCTGGCCAAGATTCGCGTTCGTGCGATCATTCGGAGCGGACGCACGCGCTTCCTCCCGACGCCCGTCCTGAACTTCATCCGTCTGCTCGACTGAGCCCGGAGGCACGATGAATGAGCACCTGAAGGATCGGTTGCTCCGCAAGCTCGAGACGCTCTCCGATGAACGGGCGTATCAGGTGCTCGACTTCGTCGAGTTCCTTGAGAGCAAGTATGCAGAGCGATCGTCGCCCACCAACATCTTTGCGCGGATCACCGAAAAGGTCGAGGATACGATGCGAGCGGGGAAAGTCCCGATCAACGCGATCTCCGGCACCGTTGGTGTGTTCGACAGTGCATCGAAAGTGATGAAGGGTCTCGCTTCGGCAGCGGGCGCGGTGGTTGATGAGGCTTCGAAGACCGCGCGCGAACTCACCCAGTCGCCCAAGACCCCGCCTCCCGCGGAAACGCCAGCCCCTCCCGCGCCGCCATCGGACGGACAGACCGGATGAGCACCATCCGGTCCGGCCACGCCTTGACGTTTGACGACGTCCTCCTCGTTCCGCGGCATTCGACGGTGCATCCCCGCTTGGTCTCGACTGCCACCCACTTCACCCGCAACATCCCCCTTCACATCCCGCTGGTCGCCGCCGCCATGGACACGGTCACCGAGTCCGAGATGGCGATCGCGATGGCCCGTGCCGGCGGAATCGGGGTGATCCACAAGAACATGTCGATCGATCGGCAGGCTGCTGAGGTCGATCGGGTGAAGCGGAGTGAGAGCGGGATGATCCGCAACCCGATCACGCTCGGCCCGGACCGGCCGCTGCGTGAGGCGGCGGCGCTGATGCGTCGCTTCAAGATCTCGGGTGTCCCAGTCGTTGATGGCGAAGGACGCCTGATCGGGATCATCACGAATCGTGATCTACAGTTCGAGTCGAACATGGAGCGGCTGCTGTCGGAGGCGATGACCCGCGAGCGGTTGGTGACGGCGCCGGTCGGCACGACGCTGGACGAAGCCGAGGCGATCCTGGCGCGTCACCGGATCGAGAAGCTTCCTGTGGTTGATGCCGACGGCGTGCTCAAGGGGCTGATCACCGTCAAGGACATCTTCAAGCGCCGCGATCACCCAGATGCGAACAAGGACCAGCACGGGCGCCTCAGGGTGGCTGCCGCCGTTGGCTCGGGCGCGGAGGCGCGCACCCGCGCCGCGGCTTTGGTCGGTGCCGGCGTCGATGTCGTAGTGGTGGATTCGGCGCACGGGCATTCGGAAGGGGTGCTCGAGACGATCGCCAAGCTTCGGGACGCTTTCCCCGACGTGCAGCTCATCGGTGGGAACGTCGCCACCGAGAGCGGCGCCCGTGCACTGGTCGAACGGGGTGCGGATGCGGTCAAGGTCGGCATCGGTCCTGGGTCGATCTGTACCACGCGCGTAGTCACCGGTGTCGGTGTCCCGCAGATCACCGCGATCATCGACGCTGTTCGGGGCGCCGGCGACGTCCCGGTGATCGCTGATGGCGGGATCAAATACTCGGGCGACGCCGTGAAGGCGCTGGCGGTGGGCGCATCGTCGGTGATGATGGGGTCGATGCTCGCCGGGACTGAGGAAAGCCCGGGCGAGAGCATCCTCGCCGAGGGGCGACGCTTCAAGCTGATTCGGGGGATGGGGTCGATGAGCGCAATGCAGGACGGCTCTGCCGACCGCTATTTCCAGGAGGGCGAGGTCTCGCCGACCAAGATGGTGCCCGAAGGCATCGAAGGGCGTGTTCCGTACAAGGGGCCGGTGTCCGACGTCCTCTTCCAGATGGTGGGTGGGCTCAGGAGCGGCATGGGATACTGCGGTGTCGCCGACATTGGCGCACTCCAGCGGGACACCGAGATGGTGCAGGTGACCTCGGCGGGGCTCCGCGAGTCCCATCCCCATGATGTCACGATTACCCGGGAAGCACCGAACTACAGCGTCTGAACACCTCCAGACCGGCACCGTCGGTGTCGGCCATCCGCGTACCACCCAGTCTCTTTCCTCATCGCAGGACGTGATATGACGCGAGGCTCCCGATACGTGCGCCGGTTTGCATTGGCTCTTGCACTGGTGCTCGCCGCAACGGCCCCGCTCGCTGCTCAGGCTGCCGATTCGACCGCGACCGTGGTGGGCGCCGGGATCATCGGCGCGATCGACCGGGCTTTCGGGGCGGCGATCGTCGATCCCCTCACGGCCGTATTTTTCTATGACGTGATGTTCTGGGACAACGACAGCGCTCTCAACCTGCAGCTACCGGTGGTGGTGCTCTGGCTGGTGCTCGGCTCGGTTTTCCTGACGCTTCGGATGGGGTTCATCAACTTTCGGGGATTCAAGCACGCGATCCACGTTACGCGGGGGAAGTACTCCAATCCCTCCGACGTGGGGGAGGTCTCGCACTTCCAGGCGCTGACGACGGCGCTCTCTGCCACGGTCGGACTCGGCAACATTGCCGGCGTAGCGATCGCGGTGTCGATCGGCGGTCCAGGCGCGACATTCTGGATGATCGTTGCCGGGCTGATCGGGATGTCAGCCAAGTTCGCTGAGTGCACCCTCGGCCAGAAATACCGACAGGTTCGTTCCGACGGCCACGTAATGGGCGGGGCGATGTACTACCTCTCCAATGGCCTGAAGGAGCTGAACCTGGGCGGGCTGGGCAAGGTGCTCGCGGTACTCTTCGCGGTGCTTTGCATCGGCGGGTCGCTGGGCGGGGGCAACACCTTCCAGGTCAGTCAGTCCCTGAACGCGCTGCAGGAATCGATGCCGTTTCTGGTCATCTATCCGTGGGTCTACGGCCTGGTGATGGCAACCCTCGTCGGTGTCGTGATCATCGGCGGGATCAAGCGGATCGCCGACGTCGCCGACAAGATCGTGCCGTCGATGGTCGGGGTGTACTCACTCGCGGCGCTCTTTATCCTGTTCGACAACTTCAGCGCCATCCCGTCGGCGTTCGGTTCGATCCTTCAGGGCGCGTTCGCGCCGACCGCCCTCTATGGCGGCTTCATCGGCGTGCTGGTGCAGGGTTTCCGTCGCGCCGCGTTCTCAAATGAGGCAGGCACAGGTTCGGCGGCGATCGCCCACTCGGCGGCCCGAACAGCCTACCCAATCCGCGAAGGGATCGTGGCGCTCCTCGAGCCGTTCATCGACACGGTCGTGGTGTGCACGATGACGGCGTTGGTGATTGTGATCACCGGCGCGTACAGCAATCCCGACAACGCGGCGCTGATCGCCGGCAATCGCGGCGCCGCTCTGACCTCCCGGGCGTTCGGGCAGCACATTTCCTGGTTCCCCCTCATTCTCAGTGTGTGCGTCCTGCTCTTTGCCTTCTCGACCATGATCTCGTGGTCCTACTACGGTGAACGGTGCTGGACCTATCTGGTGGGCGACGGCAAGAGCCGGATTTTCCAGTTCGTGTTCGTGCTCTTCACGTTCCTTGGCTCGATCATCTCGGCGACGAACATTCTGAGTTTCGGCGACCTGATGATTTTAGGCATGGCCTTCCCGAACCTCTTCGGGGTGCTGCTGTTGAGTGGCAGGGTGAAGACCGATCTCGACGCCTACTGGGCCCAGTACAAGAACAACGATTTCCCTGTCTACAAATAATGGGGAACCGCCGACCTGAAGATTCTGAATCTGGATTCTGTCCGGATCTGGCCTGATGGCCTAGCAGGGCGTAGCTTATGGGGTCTCCACCCCCAAGCCGAACCGCCTGTCGCTGTGCCGTGCGTCCCACCTCAACGGGAGGAGTGCGCTCCTCCGGGGTATCTGCCGTGAGTCTGTTCCGCACCAAGTCGCTGACCGATATCGTGCCGGAGGAGGGCGCCGAAGGCTCGCTCAAGCGGACGCTCTCCGCGTCCAACCTCGTGCTGCTCGGCATCGGTGCGATCATCGGCGCCGGCATCTTCGTGCTCACGGGCACGGCGGCCGCCAACAATGCCGGTCCCGCGATCGTGATCTCCTTTATCCTCGCCGGCTTCGGCTGTCTCTTTGCCGGCCTCTGCTATGCTGAGTTCGCGGCGATGATTCCGGTGGCCGGCAGCGCGTACACCTATGGGTACGCCACCCTCGGCGAATTCATCGCATGGATCATCGGCTGGGACCTGATTCTCGAGTACCTCTTTGCGGCGTCCACGGTCGCGGTGGGCTGGTCGGGATATTTCACGGCTTTCTTCGCCTCATTGGGGATACACATCCCGGCCGCAATCGCGGGCTCTCCCTTCACGGTAGAGGGGACACACACGCTGGTGCGCTCGCAACTCTGTGTTGACCCTGCCACCGGGGGCTTCGCAGTCGATGCGATCTCGCACACGGCCATCTCAGTGGCCAACTGTGCCGCAGCCGGTGGCACGGTTCAGGGTGGCGTCCTCAACGTCCCGGCTATGCTGATGGTGCTGGTACTCACCGTGCTGCTGGTGATCGGCATCAAGGAATCGGCGAAGTTCAACAACTTCATCGTGTACGTGAAGGTCGCGATCGTCCTCGCGGTGATCGGCTTCGGCATCAAGTACATCGATACCGCCAACTGGGTCCCATTCATCCCCGAGAACATCGCGCCGGGCCAGTTCGGCTGGAGCGGCATTCTCCGTGGCGCTGGCGTGATCTTCTTTGCCTTCATCGGTTTCGACGCAGTGTCGACGACGGCACAGGAAGCGAAAAACCCGCAGCGCGACCTACCGATCGGCATCCTCGGGTCGCTCGCCGTCTGCACCGTGCTGTACATCGCGATGGCGCTGGTGATGACGGGCATGGCACACTACAGCGAGCTCAACGTGCCGCATCCGGTGTTCGTGGCGATCCAGAAGGCCGGACCCGGCCTCGCCTGGCTGGGCTTCCTGGTGAACATCGGTGCAATCGCGGGACTGGCGTCCGTAGTACTGGTGATGCTCATGGGCCAGCCGCGCATTTTCTATGCAATGTCGCGTGACGGCCTGCTCCCGAAGCTCTTCGGCAAGGTGCACCCCAAGTTCGGCACGCCGTGGATCGCGACCATCATCACCGGGTGCGTTGCGGCTCTCATCGCCGGGTTCTTCCCGATCGCGCTGCTGGGCGAGCTGGTGTCGATCGGCACGCTGCTCGCCTTCGTGATCGTCTGTGGCGGTATCCTGGTGCTGCGGAGCAAGCGGCCCGACCTGCCACGGCCGTTCCGCACGCCCTGGGTACCGTTTGTACCGATCATGGGCATCCTCATCTGCGGTTACCTGATGTACGGGCTGCCCGGCGACACCTGGATCCGGCTCATGGTCTGGATGGCTCTCGGTCTGGTGATCTACTTCGTGTACGGGATCAGGAACTCGCGGTTGGCGAAGAGCGGGATGTAGTCTCCTTCGCTGATTCCGAATGCAGGAAGGGCCGGCTCCGGGTGGAGTCGGCCCTTCCTGTGTCGGCGAATGCCGGCCCCCCGCGACCCCCCACCCGCTACCGACTATTTTCCCCTCATGCCCGCTCTCGACGTCGCCGCACTGCTTGTTCCCGGTAAGCGCATCTGCCTGACGACCCACGTGAATCCCGATGGCGACGGCCTCGGTAGCGAGGTCGGGCTGGTCCACCTCCTCCGGGCCCTCGGCGCCGACGTGGTGATCACCAATCCGACGGCCACCCCGGATCGCTTCGACTTCCTCTTCGCCGATCTTCCTGGGGTCGATCGAACCGCACAGGCGGTCAAGGAGCTGCGCCGGGCCGACATCGTCGTGGTCCTCGACATTGCCGACCTGTCTCGGTTGGGCATGCTGTCGGAGACCGTCCGCGACTGCGGCGTGCCCGTGGCGTGCATCGATCACCATGTGGGCCCGGGGGTACTCCCCGATGGGCCTCGCTTCGTTGACCCAGACGCGGCGGCCACGGGTGAGTTGATCGCGCTCCTGGCCCACCAAGCCGGCTGGCCGATTACCCGGCAGGCAGCCCGGGCGCTGTACGTGGCGCTGGTGACCGACACCGGTGGATTCCGATTTTCGAACACTCGGCCGCGGACGCTTCGTGTGGCGGCCGACCTGGTCGAGGCGGGTGCCGACACCGAGCAGGTTTACCTCGATGTCTATGCGAACGCGCCTGAGGGCCGTCCGCGGCTACTGGCCGACGTGCTGCAAACGCTGGTGGTGGAGCCCGACGTCGGTCTCGCCTGGGTGACCGTCCCGCCGGGCTCCCTTGAACGTCATGACGTTGATCCCGACGATCTCGATGGGGCCGTGGAGCATGCGCGCTCGATCCGTGGGGTGCGACTGGCGCTGCTCTTTCGCGAGATGTCCGGCGGGCGCACCAAGGTGTCGCTTCGCAGCGTCGGCGACGTTGACGTGGCCGAGCTTGCCAGGCGCTTCGGCGGCGGCGGGCACCGCAAGGCTGCGGGTGTGGCGATTGCCGGACCGATGCCGATGGTGCAGGCGCAGGTGCTGCAGGCGGCGCGCGAACTCCTCACCGGCTCCCCGGTGCCGGCGTGAGCGACACGCCCGACATGTTCGAGCGGATCGAGCGCGCGCTCGACGGCCTGCGGCCGTACATCACGTCGCACAAGGGAAGCGTCGAAGTCATCGACTTCGACACCGAGCGTGGCCTGCTCCTGGTGCGACTCGGTGGCACGTGCAAGGGATGCGCGGCGTCCACGGTGACGCTCAAGCAAGGCATCGAAACCCGACTTCGCACGGCCGTACCGGAAGTTCGCGTCGTGGAAGCCGTCTGAGGGAAACACCATGACCGGCACCCAACAGTCGACGATCGAGGCGGCGCTCGACACCGTCATGAACCCACGCACCGGCAGCGGGATGATGGCGTCGGGGATGATCGCGGATCTCGACATCGGTGCCGATGGGACGGTGAGCTTCACGGTGCTGCTGCGGCGTGAGGATCCCGCCACGCTGGTGCGTCAGGTGCGTCAGGCACTCGCTGCGACTGGCGTCCCCCAGCCGAAAATTGCCGTGCGAGATCCTGATGGTCCCGCGCCGACGACACACGCCGCACCGCAGAGTGCCGCCGCTGGCGTGCCGGCTGCGCCAGTGCCGAGCGAGATTCCAGGCCTCGGTCGAGTGATCGCGATCTCGTCGGGGAAGGGTGGAGTGGGGAAGTCGACAGTCGCGATCAACGTCGCCGTGGCACTCGCGGAACGTGGACTGCGCGTGGGTATCATGGACGCCGACATCTACGGCCCCAACCTCCCGCGGATGGCCGGCGTGTTCGAGAAGCCCGCCGTGCGCAACGGTCTCATCCAGCCACTCGAGGCGTGGGGGGTGAAGCTCATGTCCATCGGCTTCCTGGTCGATCGCGATGCCCCCGCAATCTGGCGTGGCCCGATCATCATGAAGGTGATCAACCAATTCCTGCGCGACGTCGCGTGGGGTGAACTCGATTGCTTCATCGTGGACATGCCACCGGGGACCGGCGACGCACAGCTTTCGCTGGTGCAATCGGTGCTGGTGAGCGGCGCCGTGATCGTGACCACGCCGCAGGAGATGTCTGTAGGGGACGCGCTTCGCGGCGCGAAGATGTTTGAGCGGGTCAACGTACCGATGTTCGGTATCGTCGAGAACATGAGCGGATTTCTCGACCCTGTCACCGGGATGCGCCACGACCTCTTCGGCACGGGTGGCGGGGAGCGCCTCGCCGAGGAACTGGACGCCGAGCTGTTGGGTCAGGTGCCGTTGCAGGGCGGGATGGCCGACGCGGCGGACCGCGGGAGGCCGATCATCATTGAGGCGCCGACGACGGCAGCGGCGGTGATGTTGCGCGAGATCGCCGACCGTATCTGGGCCAAGGCATCGAGCGCTCGGCAGCGGATGCCCGTGCTCGAGGGGTAAGGACCGGCGAGCCTAGTCGATCCAGACGACGTCGATGCTGGCGACGGTGGTGTTGAGGCCCACCGTGATCTTCCGCTTCGCCGCATCGAATCGCGGCGTGATCCACGTCTTTCCATCGCGCTCGAATCCGTCGGCGCTGAGTGTGCTCAGGAATCGACTGGCGTCGAGCCGGACGCCGATTCCCCGCGGGATCCGCAGCGTCACCACTCCCATCGACATTTCCACGGTCACTCGTGCGTCCTGCTTCCATGCCCCGGCAAAGTCGAGGGTCGCCCGCCCGATTCCACCGTCGAGGCGTACTTCTCGGCAACCCGCGTTGGCAAGGCCCGTGATGTCGATGTCGCCTGCCCCCACGGTGAAGGTGGCATGGCGGCACTCGCCTCGCGTGGGAGTGCCGAAGGCGACGGTGGCCCGACTGGCACCCGACCGCACCGTGAGGTCGGTGAGGGTTAACCCGCCCAATTCGAGATTGGCGTCGCTCGCACCGAGATTGGCGGAGAGCGAGAGCGGGACGGTGCGTGAGAAGACGAAGTCGCCGACCTGTTCGAGCTGGCTCCGCGAGGTCACGCGCATTCCGCTCTTGCCGATCGACTCCAGCCCCAGCTTGAGGATCCCAGTGCGTGGGTCATACTGCTGGGTGGGCTGAAAACGGTCGGCGTCGTACCGCACTTCCATGCGGTAGAGCTGCGACGCGGCGGCGGGACCGATCTGCACCGTTCCCGCACCGAAGTCGAGTGTCGCGATGATCTGTCGCTCGGCGAGGATTCCCCGCGCCGCGGTGAACGATCGCATCGTCTGGGCGGAGAGCGGCAACGCGGCCAGCGCGCCCGCGCACGAGAGCGCAACCGCTGCCAGACGTGGGGTCACGACGTGTCCGTCGGTGGGCGGGTCACGGCGGGCACGCCGAACTGCGGCGTTGCCCAGAGAAACTCATCGGTCATCATCTCGGGCGGAATGATCCGCCCGGCAAAATGCTCACGCACTCCGCCGCGCGAGAGGATTGCCGCGCCGAACCCGACCGTGCCGAGGAACCAGGTCGCCAGGGCCGCTGTGACGAAGATGATCCCGCCCGCGATGGGTACCCAACCCACGGCCACCCACGCGATCCAGCTCATCGCCAGCGCCGCCAGTCCGGTGAAGACATAGCGATAGGCGTTGGGCGATACCACGAGGCCGCGCGCCATGCGGCGACGCGTGATCGTCTCGCCCATCGCGTGGGCGACAGCGAGGAGACCGCCGAGGATCGCCACGATCGCAAGCAGGAGATAGATCACGACAGCAAAGGGGACGAGCAGTGCGCCCGCGACGGTGAGCACCAGTCCCACCACCAGCATCCCGAAGGTCGGCACCAGGAGGATCTGCCCGAGGAGACCGGCCGTGAAGCTGCGTCCGAAGGAATGCGCTACCGTATCCGAGACGATTTCGAGGTTGGGGCGTCCGAACGTCACCATGCCGAACCCAAGGATGAGCAGCGTAGCGAAGATGCCGGCCAGCCCTGCCCCACGCTGCGCCACCACAAGCCAGAGCGCCGTGTGCTCCGCCGGCGTAGCGACGGCCTCGAGGCTCTGCATGGTGCCGGTAACGTCGCCACCGACCATGCGCACCTGACCACCAATCGCCAGCACATCTCCAATCACGACACCACCGCGATGGATGCTCACATTGCCGTCGAGCACGACGATGTTTCCCTCGACTCGACCGTGTATCTCGGTGTCGCCATTCAACACCACGAGGTGTCCGCTCAAAACCTCATTCGAGCCGATGGAAGTGTGCCCGATCCGCGCCCTCCCGCCTTCGACGGTGAGGCGCGTCCTCGAAACAGGCGTGCGCAGCGCTGCGCGAAGATCGCGCTCGAGGCGCGCTGGATCGTCGAGGCGGCCGGGATTGACGGTGGGTGCCTGCGCGTCGGCTTGGACGGCCTGCGGGACCGGTTCGGGGTAGACCTCGAATATCGGGAGGAGGCCGCGCAGCCGGTGCGCCACGGTCGCAACCGGGTTGTCCGGCGAGGCGGCCAGCAATGGGGCGGGGAGCAGGGCAGCCAGCAGGACGAGGAACGTTGTCAGGGTTCCCCTACCACCTCGCATTGGGCACCGGCTCGGCCAAGAGTCGGCGCAGTCCGACGAGCGCGGCTGCATAGAGCGATGCAGCCGCACCGAGGACCGGGACGGCCCGCGCGGGCGCCGCCAGGAGGTCGCGAGTTCCGTCGAACCATGGCTGTTCGAACATGTTCGCGGCGGCAGCTTGGAGCGACGTCCAGAGGGTCTGCCCGATCCCCTGCAGCGCCGGATCAGCCCATGCAAGCGCCGCGGCAGGATGCGATGCAGCCCAGACGAATCCCCCCGTCACTGCCGCAGTCACCAACACCGCGCCGACGGCAACGCGCCGCTTCGCGCTCAGCGCCCGCACTGTCACCTCGACGGGTGGCGCGTGAATGCTGACCCGTGCCATGACGCGCGGAGCGAAGCCCGGTGAGGGGTCAACAAGCGCAAGCAGCGCGAGGGCATCGACGACTCGGCGATCGAGGTCGACCATGGTGCGACAGATGGTGCATCCGGCAACGTGCGCGCTGGCGCGTTCGATGGTGGTTCCACCGAGGATCGCGTCGAGTTCGTCCGTCGTCAGGTGGTGGGGTGCGGGGGCGTTCATGATGCTGGTCTCCTACGACGAATGTGGGGTGACGGTTTCACTCATCGCGCGTGTCAGTGAGGTATATCCGGAGTTCATTGCGGGCCCTGTGGATGTAGGTCTTGACGGTGCCGAGCGGAAGGTCCAGAATCTCCGCGATCTCCTCGTAGGGACGGCCATCGACGTGTCGCAACAGGATGCAGCTTCGGTACTCGGGTCTGAGTTTGCCGATGGCCTGCTCGATTTGCGTGCCGAGCTCGCGCGCTGTCACCTCGTCGAGCGCCGATTCGCGGCTATCGCCGATCTGTAGGGTGGTGGCCTCGACGGCGTCAGCCGTTTGGGCGTGCGGTGAGCCATCGAGCGATAGAGTATCGAGAGAACGCTTTCGGAGGTGATCGATCGCGGCATTGTTGGCGATCTTGAAGATCCAGCTCGAGAACTTGTACTCGGGTCGGTACGACTCGATAGCGTTCAGCACCTTCACGAACGTCTCCTGCGCGAGGTCCTCGGCGAGCTCGCGATCGCGCACCATTCGGTAGATCAGCGAGAACACCGGCCGCTGGTAGCGGCGGATCAGCTCGCGATATGCCGAATCGCGGCCCATGACGGCGTGGCGGACCACTTCCTGGTCGCTGAGCGGAACCCACGCGGCGGGCGTACGCATCGTCAGTCTGCCACGCGCGTTGCGGGACAGTTCGCCGAGCCGGTAGCTTTCGCCACGATGCATCCTGCCGAACAGTCCCTACCAGTCACGGGCGGCCACGCCAAGCGGGAATACGTGCGCGGCGTGTTCACCGACATCGCGCCCCGATACGACCTGCTCAATCATGTCCTGTCGCTCAATGCCGATCGTGCCTGGCGTCGTGCCGCTGTGACAGAGCTGGGTTGGGAGGCCCATCCGGACGGCCGATTTCTCGATCTCTGCGCGGGCACGCTCGATCTTGCTGCCGAGCTGGGCAACCGGCCTGGATTTTCGGGAACGGTTGTTGGCGCCGACTTCGTCCCTGCCATGCTCCGACGCGGTGCCGGCAAGTCAGGGCGGGTGCAGCCTGCCGCGGCCGATGCGCTCCGGCTTCCCTTCGACGCCGGAACGTTTGATGGAGCCACGGTCGGGTTCGGGGTACGCAATCTCATGGACCTCGATCGAGGGCTGCAGGAAGCAGCGCGGGTACTCCGGCCCGGCGCACGATTCGTGGTGCTCGAGTTCAGCACGCCGCGGCACCAGCCGATGCGGGCGATGTATCTGGGGTACTTCCGGCATGTACTGCCGCGGGTCGGTCGGCTGGTGTCAAAACATAGGAGCGCCTACGACTGGCTACCAGCGTCGGTGCTCGCCTTTCCGGAGCCGACCGAGCTGGCTCGTCGGATGGAAGGCGCTGGATTCGAGGCGGTCCGATGGCACTCCCTCTGGGGTGGCATCGTCGCGATCCACAGGGGAGTGCGCACCGGATGAGCATCGACTCGCTGCCTGAATTCATCGCTGTCCTCGATCGTGCCGGTGAACTAGTGCGGATTACCACGCCGGTTCGCACCCATCTCGAGATCGCGGAGATCGCTGATCGCGTGATGAAACAGCCCGGCGGCGGCCCCGCGTTGCTGTTCGAGCATCCAGTGATGCCCGACGGGACGCGGAGCACGATACCGGTAGCGATCAACCTCTTCGGGTCGTCCCGGCGGATGTGCATGGCGTTCGGAGTCGGCCGGATCGACGAGATTGGCGAGCGAATCGGCGAACTGGTTACGATGCAGGTTCCCGAAGGGCTGATGGGGAAGCTGTCGATGTTGCCACGGCTCGCCGAGGCGGCCAAGTACCCGCCGAAGGTGAGGTCGGGCAGGCCGGCGTGCCAGGAAGTGGTGCTGCAGGGTGACGACATCGACCTCGGCCGGATTCCGTTCCTGCAGACATGGCCGGGCGACGGTGGTCGCTACATCACGCTCCCGATGGTGATCACCCGCGATCCGGATCGGAAGACCCGCAACGTGGGCATGTATCGGGTGCAGGTGCAGGGGAAGCGCGAGCTCGCGATGCACTGGCAGCGCCACAAGTCGGGCGCGGCACACTGGCGTGCCATGGCCGAACGCGGTGAGGTCATGCCGGTGGTGATCGCGCTCGGCGGTGACCCAACGGCGATGTACTCCGGCTCGGCGCCCCTCCCCCCAGGGATCGACGAGTTCCTCTTCGCCGGGTTCATACGCAGGCAGCCGGTGGAACTCGCGCGCGCAATCACCTGCGACCTCGACGTCCCCGTCGAATCGGAGATCGTGATCGAGGGACACATCGATCCCGCGGAGGACCTCGTCATGGAGGGACCCTTCGGCGATCACACCGGCTTCTATTCGCTGGCCGACCGCTATCCACGGATGCACGTAACCGCGGTCACGATGAAGCGCGCGCCGGTGTATCCCGCGACGCT
Source organism: Gemmatimonadales bacterium (assembly GCA_039915685.1). GTDB lineage: Bacteria > Gemmatimonadota > Gemmatimonadetes > Gemmatimonadales > GWC2-71-9 > Palsa-1233. Next base: position 47,263 of record JBDSMU010000009.1, on the reverse strand, counting down.
CGTGGGCCGGCCTCCGATGGAGGACTACTGGCTCGGACACGCCACCGAGCGGATTTTCCTCCCACTCCTCAAGCTCACGGTCCCAGAGATTGTCGACTACCACATGCCGGCCGCGGGCATCTTCCACAACCTCGTGTTCGTGAGCATCGACAAGCAGTACCCGGGACAGGCGTTCAAGGTGATGCATGCGTTGTGGGGACAGGGGCTGATGGCGCTGTCGAAGGTCATCGTCGTGGTCGACCGCGATGTGAACGTGCAGGACGCCGACGAGGTGTGGTGGATCGCGCTCAACAACATTGACCCGAAACGCGATACCGAGTTTGCGCGCGGGCCGATGGACGTCCTCGACCACTCGTCACAGCATTTCACCTTCGGCAGCAAGATGGGGATCGACGCCACGAGAAAGTGGCCGGAGGAAGGGTTCACCCGCGAGTGGCCAGAGCGGATCGTGATGGACGATGCCACGCGCCAGCGGATCGATGCAATGTGGAGCACCCTCGGGTTGGATCCACGGACATGACGGCCGCGTGACCGGGAGCGCGCGCGAGGCGCAAACGTTCGCCGGGCGAAGCACCATTGCGCGGTGGTCGTCGTTCGTGAAGCTGCCGCACACTCTCTTTGCATTACCGTTTGCGCTACTCGGCGTGGTCGCGGCGTCGTGGGTCGCGCCGGTCACGCTGCGGATCGTGGCACTGGTGGTCGTGGCCTTCAGTGCGGCCCGGTTTGTCGCGATGGGATTCAACCGCATTGTCGACCGGGAATTTGATGCGCGCAATCCGCGAACGAGCTCGCGCGAGATCCCGCGGGGCGTAATCAGCGTGGCGCAAGCAGGCGCCGCGATCGGGCTCGCGGCGGTAGTGTTCCTGATGGCGGCTGGAGCGCTCAATCGGCTCTGCCTCGCGCTATCGCCAGTGGCACTCCTCTGGGTACTGGGCTACAGCTACACCAAGCGCTTTACGGCGTGGCCGCATCTCTGGCTTGGGCTATCGCTTGCGATTGCCCCGGTGGGTGGTTGGATCGCCGTCACCGGGGCGTGGAGTGACCCGTGGTGGCTCCTCGTCGTGATTGCCGTGGCGGTGATGACGTGGGTCGCTGGATTCGACATCTTCTATGCATTGCCCGACGAGGCTTTTGACCGCTCCAGCGGGTTGCGGAGCGTCGTGGTCCGGTTCGGCGAACACCGCGCGATCCTGATTGCCAAGCTGTTGCACGGCATCACGATTCCGGCGCTGGCGGTCTTCGGCTGGCATGCCGGTTTTGGCGCCTGGTATTTCCTTGGCGTGGCCGCTGCTGCGGGAATCCTGACGTACGAGCACCGCTTGGTGCGTCCAGGTGATCTTTCCCGCCTCGACGCGGCCTTCTTCACGATGAACGGCGTGATGAGTGTGGTGGTGTTGATCTTCGCGGTGGTCGACAGGGTGGTTTGACGGAGAACGGATAACGGAGAACGGAGATGCCCGACTTGCACCTTCCCATCGTTCTCGCCATCACCGGCGCATCAGGCGCCCCGTACGCGGTGCGGTTGCTTGACGTGTTGGCGCGGGCGAAGGTTCCGGTCGATCTCATCGTCACCTCGCACGGCTGGCGGTTGCTCGAGACGGAGTCGATGATCTCGAATGAAGTGGCACTGCGCGACGCGACCGGTGGCGATTGGACGTCAGTGACCCTTTATCCCGACGGCGACCGCGGCGCCCGCCCGGCGTCGGGATCGCATCGGACCGCGGGGATGGTGATCTGTCCGTGCTCGATGGGAACGGTGTCGGCGATCGCGCAGGGAAGCTCGCGGTCGCTCGTGGAACGTGCCGCCGATGTAACGCTCAAGGAACGTCGGAAACTGATCGTTGTGCCGCGAGAGTCGCCGCTTTCCTTGGTGCATCTGCGAAACCTGGTCGCGATCACCGAGGCCGGGGCGGTGGTTGTGCCTGCGGCGCCGGGTTTCTACCACCGGCCCGCCGCCATCAGCGACCTGGTCGACTTCATCGTGCAGCGAATTGTCGACCAGCTCGGGCTCGACATCCCGCTGGCGCCACGCTGGCAGGGGTGACGCAATGCGGATCGGCGTGATCAGCGACACGCACGGCCTGCTTCGGCCGGAAGTGTTCGAGGTATTCGAGGGAGTGGACCATATCCTGCACGCTGGTGACATCGGGCCGCCCGATATCATCACCGAGCTCGAGGCGATCGCGCCAGTCACCGCGGTTCATGGCAACACCGATGGGTCTGACATCCGCGCCCGGGTGCGCGACACGGCGCGACTCCAACTCGATGGTTTCGACATCGTGGTCACGCACGGCCACCTGTTCGGCGTGACCCCGACGCCGGCGCTCCTTCACGAGGAGTATCCCGACGCCGACATCATCATTTTCGGCCACACCCACCGCCCATTGCTCGAAACGGTGGATGTCGTCGTGACGGTGATGAATCCCGGCGGGGCGGGTGCGCGTCGCTTCGACCTGCCCGCCTCGGTCGGGATCATCGAGCTTGAGCCCGGGATCCCGCCGAGAGGGCGGCTGGTGCCTCTTACCGGAATGGACGAGGACTAGCGGTCAGTCGACCGGCGGGGTGTTGGCCTTCGGTCCGATCCCGGCGCCGACGATCTTCCCGTGGTCGTCGAGGAGCCAGCGGATCACCAGCTGGTCGGACGTCAGTTCGCTGAAATTGCCGGCGTGCCAGAACTGAAGTGCGCCGCGACGGCGCGTCAGCTTCTCCTCGACAATCGCGAGCTCGATCCCGGCCCTTGAATTCACCTGCTCCATCACCGTCTGGATCCCTTCGGGACCGCCCATTTTCTCGAGGGCATCTGCCTCGGTCACCGCCACCAGTGAATCAGACTGTCCACCCAGAAACCAGCCCGTGTATTTCTTGCCCAGGGCGATGTAGCGGGCTGAGTCGGCCGCCGTCAACGTGAGCGGGGCCTTCAGGGTGGGCGGGGCGGTGTCCTGGGCGGCCAAGGTCGCCGCGGGTGCGGCGAGGAGGGCGGTGATCAGTGAAAAGCGCATTGCAGCTCCGTCATGAGGTTGACGTCACAACGGACCGCGTGCGGTAAAGGTTTCACTATGAATCGCTAAAGCTTACTGCCAGTCCTCCATCTTCACCGTCCGGCGCCACGAATCGGGCCTGGTTCGGAACCAGTGCATCACCAATAGGCGCTCGTGCAAGCGGTCAGGATGGACGAGATGGATCGGGGCAACGGCGCGAGCTCGCTCGTCTCGCACGGCTGCCCTGAACGCCTCCCGTTCGAGGGGCGTGGTGGGGTCGGGCCATCCTCCCCGTACCTCGCCCTGTCGGATCAGGTAGACCCGATCATCGCCATGCGCGCCTGGATCACGGAATACAAAGGTCAGCAGCTCGAGCGCGCCCCGGGCTCGGGTTGTAGCCGCCAGCAACCATTCGAGTGCCTCGAACCGTTCGCGCCACCGGAGCGCACCCTCGAAGTCGCCGGATTCCGCACGCGCGGTCATCTCCCGCACCACGCGATCAACCGGCTCGATCGCCCTCCCTTCGCAGAACGCTGCGGCACGCTCGGCGTGCGTTCGGTACACCGGTTCGGACACCTCGCCCGCGCACGGCGCCAGACAGGTTCCGAAGTCGAATCGCGGGCACGCTGCACGCCGAGGCTCGGTGAAGAGATCGCCCTGTTCGGCGAAATGCATCGGAGCGTTGCCTCGACAGTCACGCAGTGCCAACAAGTCGGTGAGGACCCGGGCGCCATTGGACGTCCGCCCTCTGGAGGGGAGCGGACCGTACACCCGACCGGGATGGCGCTCGGGTGATTGTGTGGCGAGCAGCCGAGGTGCGGGCTCGTCGGTGAGGACGAGGAACATCATCCCGCGCTGGCGGTTCATGGCAACGTTATATGGGGGCCGGTGTTGGCGGATCAGCCGCAGTTCGGCGAGTGCCGCGGCGAACTCACTGGGCGTGTAATCGAAACGGATGTCGCTGGTTGCGTGCAGGATGCGAGCGGCCTTGTCATCCGGATACTTCGCCCGGAAGTACGACATCAGGCGGGTGCGCACGCTCTTCGCCTTGCCGACGTACAGGATGCGGCCCGCCGCATCGAGCATTCGGTATGTGCCGGGGCGATCCTCTGCGAGTCGACGGATCCGGAACCGCAGGGCGGCGAGGTCGCCAGCAGGGAGGGCGAGCGCGAGACGGGTCACCCTGAAAAGTAAGCAGCGATCCGACCGATGTGCCGTGCACCGGTGGGCGGCGCCAAGATCCGACTCGTGCGCGTGCTATTGTTCGTCGACTTCCCTTACGGAATCACGCCATGACCAACCGCGCCCCTCAATGAATCGAAGCCCACTCGCTGGCAAGTTGCCTTCGCCCGGTATGCTCGTGGATGTTGCCAAGCTTCAGGCAGCATACTTCGACGAAGTGCCCGACCCTGGCATCGCGACCCAGCGGGTGAGCTTCGGGACCTCGGGGCATCGCGGCTCCGCGTTCAAGCGCACGTTCAACGAGCATCACGTGCTGGCGATCAGCGAGGCCATCTGCCGCTACCGACGCGAGCAGGGGTACGACGGCCCGCTTTTCCTCGGCATCGACACCCACGCGCTCTCGCGGCCGGCGGCGGAATCAGCGCTGGAGGTGCTTGCGGCGCACGGGGTCGAGGTAATGCTTGCGGCTGATGACGACTTCACGCCCACTCCCGTCATTTCGCACGCGATTCTCAGTTACAACCACGGGCGCACGACTGGTCTAGCCGATGGCATCGTGATCACGCCGTCGCACAACCCACCCACCGACGGCGGCTTCAAGTACAACCCGCCCAACGGCGGGCCCGCTGACACGTCGGTCACCCGCTGGATCGAAGCCGAGGCCAATGAGCTCCTCGAAGCCCGACTCCTCGGCATCTCTCGAGTTCCGCATGCGGCGGCCCTCCGTGCTGCCACCACCCACCAGCACGACTACCGCACGCCATACATCGACGACCTCGGCACGGTTATCGACATGGACGTCATCCGCAGCGCGGGGCTGCGTCTCGGGGTCGATCCGATGGGCGGTGCCGGCGTGCATTACTGGCAGCAGATTGCGGACCGCCATCGGCTCAACCTCACCGTGGTGAGCGACGTGGTTGATCCAACCTTTTCATTCATGTCGGTGGATTGGGACGGTCAGCTTCGCATGGATCCGTCATCGGCTGACGCCATGCAGCGGCTCATCGGGCTCAGGGACCAGTTCGACATCGCCTTCGCATGCGACACCGATCACGATAGACACGGCATCGTCACGCGCAGCGGCGGGCTGCTGAGCCCGAATGCCTACCTCGCAGTGATGGTGGACCACCTCTTCCGCACCAGAAACGAGTGGTTGAGCGCCGCCGCAGTGGGGAAGACGGTGGTGAGCAGCAGCATGATCGATCGCGTCGCTGCGTCGATCGGTCGGTCGGTTTACGAGGTGCCGGTGGGCTTCAAGTGGTTCGTCGACGGCCTGTTCGACGGATCACTGGGGTTTGTGGGCGAAGAAAGCGCCGGAGCATCGTTCCTCCGGCGGACCGGAACGGTCTGGTCGACCGACAAGGACGGCTTCATTCCCGCGCTGCTTGCGGCGGAGATCACGGGGCAGTCGGGGAAGGATCCTGCGCAGCGTTACGCTGGGCTTACGAGGGACCACGGCGAGCCGGTGTACAACAGGGTGGAGGCGGGCGCGACGCCTGCGCAGAAGGCTCGGCTGTCCAAGCTGTCGGCCGATGAAGTCACCAGCAACACGCTTGCCGGTGAGCGGATCGAATCGGTGGTCAGCCATGCTTCCGGCAACGGCGCCGCGCTTGGTGGGATCAAGGTATGCACAGCGTCGGGGTGGTTCGCCGCGCGGCCATCGGGTACGGAGGACATATACAAGATCTACGCTGAATCATTCCGCGGGCCCGATCATTTGGAGATGATCATCACCGAGGCACAGGCGATCGTCGACGCGGCACTCGGCTAGTCGAGGTTGTTGAATCGCGGATTGACGATGCTGTTCAGGAACGACCCGAAGGTGTACGAGAGGCCGATGGCGACGTGGGCCTGATAATTGGTCGCGCGCTGGCGGAGATCGAGAAAAATCTCGTCGTCCGTGGCGTCGCCCTTGGGAAGGGTGATCTGGTTGCGAACCTTGGAGTACGACGCCTCGACATCGAGTCCCAGCCCCTTCGCGAGCCGTACTGTGATGTCACCGTCGATGCCCAAGCGGTTTTGCGCGAGGTCGTGCAAGAACGCCTCAGCGGTCCCGGTCAGGCTCGCCCCACCCCACGGCTGACGAGTTCGATACTCGACTCGTAGTCGCTGATCGAGGCGCGTTTCCTGGATACGATTGTAGACCGTCAGCTCGACGTATTCGTACCGGTTGACCCCGAGGCTGTACTGCAGGATCAGGCGGCGTCGATGCGCCTCGGCGTACGGGAACGCGTCGTATTCAATGGCCGGTGCGAGCCGCAGTCGCAGCTGAAGATTCTCGCGCTTGGCGCCTCGCGCGCCTGCGTCGATCCCGGCCGACCACTGCGGCCCCAGCGAGCGGCCCAACAGCGCATCGGCATACCAGCGGTCCTTGGTGGCGCGTACCTGCCTGCCATCGTCGAGCTCGTAGGTGTTGCGGTCCAGGGTCCCCTCGAGCTCGAATCGCATCTTCCACGCATCGGTGATTCGGGACGCATTCAACTGCAGCTCCACCTCGGTCCCCTTCTCCTTCGATTCGGCGTCGAGCTGCCCGGCGAGTTGGACGTTGAAGACCCAGAAGTTCCACGGGTCGGTGGTCGGCAGGCCGTCGCGAACGCGACTCTCTTCCGCATCGCCATCGGTGACGAGCAGGGACGTGGCGCGACGGCCGACCAGGAGGTATCGCACCAGGCCCAGCCGGAGGATCCGGGCAAACTCGGAGCGCAACTCATCGCTGGTGGCGTCGGGTGCGGTCTGGAAGGAATGGCGATCGGTCAGACCTTCGAGCGCACCGCCCCGACCGATGAACTCAAGGGCAACGTCATTGCCCCCGGCGCCAGTCCGTTGTGACGTCGCCAGCACGTATACGTCGCTCGCGTTGCGGTCGGTCACCCAGTCGACGATTCGGATTTCCGAGCGGAAATATTCCCGGTCGCAATGCGTCGCGCAGTCGAGAAAGAGCCGCAGCCGAGCCGTTGTCGCGGCTGGTTTGACAACATCCTGCGCGGTGGCCAGTCCGGGACGTTGCAGGGCCACGCCGAACAGCGCGAAGACGCAAAGAGTCAGGCGCATGAAGAGGGTACCGAACCGAAGGAAGTGAGGCGGGGCGGCGCGGGACGCGTCCGCGCTCTGCGTGTCCCCACAGTCTAATGGTGCCCCCTCGTCGCGCCACCTGCGAAGTTGAACGCCGGCCATGGGCAACGTACGTTTCGGCCCACTACCCACCACCGAGTTTCCGATGACCATTCGATCTTCCTTCGTCCTGCTTGCTACGGCGGTCATGCTCGGCGTGGCGGACGCCACGGCCCAGGGCGCACCGAAGGCCGCGCCGGTGTTTCAGGATGGGCAGGCGCAGGTGGTGCCGGCATTCTCCGATACGATGCGATGGATCCGTCAGGAACTCTGGGTGGAGACTTCGTTTGATTCCGACCGCGACGGACGGAAAGACCGCATCCACGTCGATGTCACCCGGCCCGGCCCGACCGGGTCGGAAGGACTTCGGGTGCCCGTGGTGATGGGATCGAGCCCGTATTACGCGGGCACCGCGCGCGGCCAGGTCAACTGGAATGTGAACCAGGAACTCGATGCGGCGTCGGCTCCTCGAGACCCGATGACGCCGCCCTCGTTCCGCTCGCCACGACCCCGCATCTCGAATGCCCTGGTGAATGAATGGGTGCCGCGCGGATTTGCCGTGGTGCATTCCGAGCAGCCCGGCACGGGCCTCTCGGAAGGATGCCCGACCGTTGGCGATATTCCGGAGCGGATGGCCCCGAAGGCAGTGATCGACTGGTTGAATGGACGCGCACCGGGCTACACCACGCGCACTGGCTCGGAGCGCGTCGAGGCGACATCGTGGTCGACCGGCAAGGTGGGAATGATGGGGACATCGTACGAGGGAACGTTGCCGCTCGCCGCTGCCACCACCGGCGTCAAAGGTCTGGAGGTCGTCGTTCCGGTATCACCGAACACCTCCTACTATCACTACTACCGCGCCAATGGCTTGGTGCGCTCGCCTGGTGGCTACCTCGGCGAAGATGTCGATGTGCTCTATGACTTCGTGGCGAGTGGCGACACGACTGGGCGCGCCAACTGTGACAAGATCTGGAAGAACGGTGTGTTCGCGGGTGCGAAGGGGCAGGACCGCCAGACCGGTGACCTCAACGAGTTCTGGCAGATTCGCGACTTGATGCAGTACACGAAGGGCATCAGGGCGGCGGTACTCCTGGCCCATGGCTTCAACGACTACAACGTGTTCCCGTCGCACAGCGTTCGGATCTTCGAAGCGATGCAAGCGCGCCAGCAGCCGGTGTCACTGTACATGCACCAAGGCGGCCATGGCGGGAACCCGCCGGCCGAGATGGTGAACCGATGGTTCTCGCATTACCTGTACGGCATCGACAACGGCGTGGAGAGGGACCCGCCGGTCTGGATCGTCCAGGATGCGGGCATGCAGGCACCGCAAGCACGGCAGGCGACGCCGGCATCTGTCGCAGCGCCGGATTCGGCGGCGCTTCGTACCCGCCCGCGGACCACCCTGCCCACGCCGTTTGCGGCGTTCCCGGTCCCGGGCTCTGAGCGTGTCGAGTTCCGACCGGTGTCGGGCTCAGGTGGGTCGGGATTGCTCACGCTCGGTCAGGCCAGCGAGGGCACCGATCGCCTTGTCGATGATGTGGCCATGAGCGGCAGCGCCAATGCGACCGCGGCGTCGTCGTCGCACCGCCTATTGTATGCCACTGGCGTCCTGACCGACACGATGCACGTCTCCGGCACGGCGCGTGTGACGCTGCGCATCGCGTCCAGCAAGGCGGCCGCAAATCTGTCGGTGTGGCTGGTGATGCTGCCGTTCGATTCAGCGCGCGTTGGCGCGTCCAGCCAGCGCGGCGTGATCGCGCGCGGATGGGCCGACATCCGCAACTGGAAGTCACTGAAGAAGGGAGGGGACTATCAGTCGATGAAGGCGGGCGAGCCGCTGGTGCCGGGGCGGTTCTACGATCTCACCTTCGATCTTGAACCCGATGACGAGTATGTCCCAGCGGGAAGTCGCCTCGCGGTGATGATCATGTCGAGTGATCGCCAGTTCACCCTTTGGCCCGTTGCGGGAACCGAACTCACCGTCGATTTGGCACATTCAAAATTTGAGATTCCCGTGGTGGGTGGTGTCGCCGGTGCGCGGCACGCCGGCGCCGTCCCCTGACGTTTTGCCGCTCACGGTGCATGATTGCTACGGGGACTCGTCATTGCTGGCGAGTCCCCGCAGCGCTTTCGGGACCGAATCCGAACCCTTGGGAGAACACCAAATGATGCATCCCTACCGGAAGTTCAGCGCCATGATCGGCACTGCTACGGTCATTATGTTCGGCCTGATGTACCTCAACACCTACTCGGCCGATCACCTCTTCTTCAGTCAGACCCGCGCGTACATGGCGCTCCTGATGGGTGCCGTGATGGCGGTCGTGATGTTGATGTTCATGCAGAAAATGTACGAGGACCGCCTCCTCAACACCGCGATATACGCCGGCAGTGCTGTGGTATTCGCGCTCTCACTCTGGCTGGTGCGCAGTCAGGCGACCGTCGAAGACGTGTCATGGATGCGCGCCATGATCCCGCACCACTCGATTGCCATCCTGACCAGCGAGCGGGCGACCATCACCGACCCGCGGGTGCGGCGTCTCGCCGACGGGATCATCGAGGCGCAGCGGCGCGAGATCGGAGAGATGAAGGCCTTGATCGCGGACCTCGATCGGTAGCGCCGATCAGGCGCGGGACGTCATGTCGGGCGGGCTCTCACCGAGGGCGGCAGCGAGGTCGATCAGGTGTTCCTGTTCCTGCTTCAGGATATCGCGAATGTGCTCCGCCATGGCAAATTCGCCGAGCGCCTCGCACTGACGCACCCGCGTCTGGTATGCCCGGATCGTTTCGGTCTCGTTATCGAGATCGAACCGCAGCAGGTCTTCCGCCCGGTCAGACATTTTCACCGGCTTCGGCGTGACCGTGGGCGTGCCGCCCAGGTAGTCGATTTGCTTGGAGAGGGTGAGCGCGTGCACCAACTCTTCCTTGGCGTGCACTTCCAATTCCTTGGCGATCGCCATGTACCGTGCGCCGGTGATCACCTGCGAATACACCACGTACGCGATGATAGCCTGATACTCGCGCGCGAGGTCTTCATTGAGCAGCTCGATGAGGCGTGCGCGGGAGATTGTTTCGATCTTGCTCTTGGCGGGGGCCTGCGGTTTGGCCACTGATTGACTCCTCGTTGGGGTCGCGCTCACGGGACCATCCGGATGTCGACCGTTCATGCATGTTGACGGTCTGCTGGGCGCTAAGGACACAATCGCACCACAGCGATTCAGAACCAGCGGTTGTCGCCCTTCTCGGGAGTCAGTCCTCGCATCAGGCTCGCTCTCGTCGCGCGTCTGACGCCTGCCGGGCAGCGTCGAGGACGATCGTACGGGCCGCAATCACGGGATCGACCACCACGTCGTCTAGAAGGCGCGCCATCGGTCGCTGCCAGTTGGGGCGTGCCGACGAGTGCGTCCCGGGAAGGTTGACCCCGCGCACCTCCAACCACAGATCCTCAATCCACGGGATCACGAGCGGTGACGCCGACGCGCCGAGCCAGCCAAGCAGACCCAGTAGCATCGCCTCGGCGTCGTTGGGGTCGCGACCGAGTCCGTCGGCCAGTCGGACGACATTGGTGCGGCGGGCGGTACGCACATCGTCCGCACCGCCTGCGGAAAGCAGATTGTGCTGCACTCGCTCTTCGACATCCTCGGCTGCGAGCCATCCAGCGAGCGTGGGTGTGTCGTGGGTGCCGATCAGGGCCACCTCTGTCGCGGCGGGAACAACGACGGTGGAACCGGCGGCGGCGAACTGTGCGAGATACATCCCCCAGATATGGTGTCGCGGCAGCGTCGACGCGAACTCGGCCGGCACCGTACCGAGATTCTCGCCGATCACCTCGCATCGGTGGCGGACCGATTCAAGGGTCACCACGGCGAGCAATTCCTCGAGGGGATACGTCACGTAGGTGCCGTCGTGCAGCCCGGCGCCTTGCGGGATCCAGTACAGGCGGGTCAGCGCCATTACATGATCGATGCGGAGCACCCCGGCCACCGCCATCTGGTGTGCGATCGAGCGAGCCAGGTAGCGATGGCCCTCCGCCCGTGATGCCTCGGGGATGATGGGCGGAAATCCCCAGTCCTGCCCGCTCGGGAACCCGCCATCGGGAGGGGCGCCCACCGACATCTCGAGGGCATGCAGACCCGGCCGCGACCACATGTCGTAGCCGTCCGGGTGCACGCCAAGCGCCAGGTCGAGCCCGAGGCGAAATCGCGAGGCGGCGAGTTCGCCGGCAAGCGTGCCGAGCTGGGCCGACGTCAAGAGCTGCGCAACGAGATGAAATCGCTCGGTGACTGGATCGACATCGTCTGCGGTAAGTGTCCCGGAGCGTGCCGGCGCTGGCCAGCGTTGCCAGTCTCGACCGAGTCGTGCTTGCGCACCGCGAAAGCGCGCATAACGGCGCAATTCATCACCCGCGATCGACAGGTCGGGCTCCGGAAGGCGCGGCAGGGCATTCGCGACTTCGAGGTGTGCACGCGCGACGTCGAGGCGGTCAATCGGACCGGTTGCAACGTGCGCATCGCCCAGATCGAGGATCAGCTCCGACCAGAACAGCCGAGTCACCGGGGAGTACGGGCTTGGTTCGACGTCGCCGGTATTGAAAGTGGGAAGGAGGGGCAGGATGGTCATGGTGTCGCCACCGCGCGCGGCGACCCACCCGCATGCAGTCCTGAGGTCTCTAAGATCACCGACCGACCTACTGCGCGCCGAACGCAGCGCGGCCAAATGGGTGCCCACCCCCCACGCTGAGCGTGTTTCTGCGCGGCGCCAGGCCTGCACCGGGGCACTGATCACGGTCGATGAGTACTTCTCGCCGTTCACCGTGGTATGCAACATGTGATATCCGAAGGGCAGCGTGCTGTTCACGCCGATCATTCCGCCCTTCGTGGTGGTCTCCACCACCACCCCAGACTCAAGGAGGAGCGTCGCGGGGCTGTCGGGGTCGCCCACCGGTGCCGCGAAGTTGCCATTCCACGCCACGATCACTGCCGGGGGCAACACCTTCATCGCGCTGTCCAGTACCTGCTCCAGCGCCGCGCCAGCTTCACTTGGGCCCTCGAGCGGTGCACCGAGGGCGCGACACACCTTTGCCAACGTGTCGTCGGAGGCGCTGCGAACGGCCCCGAGTCCGTCAGTGTAGGTGGTGTGCACGCCCATACGCTGCGCGAGGAGCTGAAGCGCCGACCGATCGTCCAAGGCACGTTCCTGGTGAATTGGGGGGCGAGGGGATGGTGCGGCATCGTGAGGGGCGGCGCTATCCTACGTGCATCATTGGCAGCACGTCAAGCGCGCCGTTCCCGAACCACGAGCCGAAGCCGCCCGATGCCAGAACTTCCGGAAGTCGAAACCCTCGTTCGCCAGTTGCGCCCGGTGCTTACCGGTCGGCGCATCCTTGGCGTCCACCTGTCGCACGACGACATCCTCGATGGAGTTACTCGTCGCGAGCTGCATCAGGGCTTGATCGGCTCGACCATCACCGGGATCGATCGTCGGGCCAAGCATGCGCTGCTCCATACAGACCGGGGCATTCTCGCCGTCCAGCCAGGCATGAGCGGCACATTGATGCACCACGTTGGGCGGATGACCACTGCCCTCCGTCAGTACGCCGTGCTCCAGTGCGAGCTCGACGACAAGTCAACGTTGATCTACCGCGATGTACGACGGATCGGAACGATCCGATGGGTCGACGATGCGGGCTGGAATAGTTACGCCTCACGTCTCGGGCGCGAACCACTCGATCCGGCGTTTACAGCCGAGCAGTTCGCTGACCGCATGGCACAGTCAGCGTCGGCGATCAAGAAAGTGCTGATGAACCAGCGGCACGTCGTGGGAGTGGGCAACATCTACGCGAATGAGGCACTGTTCTCGGCGAGAATCAACCCGCGCACGCCGGCCAGCAAGGTTTCTCGCCGTAAGCTTGTCGCGTTGCATGGCGAGGTGCGGCGAATCCTCCAGGCTGCCATCGACAGCGGTGGCTCGACGATCCGTGATTACGTGTCGTCGGCGGGGGAGGAAGGCAGGTTCCAGCAATCGCTCACCGTTTACGGCCGCGGCGGCCAGCCGTGTCGGATCTGCGGCGCCATGCTGGCGACAACTCACGCCATCGATAATCGGGCAACGGTGTTTTGTCGGAGGTGCCAGAGGTGAAGAGAGAGACTAGAGACTAGAGAACGGAGAACGGAGAACGGAGGACGGATCGTCGCTTACGGCGTACGGCTCCCAACCTTCCTACGCGCCAGCTCCCGCCATCCAATATCCCGCCGCATCTGCTTTCCCTCGAACCCGATCAACTCTGCGGTGGCGCGGCTTTGCTCCAGTGCGTCCTCGAAGGTCGGTGCGACCGCTGTGACGGCGAGCACCCTGCCGCCACTGGTGACGAGCGCGCCGTCGTCCTCCGAGTGGGTGCCTGCATGGAAGACGGTGACCCCGGCGGGGGGGTTCTCCGGCATCGTGATGACATCACCGCGCCTCGGTGACTCCGGATACCCGCCCGCCGCCAGCACCACGGTGACCGCCGCGGCGTCGTGCAGGTCAATCTCGGGCAACGGTTCGCCGCGCGCCGCCGCGCCCAGGAGCGCGGTCAGTCCTGACTTCACCAGTGGCAGGATCACCTCGGCTTCCGGGTCGCCGAAGCGGCAGTTGAATTCGACGACGTTCGGCGTGCCGTCCGGGGCGATCATGAGTCCCGCGTAGAGCACCCCGACGAACGGCGCACCGCGTCGCGCGAGTTCCTCCAGCGTTGGTCGCACCACCTCCCGCTCAACTCGGTCGAGCAGTGATGCGGTGGCGATCGCTACCGGCGCGTAGGCCCCCATTCCGCCGGTGTTGGGTCCGAAGTCTCCATCGAGAAGGCGCTTGTGGTCCTGCGCGGCCGGGAGGAGCCGGATGTCGGTGCCGTTGGTGACCGCGAATACCGACAGTTCCTCACCATGCAGGAACGACTCGATCACCACCTCGTCGCCCGCCTCGCCGAACGTGTGTTCGCCGAGCATCGATGTGACCGTCGCACGCGCCTCCGCGCGCGTGGCGCACACCACCACGCCCTTGCCCGCGGCGAGCCCCGATGCCTTGACCACGAGTGGCTCGTCGTGGACGTCGACCCATGCGAGTGCGGGCGAAAGCGCCGTGAACACCTCGCTCGCCGCGGTGGGCACGCCGGCTGCGCGCATCACGTCCTTCGAGAAGGCCTTCGACGATTCGATCCGGGCCGCCGCGGCGCCTGGACCGAAAACAGCATGGCCCTCGTCCCGCAGCGCATCGGCGAGCCCGAGGGCGAGCGGCAATTCCGGGCCGATTACCACGAGGTCGATCGAACGGGTCGAGGTGACGCGGACCAGTTCGTCAATGTTATCGGCGGCAATGGAGAGGTTGGTGCAGAACGGCGCGGTGCCGGGATTGCCGGGGGCCACGAAGATCTCGTGCCCCGGGTCGTCGGTGGCGAGTGCCAACGCGAGCGCATGCTCGCGGCCCCCGCCACCGACTATCAGCAGCCTCATGCCGGATCCTTTGTGCGGGCGTCGTTGAACGCGTCCTTGGCGCGTTCAGCGGCGCGGCGCGCGGCATTCTTGAGGTGGTCGGCCGCGTCCGCGAACTCGGACTTGTAGTGACCCGCCGCCGCCCGCACGTCGTCGCCGAACGGCCGGTCCTTCGTCTCGGCGCCGCGCCGAGTGTACTCGCCCCGAAGGATCCGCTCGTATGCACCGCCCTGCACCCATCGCTGCACCTCGGCGGCTCGAACGACGTTCATCGGGTGCGTCAGGGCCAGCGTGTTGACGATCTTGTACACCAGGTCGAGCCCTTCATTTGACGCTGCGTACTCGTTGGCCTGCACCATGAACGGCTCGAGATTGAGGTCGCCCGGGCGCACGATCGCCGTGTTGCCCCCGCCTGCCATCTTCATGAAGAGCCGCATCGTCGCCGCCAGGTCCTGCGACCCCAGCAGGCCCGCACGATCCGACGACAGCTCCGACTTGCGATACCACTCCAGGAACGCGAGCCGAACGGGGAGCAGGACGATCGAGGCGATCAACGGGAGTGCGCCAAACGAAACGAGGAGCATGATCTCGGCCATCGTCCGGTAGAGCGAATGCCCGCTTACCACGTGCCCCAGCTCATGGGCGAGCAGCACGCGCATCTCGCCCTCGTCGAGGAGCTCGATCGCCGATGTATGGATGACGATGAACGGATCGTCGATGCCGTACGCACCGGCGTTGAACACCGGTGTTTGAGTGACGAAGAGCTCAGGGATGCGCTCCCACCCGAAGGTGGCGCAGTTCTCGACGTGGAGTCCCCAGAGCAGCGGATATTGCGTCGGCCCGACCCGCACCGCATTGCCCTGGAAGAGAAGTCGGATGCCGCGTTCGCCGCCAAGGATCCCGAGGATCCTGCGAATGACTTCGTCGACGCCGGGAACCGCGCGCAGCGCCTGCAGGGCGGCGCGGTCAGCAGGATGTTCCCACGAAACGCCGGAAATTTCGGGGAGGGCGACGCGCGGTCGGGCAGCCGGGAGCGTGGTCATCACATACTCGAAGGTTGAGGATCCCTCGCCGTACGACCCACCCGTTTCATTTGTTTCACGTTGCAACTCACGCCGACAGCGCCTGATCCAGGTCTGCGACCAGGTCATCCACGTCCTCGATGCCGACCGATAGCCGCACCAGTGAATCAGTCAGGCCCATCTCTTCGCGCATCGCCATCGGGACGGATGCGTGTGTCATCGACGCCGGATGGCCGATAAGCGACTCGACCCCACCGAGCGATTCGGCCAAGGCAAAGAGGCGGGTCGACTCAACCACCCGTCTCGCTCGTGCGACATCGCCGAGGTCAAGCGAGATCATTCCCCCGAACCCCGACATCTGCCGCTTCGCCAACTCATGCTGCGGATGTGTCGCGAGGCCCGGGAAGTAGACCTGTCCGACGTCGCGGCGGCTGGTGAGCCAGTCGGCGATGTGTGCTGCGTTTTCGCAATGAGCGCGCATCCGGAGCGGCAGGGTTTTTACGCCGCGCAGCACCAGCCAGCAATCGAACGGTCCGGGCACCGCCCCCGAGGCGTTTTGCAGAAAGCCAATGCGCTCGGCGAGGTCGTCGCGGCGGACGATCAATGCGCCGCCGATAACGTCGGAGTGTCCATTCAGGTACTTGGTTGTGGAATGGAGCACGATGTCCGCGCCCTGCTCGAGCGGGCGCTGCAGCACGGGCGTGGCAAAGGTGTTGTCCACCACGAAGACGAGTCCGCGCGCCTGCGCGATGTCGCCGATTGCCTGCAGGTCGGTCAGAAACATCATCGGATTTGTCGGCGTCTCGCAGTACACCATTCGGGTCGACGCGCGGAGCGCTGCATCGACCATCGCGGTATCGCGCATGTCGACGAACGTGAACTCGATGCCGAACTCAGCGAAGACCCGCTCCATCAGCCGGTGCGAGCCGCCGTAGATATTGGATCCGACCACCACATGGTCGCCAGCCCGGAGCAGCTTGAGGACGGCGTCGAGCGCGGCCAGTCCCGAGGCGAAGGCAAATCCATGCGTGCCGCCCTCCAGCGCCGCAAGGTTGCGCTCAAGTGCCTCGCGGGTGGGATTCTGGGTTCGGGCATACTCGTAGCCCAGCGGCGCGCCCAAGGTCTCCTGGACGTAGGTCGACGTCTGGTAGATCGGTGGCATCACGGCACCGGCGTATGGGTCGTGATGCTTGCCAGCGTGCACCGCGGTGGTTGCGATCCCGCCGGACACGTCGTTGTCTTTGCGCTGGGTCATCTGAGCGCCCGCTTGAAGGAAGCCGGAACGTTACCGGACGGCCAGTTGGCCGGCAAGGCGAAATGGTGAGGGCATTTGTCGGCGCCTTTGCCCTCCGATAGCTTCCCGTGATCGGAGGGAACGTGAATTCGTCTCCTGCAGTGTCACACCTTCCCCGACGATGGTTCCGCGCAGTCCGCGGGGTCCATCCCCCCTTATCGAGACGGTACGGTGCATGTCTGAGACGCTGATGATTTCTGTTTCCGGGATGCGCGGGCATGTCGGAAAGGACCTCACGCCCGAACTGGTGGCGCGGCATGCCGCGGCCTTGGGGTCGTGGGTCACGTCGCGCGGAGGGCGATCGGTGGTGATCGGCCGCGATGCGCGCACATCTGGTCCGATGTTCACTCTGGCCGCTGCCGCAGGATTCCAATCGGTCGGGATCGACGTGATCGACGTTGGGGTCGTGCCCACACCCACGGTGCAGATGGCCGTCGAATACCACCGTGCTGGTGCCGGACTGATCATCACCGCCAGCCACAATCCGATCGAGTGGAACGCGCTCAAGTTCGTCGGACCCGACGGAATATTCCTCGACGCGGAGGCCGGGGCTCAGGTTCGGCAGCTCGCCGAAGCCGGTCCGCCCCGCAGCGGGTGGGACCGGATTGGCGGACTCACGCAGGACCACACGGCCATCGAACGGCACCTCGACGCGATCCTCGAACTCCCGGAGATCGATGTTGACGTCATCAACAAGGCAGGTTTCCACGTCGCCCTCGATGCGGTGCGAGGCGCCGGCGGCCCCACCATGCTTCGGCTCTTCGACCGTCTGGGCGTGAAGGTCAGCGGGATTCATCTTGACGCCGATGGACGCTTCCCCCACGAGCCCGAGCCCGTGCCGGCCAACCTTGGCGACCTCGCCGAACTGGTGCGGGAACGCGGGGCGGACGTCGGGATGGCGGTCGACCCCGACGTCGACCGATTGGCGCTCGTGGACGAGACCGGTACCCCCATCGGCGAGGATTACACCTTGGCCCTCGCGGTTGCAGCGGTGCTCGCCCGGGTCCCGGCCGGGGCGCAATCGGTGGTGGTAGCGAACCTCTCGACGTCGTTGGTGGTGGAGGAGGCAGCGACCCGTCGTGGTGCGCGGTTCGTTCGCGCCCCGGTGGGGGAGGCCAACGTAGCAAGGGTGATCGTTGCAGAAGGGGCGGTGATCGGCGGTGAGGGGAACGGTGGGGTGATCCTGCCCGCGCTCCACGTTGGTCGGGACGCCCCGCTCGCCGCGGCGCTCATCTTGCAATACCTCGCAACAGCGGGGCGGTCGCTGTCGGCGCTCGTAGCTGGCAGCCCCCGCTACGCCATCGTGAAGGCCAAGATGGATCGGGGGGGGGACCTCGAGGCGCAGTACAGCGCCCTCGCCGCGATCTTTCCCGACGCCGAAAGCGATCGGCGGGACGGCTTGCGGCTGTCGTGGCCTGATCGGTGGCTTCATGTCCGGCCGTCGGGTACCGAGCCGATTGTCCGGTTGATCGCGGAGGCACCGACAGAGGACGAGGCCGCGGCGCTGGTGGCCCGTGCACGAAGCGCCCGCTGAGCGGCGGCGCGCTCTAACGGAATTCACACGGAACTGACGGCTATGTGCGGTATTGTTGGATATGTCGGACCCCGGCAGGCTGCCCCGATCATCATGGACGGCCTGCGGCGGCTGGAGTACCGTGGCTATGACTCGGCCGGCATCGCGCTCCTCAATGGGCACGGGCTGGACGTCCGAAAGGCTGCCGGAAAGCTCAGCGTGCTGGCGGAGGAGTTGAAGGGGACGGAAACCGGAGGCACGATTGGGATCGGCCACACCCGCTGGGCCACCCATGGTGCCCCGACCACTCCCAACGCGCACCCGCATATCGATCAGAGTGGGCGAATTGCGCTGATCCACAACGGCATCGTGGAGAACGCGACCGCGATCCGGAAGACGCTGATCGCCCGGGGGCACGAATTCACGTCCGAAACCGATACCGAGGTGCTCGCACACCTTGTGGGTGAGCTCTACGAGGGGAACCTCGAGGATGCCGTCGCGGCCGCGCTGCGCGACGTCGATGGCGCCTACGGCATTGCGGTGATCTGCAGCGAGGAACCCGGCACGCTGGTGGCGGCTCGCAACGGGTCACCGATCATCCTCGGTGTTGGCGAGGATGAATGGTTCATCGCGTCGGACCCCTCGGCGATCCTCGAGCACACCCGCTCGGTGGTCTATCTCGACAATGGCGAGATGGCGATCCTCAACCGAGACGGCTATCGGGTCCGGACGCTGAGCACCCGGCAGATCGACAAGCCGATCAACCAGATCGAGTGGGACCTCGCGACGATCGAGCGCGGCGGCTTCGAACACTTCATGCTGAAGGAGATCTTCGAGCAGCCTGAGAGCGTCGAGAACACGATGCGCGGCCACATGCTCGAGGAGACCGGCAACGTCCGGGTGTACGGGCTGAAGCTCTCCGATGAGCAGGCCCGCAGCATCAATCGCATCATCATCACCGCGTGCGGCACGTCATGGCACTCGGCGCTGATCGGGAAGTACATGCTGGAAGAGCTGGCCCGGATCCCGACCGAGGTCGAGTACGCCTCCGAGTTCCGGTACCGCAACCCGATCGTGACCGAAGGGACGCTCGTGATCGCGATCTCGCAGTCGGGTGAGACGGCCGATACGCTGGCTGCACTGCACGAGGCCAAGTCGCGCGGGGCGCGAACCATCGGGCTGGTCAACGTGGTCGGGTCGTCGATTTCGCGCGAAGTGGACGGCGGGCTGTACTTGCGCTGCGGACCCGAGATCGGTGTAGCGAGCACGAAGGCATTCACGTCGCAGGTCGCAGCGCTGGCGCTCGTGACCCTGCGGTTTGCGCGGCTTGGCCCGATGACGGCCATCGAGGGCCGTCGCTATATCGACGCACTTTCGCAATTGCCGGCGCAGATCCGCGACATCCTGGACCGGTCCGCAGAGGTCGAAGTGCTTGCCGAGCGGTTCGCCGATGCCACCAATGCCCTGTACCTGGGTCGGGGCGTGAACTTCCCCGTCGCGCTTGAGGGGGCGCTCAAGCTCAAGGAAATTTCCTACGTGCACGCGGAGGGATATCCGGCCGCGGAGATGAAGCACGGTCCAATTGCGCTGATCGACGAGAACATGCCGGTGATCGTGGTGGCGCCCCGCGACGCGGTTCACGCCAAGATCGTGTCGAACATCCAGGAGGTCCGGGCACGCGGCGGCAAGGTGATCGCCATCGTCAATCAGGGCGATGACGAGATCGCCCGGTTGGCCGAGGCGACGTTCATCGTGCCGGAGACACTCGACCTGCTCACGCCGATCCTGACCATCATCCCGTTGCAGTTGTTCGCGTACTACGTCGCGCTTCGGCGCGGTTGCAACGTCGACCAGCCGCGCAACCTCGCCAAGTCGGTAACGGTCGAGTAGGTCGCCTGCACCTCGCGACGCTCGTCACGGGGTGACCGACACGCCGAGCGCCATGCCGTGGCGGATCGCGCGCTTCAGGACGAAGCCTTCGGTGGCGACGTCGTCGTGAAAGATCGAAGGCCCGGCGACGACTTCACCTCGCACCAGCGCCCGCATCCGCCGTCCGATGGCGACCGATCCCTCGAGGGAACCGGTCGCCGCGACCACCCAATGCCGAGAGTCGCCGAGCCCCGCGACGGTCCACCGCACCAGTTCCCCGCCGAGTCCCACTCGCAGCGTTGGTGCGACGCCGTCCCCGAGCGCGCGTCGGGAGACGTCAGCTACCAGGCCATTACCGCGCACCAGTCCATGCGTCGTCAGCGACACCTCGCCATCGGAAACGGTGAGACTCGCGCGGATAACCCGTGCCCCGGCCCGGAGGCGCCACGAGCGGGCCTCTCTGGCGATGGTGACGGTGTACTCGTGGGGCGAACCCGGTCGGAACTCCGACCCGTCGTCGGATGCGAGATATCCGGCGGTGGCGGTCCGCGCGACGACCAGCGATGTACTCCACTGGGCGGGCAGGGGGGCGGCAAGCCCGATGGCAAGGAGGGCGCTCAGGTAACCGGCAGGCATGGGCGACTCGGGGTTGGAGGTGCATCAGGTTATCGGGCAGGGCTCAACGGTGCGTCAACTCGCCGGGGTGGATCGAGCTGTGGGTATCTTGACCGCGCACGGGCGGGGTCCGCCAGCGTCATATCGGGAGGCCGGCAATGCGTGTGGTGTTGCAGCGTGTCCGGCGCGCGAGCGTGCGGATCGAGGGCGCGGATCACGCCGCGATCGGGGTCGGATACCTGCTGCTCGCGGGGTTTGCCCCCGACGACACCGTAGCGGTTGTGGACTGGATGGCCTCGAAGATCATCGGTCTCCGCCTGTTTGCCGACGGGGAGGGACGCATGAACCTCGATCTTGCTGCGGTGAGCGGCGACATCCTCGTGGTGTCACAGTTCACGCTCATGGGAGACGTCGGAAAGGGCCGCCGCCCGTCATTCCTCGACGCGGCACCGCCTGCGATGGCGGTTTCACTCTACGAACACTTCGTCGCCGCGCTCGGCTCGACCGGGACCACCGTCCTGACGGGTGTGTTCGGCGCTGACATGCGGGTGGCGCTGGAGAACGACGGTCCCGTGACATTGCTGCTGGAGCGCCATCCATGACGATGCCGACGCTGGTACTCGCGTCGGCGTCACCGCGACGCAGGCAGCTCCTCGAGATGCTGCACCTTCCCATCGTCGTGCAGCCAGCCGACGTGCAGGAGATTCCGCTCCCGCGCGAGGCACCCGCAGCGTATTCCCGACGCCTGGCACGCGACAAGGCGCGCGCGGTGCCAGGGCGCTACGTCCTCGGTGCCGACACGATTGTGGTGCTTGACGATCAAATCCTGGAGAAACCGGTCAACGCCGCCGACGCGCTGCGCATGTTGATGACGCTGCAGGGTCGGACGCACACGGTGATCACGTCGATCTGCCTGATCGCCGATGGCCGAGAGCACGAAGCGGCCGACGAAACCCAGGTAACGTTCCGCACCGCCGACGCAGACTGGCTTCGCGCATACGTGGCCACGGGCGAGCCGCTGGACAAGGCGGGCAGCTATGGCATCCAGGGATGGGGGGCGGCGCTCGTCGATCGGATCGAGGGGGACTTCTTCGGGGTGATGGGGTTGCCGGTCCGGCTGGTCCTTGCGTTGCTGGCCGACGCCGGTGTCGAGTATCGATTCGGACAGTGAGCGCGCGTCAGCGCGCCATGCCGAGTGCGCGCAATACCGCGCCCGCCTTGCTGGCCGTCTCCGCCAACTCCAACGTCGGCACGGAATCGGTGACGATGCCAGCGCCCGCCTGGATTGATGCCCTGTCGCCGCTGAAGACGACGGTTCGAATGGCAATCGCCGTGTCCATGGTGCGCGCGCCGTACCCCACGTACCCTACCGCACCGGCGTATGGACCGCGGCGTGTGGGCTCGAGTTCGTCAATGATCTGCATCGCGCGCACCTTGGGTGCGCCACTGACGGTGCCCGCCGGAAACGCCGCCGCGAACGCGTCGAGTGCGTCGAGGCCGTCGCGGAGCGTCCCTCGCACCTCGCTCACGAGGTGCATCACGTGCGAGTACCGTTCGACCACCATCTGCTCGACAACGCGCACCGATCCATACCCGGCGACGCGCCCGACATCATTGCGCCCGAGATCGAGCAGCATCAGGTGTTCAGCCCGTTCCTTCGGGTCGGCGAGGAGTTCAGCCTCGTTCACCTCGTCACGCGCAAGGGTCTCGCCTCGAGGGCGTGTTCCCGCAATCGGTCGCACCGTGACCTCGTCGCCTTCCACGCGCACCAGCACTTCGGGGGATGCGCCAGCGATCGTGAGCTCGCCAGCGCGGAGGAAGTAACAGTACGGCGCCGGATTGAGCGCCCGCAGCCACCGGTAGGTGAGGAATGGTTCAGGAGCGGGCGAAACGTCGATTCGCCGAGACAGCACGATCTGGAAGGCGTCGCCCGCGGCGATGTATTCCTGGCACCGCGCCACGTCCCTGAGGAAGCTCGCGTCGGCGTATGGCGATGGTCCGCTTGCGTCGGGTTGCCCCGCCGCCACGAGCGGCGTGAGTGCGCTCTGTGCGTGCAGACGCGCGACCCACTCATCACAACGCGCCGTGGCATCGACAACCCGTCGAGTGAGCTCGACATCGTCGAGGTCTGTATCCACCGCAACATTGGCAACGACGACGGCACGGTGAAAGAGATGGTCGAGCACCAGCAGCGTGTCGACCATCATCACCACGGCATCGGGCAGCCCACGATCGTCGGCGGGAGGGTGAGGAAGCGACTCGATGCTGCGGACCACGTCGTATCCCCAGAACCCGACGGCACCGCCGGTGAACCGCGGTAGACCCACAGTGGGCTCGGCGCGATCGTGACGGGTGAGGAGCCCCAAGTGCTCCAACGGCGGGATCGATTGCTCCGCGGCAATCCATGCACCGTTGCGAAGGCGCTCGACCCGATCGTCACGATACCGAAAAACGTCAGTCGGTTCCGTCGCGAGGAACGAATAGCGCGCCCAACGCTCCCCACCCTCGAGCGATTCCAGGAGGAAGCCGTACTCGCCGCGGTGCACCTTGGCGAATGCGCTCACCGGAGTATCCGCGTCGAGCACCACCTCACGGGTCACCGGGACGCGCGTGAACCCCGCGGCGGCGGCCGCGCGGAAGCGGGCGATGTCGGGGCTCACTTCGGGGCGGCCAATACGTACGTGCCGGGTGCGCTCACGGAGAACTGCATCAGGTCGGCAGCCGGACGCGTGGTGGGCAGAAAGCGAATCATCCCCGCCCCCTCGAGCATTCCCGCCCCCATCGCCTGGTCAAACCGCGTCGGCGAGGGATAACGGGCCAGGGCATCGCTTGGCGCCTGAAAATGCGTGGCATAGGAGAAGGTGACGACCAGTGGGGCGGATATTGCCCCGGCGGTCGAGATGCTGATCGCATATCGCCCGGGGTTTGGCTCGATGGTGATCGAGGCGCTGTCACCGGCCGCGGGAGCCACGGCGCCGGCGGGGACGTCAACGATCGCGTACACCGCGTTGTCGGGCGGTGCGTGCCGGAGCAAGACGGTTCGCGCCTTCGCGGGATTGAACCACACGGTGGTATCGGTGGCGGACGGGCCGCTCTGGTCAAGCATCCATGCCTGCCCAACTGGGATCGGTGGTCCCGATCTGATCGCTGCCGCACGGTCCACGGCCGGGGCGCCGAATGAGTTCCGGCTGCAGGCCGCAATCATCAGTACGCCGGCCAGCATCAATATCTTGCGTCGATGCGACCCACGTTGTGGTTGATCCCTTTCGTCCTGCTCGGTACTCCGATCGGTGCGCAGCAGTGGCTGCCGGCCGACTCGGTGCCGCTCGTGCGGCGGGCAATTGCTGCCCGCACCGATCGTGATGGCGATCCCCTGCTCGCCGGCTGGCGAGCCGAGGCGCATGGCGTGGTGCGATTCTCGTCGGTGATCGGTCACGGTGGCAATCCGGTGGAACGGGTGATCAAGGTCGACGAACTCAGGGTCGAAGTGTACGGGGAGGCCCCGAACCGGAGCAAGCAGATGA
Source organism: Gemmatimonadales bacterium (assembly GCA_039915685.1). Taxonomy (GTDB): domain Bacteria; phylum Gemmatimonadota; class Gemmatimonadetes; order Gemmatimonadales; family GWC2-71-9; genus Palsa-1233. The sequence continues at coordinate 22,692 of JBDSMU010000009.1, read as the reverse complement.
TCACCGCGTGGCGAGACACCACGTTCCTCCCGAACCGGGTGTCCTATCACCGGGACCATCTTGGCATCGTGACCAACGATTTCGGAGCCGCGATCCGTCTTGGCGACGGCGACGAGGTGCGAGATGTGCCCCACCCACTCTCGCAGGCCGGTGCGGCAACATACCGCTACGCCGTCGGCGACACCCTTCGCCTCGGTACCGGCGAAGCTGCGGTGCGGGTCCTCGCCATCGACGTGCGTCCCGAGAATCCTGCAGTGCCCGCCGCCGTCGGCACGCTCTATCTCGACCTCGACCGAGCCAGTCTGGTACGGTTCCGGTTCACATTCACTGCTGCGGCGTATCGTGATCCGACGGTCGAGGCGATCACCGTCGTGCTGGAGACCGCGTTGCAGGAGCGCGCGCAGTGGCTTCCCTGGCGGCAGGCAATCGTCATCCGTCGGGCAACGTCCTGGCTTGACCTGCCGGTTCGAACAGTGCTCCGGGCCGACTGGACCATTGAGGAGTATCAGGTCGGGCTCGGACATCCTCCTAACCGCTTTGCGGGTCCGGCAATCGGTGGGCTCAGACGTCCCGCCCCCGACTCATCCTGGACGATGCCCATCGCGTCCGCGCTGGACGCGCTGCCGCCGACCGATGCGGACGTGGCGGCAGCGCGACGCGATGCACTTCGCGCCATCGGCGATCACCTGTCGGGCCTGCCCGCGGCGCGTGCATCGGCCGACGGCGTGAGCGGAGTAGTGCGCGTTAACCGGGTTCAGGGGGTACGAGTGGCGCCGGCCTTCTCGCTCGCGGGCCCCGGCGGCTTGACGATCGCTATCCGCGGCGGTGCGGGGACCTCCGACCGGGGGCTGGTCGGAGGGTTGAATGTGACGCGTGCCATGAGCGGCACGGTGGTTGGCGTCGAACTTTCTCGTGCCGTTCGCGACGTCGCCGATGAGTCGGTGATAAGCGGCACCCTCAACTCGATCAGGACGCTGGTGGCTGGTGACGATCGCCTCGACTGGGTCCAGATGGATCGTGCGGCCGTCGCGGCGCACCATGATTTCTCGGGGCTCACGGCGAAACTCGAGGTCGCCCGCGAACATCCACGATCGATAGCGACCGCCTTTTCATCGCTTGGGGGAAGCGCGCGAATGAACCCGGCACTGGGTGGGCCGGCGTATACGGTTCTGCGGGGGAATGTGTCGGGACAGTTCAGGGAGCGATCACGATGGATGATGGCCGCTGAAGGTTCCGCCGGAGGGGAGGGCTGGGGCCGGGTCGCTGGCGGTGTCGAAGTCGTATCGCCGGGTGGGCCTTCAACACTCTCGATTCGCCTTCGCGGCGGTGCCGCGACGACGTTCGTTCCGCCGCATCGCAGCTTTGTGCTGGGCGGGCGGGCGACACTCCCCGGGATTCCCCACCGGTCGATCGGGGGACGTCGGTTTGCCTGGGGTGAACTGGCCTGGACGCATTCCGCGACGATCCCGACCCCTCCCTTTCCGTTCGCACGAAAGGTTGTGCTACCGAGCGCAGTCGGTCTCTTTGTGGCCGCAGGGGTCGCCGGCGGAGGGGTGGACGGCGTTCCATGGCGGCCCTCCGGCCGGCTGGAGCCGGTGGCAGGACTTCGTATTGATGCGTGGGGTCCGATTCTGCGGGTGGATGTCGGCGTGGGGCTACGGCGCGGAACCGTGGGCTTGACGATCGACATTCATCCCGACTGGTGGCCGATCCTCTGAGATTCCCACGCTAGATTGAGTGATCGTACCGCACCGTTGCCCCCTGAACCCTGCAGGACGAGGAAAGTTACGTGCCTACCAGCTTTACCGATGAGTGGTTGGTCACGATCCTGACGCCGCTGCTTCCCGACGGCGCTATCGAGCGTTTCCGTAACACCGGTTCAGATCGGCAGGCCTCGCTCTGGGAGAAGGTGATTGACAGCAAGGTGATGGGTGAGGCCGAGCTGCTGTCCGCACTCTCGGCGCGCTGCCGCTTGCCGGTCGCCGACCTGTCGATGGCCACCGACGCGGCGCGCGACGCACTACCGGAGGCGCTGGCTCGACGGCATCAGTGCGTGCCGATCGTCGTGACCGACAGCCTGCTTGAGGTCGCCACCGCGAGTCCGTACGACGTCGGTGCGGAGCAGTCGCTCGCGTTTGCGACGGGGCGGGAGGTGCGGATGGCGCTCGCGTCGGCGAACGCGATCGCTCGGAAGCTGGACGAGCTCTACGGTGCCGGACAACCCGACGACGTGGCCCAGTTGCTCGAGGGAATGGGCACGTTTGACATCACCGAGATCGACGATTCAGACCACGATCACGACCTTGAGGCTGTCGCCGCCGAGGCGAGCTCTCGACCGATCGTGAAGCTGGTCGACGTGTTACTTGCCGACGGGATCACGAGCCGGGCAAGTGACATCCACATCGAATCGGCCGAGACCGCGGTGATTGTGCGGTACCGAATAGACGGCGTGCTGCGTCAGGCGATGACGATCCCTCGAAAGGCGGGCATTCCGCTGATCTCGCGCATCAAGATCATGTCCGGCCTCGACATCGCAGACCGCCTCCGGCCCCAGGATGGACGGTCCCGTGTGGCGGTCAACGGCAATCCCGTTGACCTGCGCGTATCGACGCTTCCGGCGACGCACGGCGAAAAGGTCGTGATCCGTATCCTGAACACCCAGTCGACAATGCTCGCGCTGCCGTCGCTGGGGCTCTACCCGGAGGAGCAGGAAATCATTCGAACTCTCCTCCAGCACAAGGAGGGCATCGTCCTGGTGACAGGGCCCACCGGCTCCGGGAAGACGACGTCGCTATACGCGTGTATTCGCGAGATCCAGGTCGAGGGCATCAACATCGTCACGATCGAGGACCCGGTCGAGTACCGCCTGGGCCAGAACATCGTGCAGGTGCAGACCAACGATCGTCAGGGCCTGACCTTCGCGGCAGCGCTGCGATCGATACTGCGACAGGACCCCGACGTCGTGCTCGTGGGCGAGATCCGGGACCTGGAAACGGCCCAAGTGGCGGTCCAAGCCTCGCTCACCGGCCACCTCGTGCTTTCCACCCTCCACACCAATGACGCGCCGAACACTGTCACCCGACTGGTCGACATGGGTCTGGAAGCGTTCAAGATCGGCGCCGCGTTGCGTGGCATCGTGGCGCAGCGCCTGATGCGGCGTTTGTGTCCGTATTGCCGCGTGCTGGTTCCCCATGCCGACCTTCCGCCACGACTGGCGGCGTTCATCCCTGGCGGCGCGGAAATCTACCAAGCGGTCGGGTGCGGGCAGTGCACCCAGACCGGGTACCGGGGCCGCTTCTCGATCGTCGAGACGCTCGTGATGTCGGTGGAACTCGAGCGCCTCGTGGGAACCAACACCACGGCGGAGAAGATCGGCATGGCGGCGCGGGAGGCGGGGATGCTCACGCTCTTCGAGTGTGGCCTACGCCACGTGCTCGACGGCCACACGTCGATCGATGAATTGCTCCGAGTCACCGACGTCCCGGCGGTGCCAATCGTTGCCCTGCCCGATATCGTGCCGGTCGGAACGGGAGCGGGGTCAGCCGGAGGCGAACTCGCCCGGCGCGAGGCATTGCTCTCGGATCTCGAGCTGCTTGACGATGGCTCGTTCACGGGCCCGGTTGCCACCGCAAGCCGGGGGACGATCCTGTTGGTCGAGGACGAGGACACACTGCGGCGCGTGATGCGAGACCTGCTCGAGCAAGATGGGTACGTGATCCACGAGGCCCGCGACGGCAGCGAGGCGCTGGAGCAGGTTGACCGTCACGCCCCCGACCTGGTGCTCCTCGACCTCAACCTGCCGAATGTCGACGGCTACACGGTGCTCGCCCAGCTTCGCTCGCGGCCGCACACCCGAGATCTTCCGGTCATCGTCTTGACGGCCCGGGGTGACGAGGACAACGAGGTGCGCGTACTTGGTCTCGGTGCGAACGACTTTCTCACCAAGCCATTCCGACCCCGCGCGCTCACTGCACGCATCGATGCACTGGTCGGCCGCTCTACGGCCTGATCTGCCTCACAAATCATTGCCCGCCGAGAGGAGCTTGAAGCGACCTTCCCGTTCGACGACGGCGCCGAAGTAGCGTCCTTCCTCGGTGTTGCCGTTGCGCGTGATCGTTGCAGTGCACGGCGCCCAGAGCACCACGATTGTGCCGGTCGTGGTTTCCTCGCGCTCGCATCGCAGCGTAGAGAGCGTGATGCGGTCGCCGCTGTAACGCTCCAGCATGCGCCCCGCGCCCTTGGCACTTCCCGCCTGCAGTTGCAGCCAGAAGATGGAGGGATCGAGCGCATAGGGTTCAGTCCGATAGCGGTGTGACGGATACACCAACCACGAAAACTCGGCCGGGGTAACCATCAGCGCTGCCAGTGCGGCGGAGTCACCTGCGCTGATGGCACCGAAGATCGACCGCGCGAGGTCCTCTCGGGACGACCGCCCGTCGGCGAGTCTTATCGGCTGCGCGAGCCCTACCCTGAATCGCCTCTCGTACTCCGCCACCGACAGCACCGAATCGATCCGGTCGCCGGGCTGCCGCCACGACGCCACCTGGTCTTCACGAGGCAACTCGCGCGGTGACGCGCTGCATGCCAACGCAAAAAGAAGGGGACCAATCAGGTTTTGCCATCGTTGCTCCATCGGATGCTCCGCGTCCGCACGGGAAACGGGGGGCGGATGGCCGCCCCCCGTTTCCCGTGACGTGATTGATCAGTTGTTTGAGTAGCTCGTCCAGCCTTCCCACCACTTGGTCCCGGCCGGGTTCCATGCGCCACGATAGGTGGTTCCCATGATCGTGACTCCCGCCTTGGCGGCCAGGTCGCCGGTGAAGGATGCCAATCCGCCGGTGCGTGCGGCGGCGGCAGCGCTCAGCGACCAGTCAAAGTCAGCCACAGACGTGGGCGCCGTCGGTAACTTCGCGAACATCGATGCGGCTGTCGTGGCCGTTTCGAACGTGATCGCATTGCCCGCGAGATCGTAGGTCTGCTGTCCCGCCTGCAGCGCGAGGGGCGACTCTGCAATCAGCACGTTGCGAACAGACATCACGCCTTCGGTCACGCGGCTGGTTGTGCCCGCGTCCCGGACGCTGATGCCTGCGTTCGGCCACCGTGCGATGATCCCGTTTACATAGTGCCCACCAGTACCGCGCCGGAGCACCATGCCGTAACCTCCGCCGGCGGCCACGACACCCGGCTCTGTGCCGACCAGGGTGAAGTTCGCGACAACCGGAATGGTGAACGGCATCGTGTTGTGCCCGGCGTCGCAGCCAGAGCCATTACAGCCGTCGTTCTCGATGCCCTGCGGGTCGCTCGACGTATTGCCGGCGCCCGCGCGCGGAATAAGCTGCTTGCTCTGGTAGGCGATCAGGTATTGGAGGCGCCCCTGGAATCCTTCCGACATATCGAAGTGATCATCGCCCGACTGGTACGATACCAGATGCGAGGCGTCGGCCGCGCCACCGAACCACTCGAAGCTGTCATCGAGGCCGTTGAGCGACTCGAGATAGTCCATTGTGGTGCCGCTGCCAACCGCCGCAAACGTGAAAGAATTGAGCTCGGCGTCCTGGGCCGGACCGAATCCGGCGTACTCGACGCGCACGTAGCGCAGGGTTCCGCTGTTGTCGGCGTTGTTCGATCCGCCAGAGTAGTTGATCGTCGGGTTTTGCACCGGATCAGTTCCGGTACCCTCGAGAGCGACCGTCCCCGAGCGGTTGATGACGCCGTTACCGATGATGATCAGCCCGCCCCAGTCGCCGGGCTGTCGCTGGCCAGCTGGCTGCGACGACGTGAACACGATCGGCGCTGCGGCGGTGCCGTTTGCGACGATACGCGCCCCACGGAGTACGAACAGCGACGATCCCACGGTGGCAAAGTCACCCTCGATGCGCGTCCCGGCCTCGATCGTGAGCGTTGCACCAGACGCAACCTTGCGGAAACCCTTGATCCGCCAAGTGCGGTCGCTGGTCCACGTGGTGTTCGTGGTGATGTCCGCGATGACCTCCGTCAACGTCGGACCGGATGTCGTCACGGATACCTCGGCCGAAAATGCCGATGTTACCCCGTTGCGCACGGCTGCGACCCGGTAACGATAGGTCGTCGCCACCGTGAGCCCGGTGTCGGTGTAGCCGTTGGCACTACCGGCCGGCCGGCCGACCTCGACGAAGATCCCGCCGGAGCCGCCGGGTGCCCGGTGCACCACGAACTGGCTTGCGGCGGTGGACGGCGCGGTAAAGGAGACCTGCACCGTGGTCGGGCCGGTTGCCGAAGCGGCCACACCGGTTGGCGGATTGTTGGTCGCTGGTGGCGGGCTGACGCCATTGTCATTGGTGCTGCACGCCACGAGCGCGGCAACGCTGAGTCCCAGCAAGGCGCGAGTTGTCGATCCCGATCCGAACATCATGCCGTCTCTCCCGAGAGTGATGGTCGTGAAGCCGAACGCCGACTCCACGAGCCAGAACTTCGCGCGGATGCGTCGGCGTTCGGTCATGGCGAAGTCACGGTCGTGCAACGAACGAGCAGGTTGAGAGGTTGAGGGGTTGAGAGGTTGAGAGGTTGGGAGGTTGAGGGGTTGAGAGGTTGAGAGGTTGAGGGGTTGAGAGGTGGGGGTCGTAACCCTTCAACCCCTCAACCTCTCAACCTTTCGTCGGTTCACGGCTTCCAGTTGAAGCCCACCGCGAAAACCCGCCCCGCTCGGTATCGCTCGCGCGTGACGTCGCCTTGGGTGGTGAAGTACGGGGCGTCGAGGAGGTTGCGGGCATCAACCCGGCCATCGAGCGCGCCGGCGATCGGAAACCGCAGCGAGATGTCGAGGACGCTGCGGGCCTGTTCGATGACATCTGGCAACGGAAGCTCGCCGGCTTCGGTGATTCGCGAACCGACCCGGTTGAACAACACCGTGGCCGAGGCGTCGGCCTCGGGGTGAGTCCAGGTCAGCCCCGCATTGATCACATACGGCGCCTGTCCGACCATCCGGCGCGAGGCGTTGGTGATCGACCCGGCGTCAGGATCGATGGAGATCGTTGACTTCATCACGGTGGCGTTGGTGAACAACGCGACGTTACGCAGCAGGGCGAATACGCCGCCGAGTTGCTTGCGAAGCTCAACCTCCACGCCTCGGTTCGATGCGCCACGGGCGTTGACGTAACTGATGATCCGTGTGCCGGATGATCCGAGGTAGATACGCTCGATCGGATCGGTGAACTCCTTCGCGAACACCCCGACGGAGATGATCTCGCCCCGATTGGGGTACCACTCCCAGCGGATGTCGTAGTTCTGGATGAGCGCGCGTTTCAGGTCGGGATTTCCCCGCACGTTGTCGAAACCGATCACTTCACGATACAGGATCGGCGACAGCTCCCGGTACTCCGGCCGCGACAAGGTTTGCGAGACGGAGACCCGGAAGTTCACGTCGGGACCGGCGCGCCAGGTGAGCGCGAGCGACGGAAGGAGGTCGGTATATGCCGGCTCGGCCAGAGAGGGCGTGCCGACGGTCGAAAGGGAACTCACGCGGACCTTGGATTGCTCAACCCGGGCGCCACCGGTGATGTCGACGCTGGGCAGGAGCGGCCAGGTAATCATCGCGAACGCCGCGCCCAGCCGGTCACGCGCCGTGTACGACCCTCCCGCGGCGAGTGGGACGATCCGGAAAAAGTCGTCACCGTTGCCGGTGAAGGCACCCCCGAAGAGTTCCTCGGGCGAGCGCTGACGGTCCTCGAGGCTCAGGGGCCGGGCAAGCGAGATGGAGTACGCATTGTTGTCCGCGACACGGTCGGTGCTCCGGTACTGGCCGCCGATCTTGATGCTGCGGTTGTCGCTCGGTTCGCCCAGGTAGTACTGCCAGCTTGCGTTCGCTTCGAGCGAGCGCTCCGAGAGGTCGGCGAATGTGCGCACCGCAGCCTCGTTGGAGAAACCGTACCACGCCGGCGCAGCGCCTTCGACCTCGCGGGCGTACACGATCTCGGAACGGTCGGGTTCCTTGCGTCCCACGCTGGAGCGCGAGACACCCCAGTCGATCATGTGCCGTCCCGCGAGTTCGTGATGCAGCGAGAGCTGCGTCGACTGGACGTTGCGCTCGACGTAGCGGAGCCGCTGGATGTCGAGCGGCAGGCCGAGATTCTCCGAGAACCCCGACTCCCGGCGACCCTCATTGTCCATGGTCCGGTTATAGGTGTTGTTGATCGAGATCTTGCTGTGGCTCCCGATCGTTGTGGAGGCGTTGGCGATCCCACCCCAGAGCACTGTGGTCCTGCCGGTGTTTCCGGTGAACCGATCGATCTCCTCTGCCTCCCCGCTGCCTTGCGTGGTCGCTAGCGCCCGAACCTGCTCGGTCCGGATCTCCTGCGCTGCGGAGTATGTACCCGAGAGCAGGTAGCTCACCCCGTTGGCTCCCACCGGGATGTTTCCACCCATGGTGGCTGACGCGCTGGCGTTTGGTACGGCCGATCGCTCGCGTGGCGACCAGACATTGCGGAGTTCGCCGACCAGGCCGTTCACCTGGGCAGCCGGCAACGCCTGCGTGAAGTCGGCCTGAGCGAGCGATGCCGGGAGCGCGCGGTCACCAGCGCCGAGGGCGAGCCAGTCGAGGCTGGTGGATTGCGCGAACAGTCCGCTGCGCGCCGTCACGGCATCGTTGTAGGCCGAGCTCACCGAGAGCGCGACAAAGCGACGTCCCACATAGTCCCTGGTCCGGATGTCGACGGCGGCGCCCGAGAAGTCACCGGACTGGTCGGGCGTGAATGTCTTCGATGTCGTCACCGCAGAGAGCAGTGACGCCGGGAAAAGATCGAGCGGCACAACCTTCTTTTCGGGTTCCGGCGACGGAATCCTCGACCCGTTGAGCGACGCGGTGGTGTAACGATCGCCGAGTCCGCGCACAAAGACGTACTTCCCGTCCTGGACGGTGGCACCGCTCACTCGCTGCAAGGCTGCGGCAGCATCGCCATCCGGTGATGAGGCGATCTGCTCGGCGGTGACCGCGTTCATGATTCCGACGCTGTGTCGTTGTTCGTCGAGGGCCGAGTTCACGGAGCCCCTCTCCACCTCGGCACTCACGGTGATCTCACCGAGCTGGACTGCCTGGGCGGCCAGGGTGACATCCTGGGTGGTGACCTGGGCCGGCTCGATCCGGACCGCGGTCACCGCCTTGGCCCCGTACCCGATCATCAGCACCCGCAAGGTGATGGTTCCCGCGGGGATGGTCGCGATCGTGTAGCGCCCATCGACGGCGGAGGTGGTCGAGAGGGCGGTGCCGACAATCGTGACCCGCGCACCGCTGAGTGGCTGTCCGCTCGAGGCGTCGAGAACCCGCCCGACCAGCCTGCCAGGCGACTGCGCGGCCACCCCGTCCGCTCTCCCGATGGTGAGGGCGGCAATGATCGCAGCATGCAACAGGAATGTAGGCTTCATGCATCCGGCTCCGTGACGAATCACTTGGCCCCGCCCGGGTATCGGGATGGGTCGCAGCACCGAATGGATCGCGGGATTGCGTGACGGAACGGTAGGGCTGGTGCAACGGCCAGGTAACAACTACACGAGTGAGGGCGGAGCAGGCCTATTCTGGCTTTGGCGGCCGCATCATGGAGGTCGAGATCATGGCCGCGGGCGCATTCGGCTTGACCCGGATGGACTTGGCCGGGATCCCGACGTGCACGTGGTACGGGCGTACGTCCTTGGTCGCCAACGCACCGGCGCCAACCATGCCATTTTCGCCCACGCGCACCCCGGCCAGGACGGTGGCGTGATAGGTGATGCGGACGTCGTCCTCCAGGACGGTACGCATCGACGTGACATCCTTCTGCTCGACGATGCTGTGGGTGTGCGAGTAGATGTTGGCATAGTCGGAGATCGACACCCGGTCGCCGAGCGTGATGCCGCCGCGATCGTCGAGGAGCACATGACGGTGGACCACTACGTCATCGCCCACTTCCATGTCATATCCGAATGAGAACTCGACGTGCTGGAAGCACTTGAAGTTGGTGCCCACGCGCGCAAAGATGAACGGCGCGAGCATTCGACGCAGGCGCACACCCAGGTCGACGTTCTGGCCCCCGGCCGGGAGTCGGTCGAACGAGTACCAGAGCCAGAGCAGTGGCTTGACCCGGGCGAACCGATCGGTGTCGACCTCCGCGTAGTACTCCGGTTCGAGGGTGACATTGCGCGGGTCGAGTGCGTCGAGGGCCATCCGTCCGGCGCGGGAAATCCCCGGTTCCGCGATTCGTTCCTCCCACGTACCCTGACCGGGGTATGTCAGTTCGAACAATGTATCGCGCGTCAAGACCGACCAGTCGGCGTCCGGGTCGGTGACCCGTGCCGCGAGGTCAGCGAGCCATTCCTCTCGGAGGGTGATCGCATCAGCGGCCAACGAAAGTTGGCGGAGCGGGCGGATCGGCATCGTCAGGGCCGCACCGAATCAGCGGGCGACCGGCGCGTGCCCACGATTCGGCCACGCTCTGTCTCGAGTCGTGGGAGGCGCCGCTCCCACTCATCGGTGGTCGCGTCGAGATAACTGATGGTGAACGGTTCGGTTACCGGCAGCTCCTCCTCGTAGATCACGATCCCACTCGCCGCACCGCCGGCATCGAGCTGCTGGCTCGAAAACGACGGGGACATTGCGAGCACGCCGATGGGGCGGTAGTAGCGATTGCGGAGCGAAATGGACAGCGACTGGGGGTCGAACCGGGTGGCCGGTGCCAGCGCGTGGAACGAGACCAGCGCGACGCCGGGACGGCGGACCCCCCGCGTCGTCGCGACCGAGTCGATCCTTCGCTGCTGGCTGGTGAGGAGCGCGTGCAACGATGCATATCCGTCGCTCGACAGGAGGCGCAGCACCCGCTCGTCGAGGGGCAGGACTCGGATGTCGAGCGTCCCCGCCCGGAGGCGCACGGTGATGTTGTCCTGGCTGAGACGGCCCCGGCCGAGCGGCAAGCCGTCGACAAGCGCAGTGTCGACCACCGTCGTTTGGGCCGGTACGTTGCGAGGCGCACAGGCACACGCGGCCACGATCAACAGGAATCCCGGGAATCGTCCCATTTCAGTCCTCCGCTGCGGCTGCGAGTAGCGACGCACCGAGTTCCGCGATGCCGGCACCAGTCTGGGCCGACACGGCCTGAACCTGGTCGGCCTCGAGACCGAGTTCTCCCGCCCGCTCGGCGAGTGCGCGCACCAACTGCGCGCGGGATAGCTTGTCCGACTTCGTCAGTACCGCCAACACCGGTCGCCCCGACCCGGTCAGTATCGCATGGAACTCTGCGTCTTCCTTCGAGGGTGGGTGGCGGGCGTCGAGCAGCCACACCACGCCGGCGAGCGAGTTGCGTTGGCGGAGCATCTTCTCGAGCAACCGACGATACGCGTTCCGTTCCTCCTTCGACGTCCGGGCGAAGCCATATCCTGGAAGATCGATGAGGTAGAGCGTCGGCAAGCGGTAGACGTTGAGGAGCTGCGTCTTGCCGGGTGTCGATGAGACTCGGGCGAGTGCCTTGCGACCAACGAGGGCGTTGAGCAGTGAAGACTTGCCGACATTCGACCTGCCCACGAACGCAAACTCAGCGGCGGGCGGATCAAGGTGCTGCAGCGGGTCGGGAAAGCTCCCGACGAACTCGATTGGGAGCGTGGCCAGCGGCGAACGGACGGCCGTTGCGTCGCGCGCGCCGCTCATGGCGCGCCCAGGAGATTCACGCTTCCTTCTTGTGGCGTGCCCGCTCGGTCACGACCAGCGGCGAAGCTCCCTCGTTGATCGATTCCGCGGTGATGATCACCTCGCGCACATCGTGGCGCGACGGCAGGTCGAACATGATATCGGTCATCACGCTCTCGAGAATCGCCCGCAGCCCGCGTGCGCCGGTCTTGCGCGTGATCGCCTTGCGGGCGGCAGCACGCAGTGATTCGGCGTCGAAGGTGAGGCCCACGCCCTCGAGGTCGAACAACCGCTTGTACTGCTTGGTGAGCGCGTTGCGCGGCTCGACTAGTATCTGTACCAGCGCATCCTCGTCCAGTGCCTCGAGGGCCACCAGCACCGGAAGGCGGCCCACGAGTTCGGGGATCAACCCGAAGCGCAGCATGTCGTCGGGCTCGACCGCTGCGAACGGGTGCATCACGTCGTACGGCGCGGCGCTACCGCCGATCTGCGGCGTGGGCAGCTCCTCTTTCGCGAAGCCGATCCGCTGCCGACCCAAGCGGGACTCGACGATCTTGTCGAGGCCGTCGAATGCCCCGCCACAGATAAAAAGGATGTCCCGCGTGTTGATCTGGATGTATTCCTGCTGCGGGTGTTTCCGGCCGCCTTGCGGCGGCACCGACGCGATCGTGCCTTCGAGGATCTTCAGGAGGGCCTGTTGCACGCCTTCGCCCGACACATCGCGGGTGATGCTCGGGTTCTCGGACTTGCGCGCGATCTTGTCAATCTCGTCAATGTAGACGATGCCGCGCTCGCACTCAGCGACGTTGAAGTCGCCGGCCTGCAGCAGGCGCACAAGAATGTTCTCGACATCCTCGCCCACGTAGCCGGCCTCGGTGAGCGTGGTGGCGTCGGCAATGGTGAACGGCACGTCGAGGATCCGCGCCAGGGTCTGCGCGAGGAGGGTCTTGCCGGTGCCAGTGGGCCCCATCATGACGATGTTGGACTTCTCGAGCTCAACCTCGCCGTCGCGGGGGCCGGCATTGATTCGCTTGTAGTGGTTGTAGACCGCCACCGACAGCGACCGCTTGGCCCGCTCCTGGCCGACCACGTACTGGTCGAGGGTGTCCTTGATCTCCTGGGGCGACGGGACCGCCCGCTGACCCTCGACGGCCTCGCGCTCCTCATCCTCCGCCAGGATTTCGTTGCAGAGGGTAATGCACTCATTGCAGATGTAGACTGACGGACCGGAGATGAATTTCCGGACTGAGTCCTTGCTCTTGCCGCAGAAGCTGCAACGGAGATGCTTGTCGTTGGACATCAGGATGATTTCCGCCGGGATGCCGGCCGGGAGGGTTCACCAGTGAACCTGTCTCCCGGCACGGGGCCGGTCAACCTTCGGGCGCGATGAGCGGGGTGCGCGGCTCGAACACGGTGTCGATCAGGCCGTACGCCTTCGCTTCGTCTGCGCTCATGAACCGGTCGCGGTCCATGTCTCGCTCGATCTGCTCCAGCGGTTGGCCGGTGTGCCGCGCGTAGAGTTCGTTCATCCGCCCGCGAAGGTAGAGGATCTCTTTGGCCTGGATCTCGATGTCGGTCGCGGTGCCCTGCGCACCACCGGACGGCTGGTGCATCATGATCCGTGCATGGGGCAACGCGGCACGCTTCCCCTTCGTTCCCGCGGCCAGGAGGAACGAGCCCATCGAGGCGGCCATGCCCATGCAGATCGTGTTGATCGGTGCCCGAAGGTGCTGCATGGTGTCGTAGATCGCCATGCCACTCGATACGATGCCGCCGGGCGAATTCAGGTAGAGATAGATGTCCTTCTCAGGGTTGTCGGCCTCGAGGAAGAGCAGTTGCGCAATGATGATGTTCGCGACGTCGTCGTTGATGCCCGCGCCCAGGAACACGATGCGGTCCATGAGCAGGCGCGAGAAGATGTCGTAGGTGCGCTCGCCCCGCGACGAACGCTCGATGATGTACGGCGGATAGATCGCAGCGTGGGTCACGCGCTGACCTCGGTGACGGTGGACTGCTCGAGGAGCCATGCGAAGGTCTTCTCCTCGGTGATGGTGCGCTCGAGGTCGTCGAGGCGCTTGGCTTGTTGCAGTGAGGCGTAGAGAGCGCCCGGCTCGACGCCACGGGCGCTGGCGAGCTCCGCCACCCGCGCATCGACGTCTCCCGCCGAGGCCTGCAGGTTCTGGGCCGAGCTGACCGCGTCAAGAACCAGTTCCCGCCGCACCTGTGCCTCGGCAATCGGGGCAAACGTGCCCGCAAACGTGTCGAGGCGCTCCGCATCGATGCCGTATCCCTCGGCGTACGCCCTGATCAGCCGGCGGACGAGCGTGGGCGGTGCGGGCACATCGTTGGCGCGCACCAGATGGTCAATGAGTTGCTCATGTACCCCCTGGTCGGCGGTCCGCACCGCTTCTTCGCCAAGGTCGGACGAAATCTGCGCAGTGAGCGCCTCAGCCGACTCGAATTCCCCTACCTCGCGCGCAAATGCGGCGTCATACGGCGGCAGCACCTGTTCCTTGATCTCGTGCAGGGCCACGGACACCCGGCGCGCCTCGCCCCGCCTGGCCTCATCGGGGTGGTCATCCGGAAACCGGACCTCACCCTCAATGGTCTCACCGGGCAGAAGGCCCATGACCAGTTCTTCGAGGTCGGGAATGGTTTGGCCCTTGCCGATGACCATGCTGTACGGCTTGGATGGCTCCTGCGCCTTGTCTCCGAGCGTTGTGACAGCGACGGTCACCATCTGCCCCGACTTGGGTTTGACGGACTCCACGGGCGTCCACGAGGCCTTCTGCTCCCGGAGCCGATCGATCCGCTCCTGGATCGCCTCCTGGGTCACCGCGGCCATCGTTCGGGACAGCGTGAATCCACCGGTCGTCGCCAAGGCGATCGACGGGCGGACCTCGACCGTCATGTCGAACACCAACGGCTGCCCCTGCTCGAACGACAGGTTCGACACCTGCGGATCGGCGGTGGGCTTGAGGTCGGTGTTCTTGATGATCGTTTCCCAGCTTTCCCGCAGGGCGTCCTCAATCACGTGGCGACGGATTTCCTCTCCGAAGCGTCGGCGAACCACCGGTTCGGGAACGTGCCCCTTGCGGAAGCCCGGGATCCGGGCCTGACGGGTGTACTCACGGAGGGCGCGGCGCTCTGCAGCAGCGAGACGCTCGACCGGCACGGTGACCTGGAGCGAGCGGGAGGCGACGTCCTGGGAGGTCGTTTGGTAGGTGATCTCGGTCATAGCCCTGAAAGTTACCCGCCGTGACCGATCGGGGTCAATTCGTACTGGGGGTTGACGGGCAGGGTCGCTCGGCGGTTCTGTTGCGCCATGGCACGGATTCTGATCGTCGACGACGATGACGGCGTGCGCCGGGTGCTCCGCAAGATGTTCGAGGGCGCCGGTCACGAGGTGAGCGAAGCGGAGTCAGGCGACGCCGCGCTCGCGACCCTCGATGGGCCGACGCCGCCCGACGCCGTGGTGAGTGATGTGCTGATGCCCGGGCTCAGTGGCATCGCCTTCTACCATAAACTGGCCGAGCAGGCGCCACACCTCCGCCGGCGCGTGGTGTTCCTCACTGGTGCCAACCACGATCCCGACGTGCATCGCCCGATCGAGCAACTCGGTGTGCCGATGCTTGGCAAGCTTGACGACCTCCAGTTGGTGGTCGACGCCATCCGGATCGCCCTCCTCCGCCGAACGACGCGCTGATCCTCCCGAAGTGCCAGGACCGGGACTTGAACCCGGACGGGGTTTCCCCCAACGGCTCCTAAGGCCGTCGTGTCTGCCATTTCACCACCCTGGCGCGGTGGAAATCTAGTGCGACGCCCGGGTATCTTGCGGGCCGGACGCTCATCGATGCACCACCATCCAGGAAACCCGAAATGATCATCCCGCACATTCGCCGCGTCGTCACCTTCGTCGCGATCGTTGGCCTCGCCGCGTGTAGCGACGCACGGCTCAAGAAACTCTCCACCGGCATCGAGAAGGACAGCGTCGCGGTAATCATGGGAAACGAACCGCATCGCACCCAGAGCTACCAGACCGGCGGCAAGTTCTGGGAGATCATGCTGTACGCTCGCGGAAACGAGGCGGCCGAGGATTCCGTCGAGTGGGGCAAGCTGACGCCGGTGGTCATGGCCGACGGCAAGGTCGCCGGATTCGGGTGGGATTACTGGCGTAAGGAAGCCGAGACGCTCAACATCCCGATGCCCCAACTCAAGTAGTCCGCCGTCTCATTACACGCGCGCCCGCCAGCGAATCCTGCTGGCGGGCGCGCGTGCGTCCGTCGGTCGGTGCGAGAACGCCGTCAGGGCGTGCCCACCCGCACCCGGACCACACGGGACTGGGCGGTGCCCTGCGCGCCCGTCACTACCGTGAGCGAGATGATCCCGTTTCGTGCACTCGACAGGGCGCTGCGGAAGTCAGCTTCGGTGCGTACCGCGCGACCCTCGACCGCAGTGATCACGTCTGGTGCAGCGCGACTGTACACGGCGTCCTCGGCCGACAGGAGCCGCTCCTCGGCGGGCGACCCCGGTGCGATCTTGCGCACCAACAGTCCGCGGATATTCGACGGCAGGCCAACCTGCGACGCCGTGACCGCGGTCAGCGGTTCGACCACCAGTCCGAGGCCGGACCGCGGTGCGGCTGCAGGGGCGTCGGGCGCGGAGTCGCGGGCGATGAGTTCGGGTTGGCCAACGTTCTCGAGCCGCACCGTGAACTCCTTGCGGCCGGTGCTCCGCGCGACCTCCACGCGAACCGTTTCACCGGCGCGCCGGAAGCCGACCAACTGCTGGAGCTGCGCGGTGTACTTCACGGGCTGTCCATCGATTGCGATGATCACGTCGCCGGCCTCGAGGCCGGCGCGCTTGGCCGGTGAATCATTCGCAGGCTCGAAGTCATTGATCTTCACGCCGCCGATGGTGTCGAGGCCGAGGTACGCCGCATCTTCGGCCGTTGCCGTCTCGACCAGAATTCCGAGCTTGGTACGCTCGACCCGACCGTGCTCGATGATCTGGTTCATCACCGCCCGCGCGAGGTCGATGGGCACCGCGAACGCATAGCCCTGATAGTACCCGGTGAGCGATGCGATAGCGGAATTGATGCCAACCACTTCCCCGCGCACGTTGATCAGTGGTCCGCCGGAATTGCCACGGTTGATGGCGGCATCGGTCTGGATGAAGTCCTGAATGTCGAGGTTGCTGCGCACCAGCGCGGTCGGACCGCGGCCCTTGGCGCTCACGATTCCCTGGGTGACGGAGAAGGTGAGGTCGTCGCCGAGCGGATTGCCGATCGCCAGCACCCACTCACCAACCCTGAGTTTGGCGGAACTGCCCAGTGCGGCCGGCGTGAGGCCGGTCGCATCGACGCGGAGCACCGCGACATCGGTGTTCGGATCGGAGCCCACGAGCCGGGCATCAAAGGTGCGCCCGTCGAGCAACCGCACCCTCACCCGGGTGGCGCCCTCGATCACGTGATGGTTGGTGACGATGTATCCGTCGGCCGAAACAATGAAGCCCGAGCCGGTGCTGCGATCGGGCTGGGCGGGCCGGCGGGCCGGCGGCTGGTCGCCGTCGGGGAGCTCGAAACCCGGTGGCAGGATCAGCTTCTGCGCCGTGCGTGGCGCTGCCTCGGGCCGTTCCGCCTGCACGAACACCACCGACGGCCTCACAGCCTCGGCGATCGCCGAATACGCGTCGCTCAGGTCGGCGAGCGGTTTGGCCTCGGGAATGCGAGGTGCGTTGACAGTAACGATCGGGGTCACGCTGCTTTGCGACGCCTCGGCCTCGCCAGTGCGGGGCACGTTGAGCAGGCCAGCGATGAAGAGCCCGAGCACGAAGGCGAGCGCCACGAGACCGCTTAACTTGAACCAGTTTTTCGAGTGTGTCGACATTGCCCAGTCTGTGACGAGTTGACGTCCTGCGAGCCGGGCCCCCTGAATGGGAACCCGGCCCGTATCCCCTACATAATACTCCGATGCGCGACCCGGGGTTTCCGTCTCACGCACCGATTCAATTCTTTGGTGCGTCGTCCACGATCTCGTAATCGGCCTCGACCGTCTCATCGGCGGGCGTGCCCGCCGACTCCGACCCGTCAGGCGTCGGTCCATCGGGGCCATCAGCGGCTGAAGCGTTCTGGTATAGTGACGCGCCAGCGGCCGAATATGCCACGTTCAATTCATCGAGTGCGGTACGAATTGATCCGCTCTCGCCGGTGCGAAGCGCTTCCTTGCCCGCCTCGACAGCCTTGTCGAGCCGCTCCTTCTGCTCGGCCGGCAGGCGATCGATCCACTCCTTCGAGTCCTTCTCGACCTTGTACACCAGACCGTCGAGCTGGTTTCGGGCTTCGGTCTGCTCCCGCCGCTCCTGGTCGGATTTCGAATTCGCCTCAGCTTGCTTGACCATCGCGTCGATCTCGCTGTCGGAGAGGCCGCTTGAGGCCTCGATCCGGATCTTCTGCTCCTTGCCGGTGGTCTTGTCCTTCGCCGACACGTGGAGGATGCCGTTGGCGTCGATGTCAAAGGTCACCTCGACCTGCGGCATCCCGCGCTGCGCGGGCGGAATGCCGGTCAGCTGAAACTTGCCGATGGTGCGGTTGTCGCCCGCCATCTGACGCTCGCCCTGCAGCACATGGATCTCGACCGTGGTCTGGCCATCCTCGGCGGTCGAGAACACCTCCGACTTCTTGGTCGGGATCGTGGTGTTGCGCGGGATGAGCACCGTCGTGACTCCGCCCAAGGTCTCGATGCCGAGCGACAGCGGCGTCACGTCGAGGAGAAGGACATCCTTGACCTCGCCGCCGAGCACACCGCCCTGGATCGCAGCTCCAATGCCGACGACCTCGTCGGGATTGACCGACCGATTCGGCTCCTTGCCGAAGAACGTCTTCACGATTTCCTGGATCTTCGGGATGCGCGTCGAGCCACCGACCAGAATCACCTCATCGACCTCGCTCGGCTTGAGTCCGGCATCCTTGAGGGCCATTTCCATGGGCGGCAGGACACGCTGGATCAGGTCGTCAACGAGCTGCTCGAACTTGGCGCGGGTCAGGTTCAGGTTCAGGTGCTTCGGACCCGACGCATCGGCCGTGATGAACGGCAGGTTGATATCGGTCTGCGTCGTGCTCGACAGCTCCATCTTGGCCTTCTCGGCGGCTTCCTTGAGCCGCTGCAGCGCCATCGGATCCTTGGAAAGGTCGATCCCCTGGTCGCGCTTGAACTCGCTCACCAGCCAATCGATAAGTCGCTGGTCGAAGTCGTCGCCACCCAGGTGGGTGTCGCCGTTGGTCGATTTCACCTCGAAGACGCCTTCGGCGAGCTCGAGCACCGAGATGTCGTACGTGCCGCCGCCCAAGTCGAACACGGCGATTTTCTCGTCCTTCTTCTTGTCGAGACCGTACGCGAGGGCCGCGGCGGTGGGCTCGTTGATGATGCGAAGCACATCGAGTCCGGCGATCTTGCCGGCGTCCTTGGTGGCCTGGCGCTGGGCGTCATTGAAATACGCTGGCACCGTGATGACGGCGCGATCGACCGAATGACCGAGGTAGTCCTCCGCGGTCTGCTTCATCTTCTGGAGGATCATCGCGGAGATCTCGGGCGGTGTGTACTTCTTGCCCTGGATCTCGACCGCGGCGAGGCCGTTGGGGCCGTCAGCCACCGGATAGGGAACGCGTGACGACTCTTCCTTCACCTCATCAGCGCGCCGTCCCATGAACCGCTTGATCGAGAAAACGGTCTGCCTCGGGTTGGTGACCGCCTGCCGCTTCGCCACCTGTCCGACGAGGCGCTCGCCGTCTTTCGTGAACGCCACCACCGATGGGGTGGTCCTGCCGCCCTCAGCGTTCGGTATCACGACAGGATCGCCACCTTCCATCACTGCCACTACCGAATTGGTGGTTCCGAGGTCGATTCCGATGATTTTGGATCCCATTTGCCTCTCCAGGTAAGAAAAACCGGCGATCCGCCGGAATGACGGCGGGGCCGCACGAGGGATTCCCCAAGCAACGGCTGTACCGGGAAACTATGCCGGAATGGCAGCTGGCCGATGATGGATGACCGATGACCGATGCCGGATGACGGAGAACTGACGACGGAGGACGGATAACGCAGAATAAGGGGCGGGGTGAGCGGACGGGTGTCGTACTTCGCGCTACTTTATCGTGAACAGGGTGGACATCGACCAACTCCCGGAGCAATGGAGACCACATGAGGACCGTCCGTCGTATCCACCTGGTGGCAGCGTTCGTGACGCTGGGCGCAGTCGCCCACCCTTCTCGTCAGATCCTTGCGCAGGGCTGCGAGCCGATCCGGTTCACCACGCCGATCGACCTGGGTGGCGGGGGGCAGGCATATCAGGGCGCGCACCAATGGCGATTCACTCTCGCCTATCGCCGACTCCACTCCAGCGACTGGTACATCGGCACTGAGCGGAATAACTCGCTCGCGCCCGGCGGGCAGTCGCCAGTGTTCAACATCAACACGTTCATCGGGGATGTGTCGTACGCGCCCACCGACCGGCTCCGCCTGCGCGTCAGCGTGCCGTACTCAACTTCGTCGTTCTCCAGGATCTGGCCTGATGCTGTGGAGCACGAGCAGTCCGCAAGTGGAATCGGGGACGTAACCGTCGCCGGCGACCTCTGGTTGTTCAATCCCCGCGCGCACGAGAACGGCAATCTTTCTCTTGGCCTCGGCGTAAAGGCACCAACCGGGAGCCACACCAAGCCCAGCCAGTTCTACACCGCTGGTGGGCCCGTGGATTTCCCCGCCGACCAGACCATCCAGCCCGGCGATGGCGGGTGGGGTATCACCCTGCAGGCCCAGGGTTTCCGGCGGTTCGCCGAAAACTGGTTTGGGTACGCCTCGGCGTCGTATTTGGCGAACCCCAAGGACCAGACCGAGGTGCTCTTCAACCCGACATCTACCGTGCATTGGTCTGTACCCGACGTCTACTCGGCGCGGGTGGGGACTGCCGTATCCGTGCTTCCCGCGCAGGGAATCACGGTGAGTCTGGGCCTCCGCATGGATGGGATTCCGAAGAACGACCTGATCGGCGGGGGTGACAGCACGACCATCAAGCGCACCTCGAACATCCTTTATGGCGATCCCGGGCTGTCGCTGGTGCAGGGACGCAGCACGTTCACCCTCAACATGCCCGTCCGGCTTCATATCAACCGGATCAAGAGCGGGCTGGAGGAGCGATCGACTGGTCCGGCTGGCGTCAATGGCGGCGGATTCGCCAAATATCTGCTTTTCCTCAGCTACGGGTACCGGCTCTGATGCAACGTATGCGGCGCGGCCTGCTCCAGGTGGGTGCATTGGCGAGCTTGGCAGGAACTGTCGCTGCGCAGGGCAGCCGAACGGGGTCCGTCGCACCGGCCATTGACCTGATGGCACTCGACGGCAGTCGGGTCCGGTTGGCGGACTATCGAGGCCGTCCGGTCATCGTGACCTTTTGGGCCACCTGGTGTCCCTCGTGCCGGGAGGAATTCCCGGCACTGGTCGACGCCGTTCGTCGCCACGCCGGCCAGGAGCTCACGGTTCTGGCCGTGAATCAACGCGACCAGGAACTGCGGGAGGGTGACATCGGGAAGTTTCTGGCGCAGGTGCCGGTATCGTTTCCGGTGCTGATCGATCGCCGGGGTGTTTCTCGGCGTGCCTACCGATTGCTGGGTTTGCCGACCACGGTGTTCATCGATACCTCCGGCGTGATCCGGAAGGTTCTGTGGGGTCCGCAGTCGGCGGGAGAACTTGATCGGGCCATCCTGCTCATCACCGCTCCCGCAGGCCGGCTCGAGTCAACAGCGCCCTGAACCGACCGCTCCGTCGAACTGAGTCGTAGATATGACTCAGTGGCGGTTCCAGGTTTGGCCAGATCTCGTTGGCAGCGAGGGCGCGCTCGAGCGCGTCTAGCGCACGGGCGGTGTCGCCGAGCGCGAGACTCCCGAACGCGATGGCGGTGAGACCGAGCCAGCGGGGAGGATCCTCGGCAGCAAGAAAGGCGATCCTCTCGCGCGCGGTGGACCGATCGCCACTCGCCGCGAGAATCCACACCACCTCCGGAAAGTAGGGAGGCGCCGCCATGGCCATCTTCCTTGCCTCCAGCGGCCGGCCTTGTCTGATTCTCGTCATGCCGCCGAACACGATGGTGGTGAGATTGAGCGAATCGATTCGCAGTGCGCGGTCCGACTGGGCCCCCGCACTGTCGAGGTTGCCGAGCAGAAGCCCGGATTCCGCGCTGAGACTCGCGACCACCGCTGAGGCCGGGTCGTCGGCTTGCGCCAGCGCCAATTGTTGGTCGGCTTCAGCGAGCCGAGATGTGGTGTGGAGGTAACGGGCGTACTGGATCCGCGCCTCGACGTCGTGCGAATCGAGCGCGATCGCGGTCCGGAACTCGGCGCCGGCGGCCTGCCATTGCCGGCGATGTGACAGCACAAGTCCCAACGCGGTGTGCGGCTCGGCCAGGGTGGAGTCGAGGGAGAGTGCTCGCCGTGCCGCGGCCGTGGCATCAGCGGCGGCCGAGTCGGCAGGAATCCCCAGGAAATAGGGCGACAATGCCAGGGCGAGACTGAGCCCTGACCAGGCATCCGCCTCCAGCGAGTCGAGGGTGATGGCCTCCCGGAAGAGGGCGATGCTTGAACCCACGCCGGGGCCACGCCGGTTCAACTTCTGCTTCCCGATCAAGTAGAGGTTGTAGGCATCCGGACTGCCGCGGTGCGCGCGGGTGGCAATCACCGATTGTCCTTGCGCCGCCTGTCCAGCCATGGCGCGCAAGCTGTCGCCGATCGTCGCGGCAATCTGGTCCCGGAGGGCAGCCAGGTCGGCGGGTCGGTCAAACTGATCCGACCAGACCTGGAAGTCGTCCCGGGTGCTTACCAACTGGATCAGCAGGCTCTGCCGACCATCAATGGTACGGAACGATCCCATGACGAGATACTTCGCTCCGAGTGCCTTGCCCGTTGCTCGGGGATCGATGTTTCCCTGTCCCTTGTAACCGCTCGCCCCGATGCGGCTCACAACCCGGATCCACGGCACCTTGCCCAAGGCCGCCGCGAGATCCTCGCCAAACCCCTCCGCCAC
>JBDSMU010000179.1:0-4790 GCA_039915685.1 Gemmatimonadales bacterium | reverse complement strand
TCACCGGCGCCGTGCTCGTCGGCGCCGACCGGCAGGTCGATGTCATTGCTGCACCAGCTGTGCTGCTCGCCACCGGCGGCGTCGGACGGCTCTTCGAGATCACGACCAATCCGTCAGTTGCCACCGGCGACGGCTGGGCCCTCGCGCACCTTGCCGGCGCTGAGCTCGAGCACGTCGAGTTCCTGCAGTTTCATCCGACCGCATTGAGCCTTCCCGGGGTGAATCCGGCGCCGCTCCTGACCGAAGCGTTACGCGGTGCTGGCGCATGGGTGGTCGATGGTGCAGCGCAGCGTTTCACCTTCGACGCTGATCCGCGCGGCGAGCTCGCCCCGCGCGATATTGTGGCACGCGCCGTGGCAGACCGTGCAGCGCACGGCGACGCCTTCCTCGATGCGCGCCATGTGGCCGACGTGTCGGGTCGCTTTCCGGGCGTCGCCGCGCTGCTCGCCCCGCATCACCTCACGCTCGAGGAATCGCTGCTCCCGATTGCACCGGCGATGCACTACGCCATGGGAGGGATCCGCACCGAGCTCGATGGTGCATCGACGCTCCCCGGACTCTGGGCTGCCGGCGAGTGTGCCCACACCGGCGCACACGGGGCCAACCGATTGGCGTCGAACTCGCTTCTCGAAGGGATCGTATTCGCCGACCGTGCTGCCCGCGACATCGCACAGTTCGTCGCCGAGCAAGACGGCCATGCGCCCACGTTCGACAGCGTGTTGCGGCCTGATGATGTGTATGACGTCCATGATGCCGACGTCGAGTTGTCAACGATGCGTCGCCGGATGACGGCCGATGTGGGCGTACTCCGCACCGAATTGGGGCTGGCCGCAGCCGAGCAGGAGTTCGAGATGTTGTGCGCCCAGTTGCCGGCCGATGCGTGGCGGGCGCGCGACCAGTTGATGGTGGCGGGCATGATCGCCGCCCGGGCGCGCAGTCGACGCGAAAGCCGCGGTGGTCACAGTCGGTCTGATTTCCCGAATCCCCGGAGTGGTACGTGATCCAGCCTTTACCCGTGATCGAGCCGATGCCATATCCGGCCGAAGCGATCCCCGGATTGCAGGCCGAGATCCGCGAACTCGCCGCCGACCGTGACGCGATCGTCATCGCGCACAATTATCAGCGCGCCGAAGTCCAGGATGTGGCGCATTTCGTGGGCGACTCGCTCGGCCTCTCTCGGCGGGCCGCCGCGGCGTCGGAATCGATCATCGTCTTCTGCGGCGTGCACTTCATGGCCGAAACGGCCAAGGTGCTAGCCCCCACCAAGATGGTGCTGTTGCCCAACCTGGCCGCCGGATGTTCTCTCGCCGACACGATCACGGCAGCCGAGGTTCGTGGCTGGCGGCAGGATTTCCCCGATCATGTCGCCGTCGGGTATGTGAACACAACCGCTGCGGTCAAGGCGGAACTCGATTACTGCTGCACCTCGGGCAACGTCCTCGATGTGATCGACGCGATTCCGGCCGATCGCGGTATTCTCTTCCTCCCGGACATGTTCCTCGGCGCGCACGTTCGCCGGATGCGCCCGGAACGGGATGTTGAGGTGTGGATGGGGGAGTGCCATGTGCATGCGGGCATCGATGTCGATGCCCTGCAGGCCGCGCGTGATGGCAACCCTGGCGCCGAAGTGCTGGTCCATCCTGAATGCGGTTGTGCGTCGCGGTTGCTCTACCGGATGGCTGATGGCGACCTCGCCCCCGAGGGCATTCACATCGCCTCCACTGAGGGCATGATCAACCTCGCCCGCGACCTCCCCGCCGACACGTTCATCGTCGCCACTGAAACTGGGATCATCCACCGGATGCAGCAGGAGGCGCCCGGGAAGCGTTTCGTTCCCGCCGATCGCCGCGCCGAATGCGCCTACATGAAGACGATCACGCTGATCGATGTTCGCGACGCACTGCGTCATGAGCAGTACATGATTGACGTGCCGGAAGAGGTCAGGGTCCGGGCGCAGCTTGCGATTGAGCGGATGGTCGCACTCGGTGCGTGACCAACTTGACGCTGCGCTGATCGCGGCTGACGCCGATCGCATTGCCCGGCTGTCGCTGGACGAAGACGGTGCCCGCGACGTGACGTCGGAGGCGTCGGTTGCGGTCACCATGACGGGCAACGCGGTGATCGAGGTACGTGAGGAGATGGTGCTTGCCGGGTGTGCCTATGCCGATGCTGTGGTGGCGGCGTGCGCGCTGCCGCCGATCGCCTGGAATGCGAGCGATGGGGATCGCGTGGCCGCGGGATCGGTGGCTGGCACGCTGCACGGCTCATTGCGCAGCATCCTGCGCGCCGAGCGCCCGCTGCTCAACTTGTTGCAACGTGCGTGTGGCGTCGCCACGTTCACCCGCTCCCATGTCGACGCAGTGCGCGGGATGTCGTGCCGGATCCTGCATACCCGCAAGACCACTCCGGGACTTCGGCTGTTGGAGGTGAGTGCGGTGCTTGCGGGTGGCGGCACGCGGCACCGACTCGATCTCGCCACTGCGGTCATGACCAAGGACAATCACTGGGAGGCGTTGCGCGCGGCAGGTCGAACGGTGCGCGACGCCCTCGAGTCGGCCCGTGCCGCCGGCGTGAACGCGCTTCAGGTGGAAGTCGAATCCATCGACCAGTTGCATGAGGCGCTCACTGCTGGTGCCACGCGGATCCTGATCGACAATCAGGCGCCTGACACGGTGGCGGAGTGGGTCAGGATTGTCCGCGCGTCGTACCCTGAAATCGAAGTCGAGGCCACCGGCGGGGTCACGCTCGACACCCTCGGGCGCTACGCCATGACAGGCGTCGACTTCGTCAGCCTCGGTGCCCTCACCCATTCGGCGCCGGCGGCCGATCTTGGCCTGTCGATACATCGTGATGGCGCGCCCACGGGCTGAGGCCCGGCCATCGACCCTCCGTTTCCTCAAGCCCCCGCCGCCACGGCGTATATTTGAGTGCTGAGCACTTTTTCCCTGGAGTAGTCGTGGGCGTCATTCTACCGGTCCGTCACCAGTCCCCCTTGCCGTCAACGATCATCCGAACCGAGGCGCCTGGTCCCGAGGCGATTGAACTCGACGTCGTGATCGTTGGTGCGGGGCCGGCCGGCCTTGCCTGCGCTATCCAGCTAGCGCGCGCCAACCCGGAACTCGCCATCGGCGTGCTCGAGAAGGCCAGTGCGCTCGGCGAGCATACCCTGTCCGGTGCCTCGATCAATCCGGTTGCGATGCAACGCCTTTTCCCAGACGTGGCCGTGAGCGACTTGCCGTTCCGGCAGGAAGCAACAGATGAGGCGGTCTACTACCTCTCGGAATCGCGCGCGACTCGGGTGCCAACGCCGCCGACGATGCGGAATCACGGCAACTTCATCGCGTCACTGTCCGAGGTGGTGCGCTGGATGGGTGAGAAGGCCGAAGAGCTGGGCATCAACATCTTTCCCGGCTTCCCAGTCGAATCGCTCCTGGTCGATGGAGAACGGGTGATCGGTGTGCGCACCACCGCGTCGGGGCTAGATCGCGAGTCGCAACCAACCGACGTTTACGGTGAGCCGACCGAACTCACCGCCAAGGTGGTCGTACTCGCCGAGGGAACCCGTGGCCCGCTGGCGCAGGCGTGGTGCAAGTGGCGCGACGTCGGAGCTGAGAATCCCCAGATCTTCGCGCTCGGCGTCAAGGAAGTGTGGGACGTGGCTCGCCCGCTCGACCGCGTGATCCACACGATGGGCTGGCCGCTTCCGACATCGGTGTTCGGCGGATCGTGGTGCTACCCGATGGGACCAGACCAGGTCTCGATCGGATTGGTCGCGGGCCTCGATTATCACGACGCATCGTTCGACGTGCACGAGTCGATGCAGCGGATGAAGCTGCACCCGCTCTTCCGTGCGATCCTCGAGGGTGGCACGATGGTCGAATGGGGCGCCAAGACGATTCCGGAGGGTGGCTTCTACGCAATACCATCTCGGCTCAGCGGCGACGGCCTGATGATGATTGGTGACACGGCAGGGTTTGTCGACGTGCCGTCACTCAAGGGTGTGCACTACGCCATGGAATCGGGGATGCTCGCGGCCGACGCGATCGTTGCGGCCTTGGCCGGAGAGGGCACTGGCGACGCAACCTCGCTGGCTCCGTACGACAAGTCGATCCGGGCGTCGTACATCACGGCCGACATGCGTCGCACCCGCAACATGCGTCTCGGCTTCAAGGATGGCTTCATGGCAGGGGCCATGAAGGCAGGTTTGATGACGCTCACCGGTGGCGCCTTCCCCGGTGGCAAGATCGCGATGGGTGAGGACGCCGCTGCGCCTCGACATCCAGGAAACCACGTCCCGTTCGTTCCCGACAACGTGCTGACGTTCAGCAAGGTTGATGCTGTCTTCAAGTCGGGAAACAGCACCCGTGACTCGATCCCGACTCACCTGATCGTCGGGAAGGACATCACGGGCGAGGTCGCCGATTTCTATGCACGCCTCTGTCCGGCGGGCGTGTATGAACGCGAGGGCGATCGACTGGTGGTCAATGCCCCCAACTGTGTAGACTGCAAAGCCACCGACGTTGTCGGTCCGCGGTGGACACCGCGCGAAGGCACCAGTGGCCCCCACTACCGGCTGATGTAGTGGACTCTGCGCAGACATCCCTGGACCGACTCGGCGCGTGGCTCACTGCCACGCCTGACGAGGTGCTGGCCGATGCCGCGCGCGACGGCGAACTTCTTGTTGCCCGGGTGCGCACCTGGCTCACCCTGCTGCTCACGCTGATCCCGCTGCTGTCGCTGGCTATGGAGCCCGACCAGAGGCAGCACTACGTCGGACTCGCGGTCGCGCT
>JBDSMU010000131.1:0-8953 GCA_039915685.1 Gemmatimonadales bacterium | reverse complement strand
TTGCCACTGGTCGACCTGCGCGTACGGCCGTGGTACAACCCGGCGCTCCGCAGCAGCACGTTCATCGTCCCGGGGATCGTCGGGATCCTGCTCACCATCACCTTCCTGCTGGTGATGAGCGTCGCAGTGGTGCGCGAGCGGGAGGGGGGAACCCTCGAACAGCTGATCGTGACGCCGATCAGCAAGGCGGCACTGCTGCTGGGCAAGGTCGTGCCGTTCATCGCCATCGCCTACCTGCAGATGACCAACATTCTGGTAATGGGATGGCTGGTGTTTCACGTTCCAGTTCGCGGCTCATTGCTGCTCCTCTACGCGCTCACCGCGCCATTCATTTTTGCCACTCTCGGTCTCGGTCTCCTCGTCGCCACTGTGGCGCGCACCCAGGGATCGGCGCAACAGCTCGCTCTCTTCTTCATGCTGCCGTCGATCCTGCTCTCCGGGTTCATTTTCCCGCGCGAGGCGATGCCAGTGGCGGCACAGTGGGTCGGGGTGATCGTGCCGGTGACGTGGTTTCTCGACATCATGCGCGGCATCCTGCTCAAGGGCGTGGGCATGAGTGCGCTCTGGAGACCGACACTCGCGCTCATCGCGATTGCGGCAGTGACGCTCACCATCTCCATTCGGCGATTTGCCAAGACGGTGGAATGATCATGCACGCCCTTCGACTGTGCATTGCCCTGGTGGTCCTCCCAGCATCCCTGCTGGCCCAATCGCTGACGCTGGACGCGACGATGCGTGCCGCGGTTCGGCGCGATGGCGTGGCACGCAATGCGGCACTCGATGTCACTCGCAGCGAGGCATTCGCCCGGGAAATCCGCGCTGGGCTCCTTCCGTCAGTGACGGCGCGGGCAACCGCGGTGCGACGCACCGTGAACCCCGACGCATTCGGGATCTTCAGTCTTCCAGCCCGCGCTACCGACCCGTTCACGGTGCTCGATGCCCGCGCGGCAGCCCGGATCCCGCTGCTTGATCTCGCCGCGCTGGGTCGGTGGCGCGCAGCACGCCTCGATGTCGACGCGATTGCCGGCAACGCCGCGCGAAGCGCCGACACCGCTGCACTTGCCGCGGCCGTAGCATACGTTCGCGTGGCGCATGCGGAGGCCCTCGTCGCTGCGCGGCGCCAGGACGTCCTGCTTTCACGCGACCTGCTGAGCGTCGCGCGCGAGCGAGTGGACGCGGGCATCGCCCCGAACATCGATGCCACCCGGGCGGGCGCGCAGCTCGCCGAGTCGGAGGCGCTGGCGGCCGGTAGCGAGGCCGATGTCGAGCGGGCGCGGATCGCGCTCGAAAGCGCGCTCGATGATCCAGCGCTGGCGAAGCTGCCACTCACAGACAGTCTTGACCGGCTTGCGTCCACCGATTCGCTCGACGAATCGGCGGCGATCGGGCTCGCTCGCGCGCAACGTTCCGAGATCACCGCAGCGAGTGCACGCGTCAATGCCGCGCGACAGCGTGCGGGCGCCGTCGGCGCTGAATGGATTCCGTCGATCGGGTTGGTGGGAGATGTCGGGCAGATTGGCCGAGCCGGAAACCGCTTGGTGACCACCTGGCAGGCGGGGATCGAGGTGTCGATCTCGTTGCTCGATGGATTCTCACGCCAGGCGCGAGGTGCCGCCGGGGCGGCCGTTCTGGAACAAGCGGAACTCGGACAGCGGGAAGTATTGCGCGCCATCGATCTGGAAGTGCGTGCAGCGATGGCCGGCACACACGCCATCGCCGCCCAGGTCCGTGCATCCCGACTGCAGGTGCAACTCGGTGAACAGGAAGTCGATCAGGCGCGGACACGCTTCACAGCGGGTGTCGCCGGCAATGGGGATGTCGTGGGAGCGCTCACCGCATTGTCGCGTGCTCGTACCAGTCTGGCCAATGCCCTCGCAGCACAGGCAATCGCACAGTTGGCGGTCGCGGCCGCGACGGGTTCGCTCACTCCGCGGTAAGTGCCATTCTCACTACCGTTCCCGCACCACCCGCAGCACAAGTATTCCGTCCAGCGCCTTGGCAAGCACCACACTGAACACCTGACCCGCGCCCATCAGGAAAGGCTCGCTCACCACCGCGGGCGCGCCACTCCCAGGCACCTTGAGAGTGACTTGATAGCTGCCGGGTCCACGAACCGCGTAACCCGGAAACTCGGGAGCCTGCCCCACGCCGTACGAGAACGGCGACACAAATCGCGCCCCACTGTCAACGGGCTGTCCCACAAGTGCGAGGTATGAGTCAAAGGTCGGACCGCCCGGGACCGCGTGCACCACACGCACTTTCGCCGCGCCCGCGGGAGGCAACGAAGCGGTATCGGACGCAACCAGGAGCGCGATGCCCGGGGTCGTGCCACCACTCACCACCGCGGAACGACGACCGCCGGCCGGAACCGCAAATGTGGTGCTGGCCAACAGGCCTTGTGACGCCCCACCGCGGATCTCCACCTGATGTGTTCCGGCCGCGACCGCGACGCTGATGGTGCCGCCCGGGTTCGGCATCGCGACGTCGTGACCATCAAGTGTAAATGCAACGCGGTCGTCAGCAGCGAGCGCGTTGAGCACGGCAAGTTGTGCGTCGCCGGTGCCCTGCGACGGGCCGCCCAGGCCAGAATCGAGGCAGCCGGCGATCAAGACCATGGAGAGCAAGACAATGCTGCGAGTCATTGGCACGTTTGGTTGTGGGGGATTAGTCATGAGCACGTAGCCGTCAGCCATCCGTTCTCCGTTCTCCGTTCTCCGTTCTCCGTCATCTGACATGGGGACTCCCATCGGACCGGGAGAGGTCACATTAGCTTCCCGATGTGACCCCCTCCCCCCACCCACAGGTCCGTGGCACGTGAGCGCGGAAGATGATGCGCTCATCGAGCGGATCGGGAGCGGTGATTCCGCGGCCCTCGGTGAGATGATGGACCGTTACGGACCGTCCCTCATGCGCTACGCCACTCATTTCCTGCATTCGGCTGATGAGGCCGACGAAGTCCTCCAGGAGGTGTTCCTCCGGGCAGATCGCGCGATCCGGCGGGGCACCCACCCTGTCCGGCTGGAGGGCTGGTTGTTCCGGATCACCGTCAACCGGTGTCGGTCGCGCCACAAGCGATGGTGGCCGTTCGTCACGGGCGACGCGGCTGACTTCGCGATCGCTCGGGCGTCGACTGTTCCGGACGACGACGCGCTGGCACTGCGCGAGGAACTGAACAGGGCAATCGCGGCACTGTCGCCACCCCTGCGGGAAGCGTTCCTGCTCAAGCACGTCGAGGGACTGGAATACCAGGAAATGTCCGACATGACCGGGATCGGCGTGTCGGCGCTCAAGATGCGGGTGGCTCGCGCCTGTGAACAGCTGCGGACGCGCCTCCGGGAGATTCGATGATGGAACCTGACGACCAATTACACGATCCACGACTCGAGCGGGCAGTAGCACTGCTCCGTGGCAGCGCGCCCGACGTCTCCGGCCTTGCGGCTCGGACCGGCGCCCGGCGGCGGCGCCGCGCACGCCGCAATCTGCTGCTCGGCGGCGGGGGCGGCACTGCCGCCGCCCTCGCACTGACCCTGACGCTCGTCGGATCGGGTGGCGGAGAGAAGGTGACCTTCGCGTTGGCGGCCCTGCCGGGAGCCCACTCGGTAGCCCTCGTGGGCGACTTCACCGATTGGCGTACTGACCGCCTCCAGCTCAAGGCCGAGGGTGACGGCCGGTGGCGGGTGACTGTCAAACTGCCGCCGGGGCGTTATCGTTTTGCGTACGTGGTTGACGGGGGGGAGTGGAGGGCCGACGCAGCCGCCGCCCCAGTCCTCGACGATTTCGGACGGCCTACCTCGGTCATGACCGTGGGGACAGAGTGATGCAGCACCGTGGCATCGTCATCCCATTCTTTGTCACCCTGAGCCTGCTGGCCCTGCCCCTCGGCGGTGCCCGGGCACAGGACAGTCGGGTCATGTCCCGCTTCCCCGCGCCGGTTGCCACCCGCGTGAATGCCCTCGTCGACAGTGCGCTGCGCGCCGGCCTCCCCACCGAACCAATTGTACTCAGGGCTCTGGAGGGGCACGCAAAGGGTATCGATCCCGACCGGATCGTTGCGGCCCTCAGCCGGCTCCGGATGGCACTCCAGGTAGCACGCGCCGCGCTCGGTCCCGCCTCATCGACGATCGAATTGACCACCGCCGCGGCCGCCCTGCAGGCCGGGGTTGCCGAACAGCGCCTGGTCGAGCTCCACCAGATCCGCGGCACCCAAAGCGTGACTACACCGCTTGGCGCCTACCTCGACCTGGTGGCGCGAGGCGCCCAACCCGATCGCGCCTGGGCCCACGTGGCCAACCTTGCACGGCGACGGGCCGGTGACGCCGAGTTCGTGCGGTTGATGCCGCGCGACGTCGAACGCACCGTCGCGGAACCACGGACATCCAACGCGACCGGGACCGGCACGCCGTGAGGATCGCCCCGCTCGCCCTCGCACTCCTCGCCACCGCTGCGTCGTCAGCCGGTGCGCAGGCGGTGCTCGAGACGGTGAGTGGCGAGGCGCGGCTCGACCAGTTGCCCGCCGGCCCCTACACATCACTGGGTGGGCGATACGCCGAAGATTACGGCACAGTTCGCATCGACGTCGGCGGCGCCACTACGGAACACTTCGGGGTCGGGCGTACCGGGCAACTCGCCGGCGACCTGCGATTCGCACTCCTTTCCACACTGGGCCGGATCGAGGTGGGCCCGAGCGCTCGGGCCGCGCGCGGCGTCGGGGAGCACTGGACCCGGCTCACCGGTATGGAACTCCGGTTTGTGCGGGAACTTGGCAACCTGACGCTCGAGGGGACCTGGCAGGAAGGCGTCGCTCGGATCGGTGAGCAGCGCGCTGGATGGGGCCGCCGCGGTGCCGGCGCAATGCTGCGGCTCGGCCCGGTTCAGTTGAAAGCCGGCTGGGTTTCGACGACGGTACGCGACAGCGTGGTGCGGAGTGGCGTGTACTTCGATCCGCGCGATCCCCGAAGTGATACGCTTTATCAGGCCCGCGTCAACGACATCGCCGATGCGCTCGTCGGGGCCACCTGGACGGTGAGTAGTTTCACCCTCGGCGCGTCAGCGGGGACACGCCGCGGCACGGGCATCGCCTCGCAGGCTTGGTGGCAGGGAAGCGCGACTTTCCACCTTACCCCCGACCTCCACCTCTCCGCCGATTTCGGACGCACGCCGTCGGACGTGCTCCTGGGCATGCGCGGCGGGCAGTTCACCCGGTTTGGGCTGCGCGTCGACGTACCGCGGCGTCCGGTGTTCCGCAAGCATCCGGTGATCGTCAATGCGCCGCCGATCGAGGTATCACGTGAGATTTCCGGGCGCGTGCGGGTTCGCTTCGCGCTCCCGACATCGGTGCGGGTGGCCACCATCACTGGTGATGTCACAACGTGGCAGCCAGTGGCTCTGACCCGCTTGGCCGATGGGCGGTGGGAAGTATGGCTCGAGGCCGCGCCCGGCCTCTACCGAATCAACCTGCGACTTGACGACGGCCCGTGGCTGGCGCCACCGGGCGTGCCGTCGGTAGATGATGATTTCGGTGGGAGAGTGGGCCTGTTGAATCTTTGAGTCGGCGGTGGGGCCGCGTCCACGTTGCAATCGCTCGACACGTCACACCATCCAATCCCACCATGACAACATTCAGGGCCGGTCGCGACGTCCGTCCCGCTCGATAGTCCAGTTCTGCCCGCGCGGCGAGCGCTGCATGTCGCCCATGACGCCGAGCGCCTCGCTGATCGTTCCCATGAAAGGCTCGACCGTGCGTGGTGATCCGACTTTGTCGCCCGACACCACGCGATAACCGAAGGCAGAACCTGCCGAGATGTTGCGGACCTGCACCCGCAACGATGCTGAATCTCCTGACGCCGGCACAAGCGTCAGGTTTACCAGTGCCTCGGCGCCCTCGAGTTGCGGCGGTGGCCCTCCGGCTTGGCGATTCGCCTCCTCCATCACGATCACCTCCCATCCCCCCGAACGGCGGAGGCGGCGGCCGAACTCACGGGCGAGCTGGTTGCTCAGCGCGTCGAGCGTCGAGTCGGCCCCGCGGCCGGCATTGCCGAACACGACGACCCGCCGCGGGCCAGTGGCTTGCACGGCTGGCGTCGATGACGTCACGCCTCCCATCGCCCTCTGGTTTGGAGGACCGCCCACGGAGGGCGCAAACCGCGAAACCTCCGCGAGGCGGGCACGGACGAGCGAGTCAGTGCGGGCCAAGACCAGTTCCAGCGTTTCCTGGCCTGCCGAAGTCGACGTTGGGAGCGGCTCCACCCGCGTGGTGCGCTGCGCCGCGACCGGATCGAGATGCTCCAACTCGTTGCGCAATGCCTGCGCGATTGCGAGCGAATCGGCACGGGTGAGAGGCGCCTGCGCGATCGACGGAAATGCGACCCCGTTTGTCGTGTCGCGACCACCCATCACAGTGAGGGTGTCGACGCGCGGAGCCGGGGGCGGTGTGCCGCGTGCGAAGGCGAGGTAGACGCCGGCGCCGATGAGGAGAATGACGGCCGCGGCAGCGACCACCATCGGCCACGGCGATGCCGAGCGCGAAGCGTGCGGTGACGGGTCGGTGGTCGCGCGATGATGGTCAGCAGCCATCGCACCCGAGATACGGTCAAGCTCGACAAGCACGGCCTGCGCGTCCGCCGGTCGATCCGCTGGATCCTTCGCGAGACACTTCGAGATCAGTTGCGAGAACGCCGGCGGCACATCGGGCCGCAGGGTGTGCAGCGGATCGGGTGTGAGGGTGAGCTGCGCCGTCATCGTTGCGGTGGGGGACGGCGCCGCGAACGGGCTCGCGCCCATCAGCAGCTCATACGCCAGCAAACCTGTCGCGTAGATATCGACTCGATGATCGGCCGCGGGGTCGGCGGCAAGCTGCTCCGGCGCCATGTACGCCGGGGTCCCGATCGCCATGCCAGAGGTGGTGTTCCCCGCGATACCGGTGGTCATCGACGCGCTCAACGCTTTCGCCACACCGAAGTCGGTCACGACCGCGTGCTGCCCATCAGAGAGGACGTTGCCCGGCTTGATGTCCCGATGGATCACGCCACGGGAATGCGCGTACGCCAGCGCTTCCACCACGTCGCGGAGGAGTTGCAGTGCCTCGCGCATTGAGCAGGGTCCGTTGCTCTCCAAACGGGTGCGCAACGATTCGCCGGCAATGTACGGCATGGTAAACCACAGCAACTCGCCGTGTTCACCGGCGTGCAACAGCGGGACAATGTAGGGATGCGAGAGCCGTGCGGCGAGCTGCACCTCGCGACGAAATCGCTCGCGGTTCACGCCCGCCGCGAGTTCCGGGGGCAGCACCTTGATGACGACCTCACGCCCGAGCGCGTGCTCCTCGGCCACGAACACCCGGCTCATCCCGCCGCCGGGGAGTTCGCGCTCGATCGTGTACCCCGCGCCCAGGGCGGCCTTGAGATCCTCGAGATGCTTATCCGTCATCGCATCCAATATACGATTTGCTGGCTGCCAAGGTGAAACGCTCCGTCGCGGCGTCGCACCAGTCTCACGTGAGAAATCGCGCTCGCTGCTCCGGCGTCGGAACGAGACACGCGGCGAGTCCGAGTCGCGCCGAGAACCAGCCCCGACGATGGGCGAACCAGTTGTACCCGGCGTCGGCCCAACGACGTGGAATCACCCGACCGATACGGAGGAGATGCCACGCCCCGCCCAGCCGTCGCAGGACGCCGAAGATCGCCGTGGAACGGACCAGTACCTGCCCGCGGTCGAGCAGGACCACCGAATCCATTTCCGATGAGACGCCGTAGGCGTCAAGGAGCTCCCGTGCGATCGGCGAGTCGAGAGCCGAGAACCGGAAGCGCGCGTGCTGATCGTGCCGGAGGATGAACTGCACGGATGCGCTGCAGACGCCGCAGTCGCCGTCGTAGAGAAGCAGCGGTTCGGGGTGATTCATCCCGAAAGAAACCCAGATGGCGTCGCCCCCGCGAGACAGCATTGCGATGTGACGGTATCTTTCCAGCTGGCCCACACCACGAGGACCCGATGCGCCTGCTCACGCTCGCCCTTGCCGTCACCCTGCCGGTGGCGATATCGGCACAGACCGCTGCGCCGACGCCCACCGACGCCCGGACCATGGGTTGGCAGGTGCGCACCGATGATCCCAAGACGGACGCCTCCAAGCTCTCCTTTGTGGTCATGAAGCCGGGCTGGCACATCACCACCGGTCCTGTGTCGGGGGTGTTGTTCCACCCAGACATGACCGGCACGGGGAATTTCACCGCCCAAACGTCGGTGTATTTTTTCCCGCCCAAGTCGGCGCATGAAGAGGCGTACGGCCTTGTCGTCGGTGGCAAGGACCTCGCCGGGACCGCGCAGTCATACACCTACTTCCTCGCGCGCAATGACGGCAAGTTCATGATCAAGCGGCGCACTGGCGCAGCCACCAGTATGATCATGGCGTGGACTGATGCCGGCGCGATCAAGAAGTGGAAGACCGGCGATTCCCCCGCACTCAACGTGCTGACGATCAAAGCCGGCGCAAAGGACGTCGTCTTCAGGATCAACGACGTGGTCGTCGCGAAGCGGCCCCGGGCCACAACGCCGGTCGATGGCATCGTCGGATTTCGCGCCAACCACTTCCTCGACCTGCACGTTCGCGACCTGACCGTCACTGCCAGCAAGTAAATCCACCGCCACGTCCGGAGTTCCGATGACCAGCACCGCCCTGCCCGAACTCGCCAGCGTCCTCATGATGCTGAGTGCATTCGCCTTCATGTTCGTGGCGGCGAATGTGGTGGCGCGGGCGAGGGGATATAGAGACTAGAGACTAGAGATGAGAGATGAGAGATGAGAGAACTACACGCTCCGACACGGCGCGGATATTTTTCTAGTCTCTAGTCTCTAGTCTCTAGTCTCTAGTCTCTAGTCTCTAGTCTCTAGTCTCTAGTCTCTAGTCTCTAGTCTCTAGTCTCTAGTCTCTAGTCTCTAGTCTCTAGTCTCTAGTCTCTAG